>NZ_PYYB01000003.1:0-300000 GCF_003044185.1 Paraconexibacter algicola
GCACGTCTGAACATCCTTCCCGCTGCGCCAAACGGCACAGCCATCAGATGTCCATCAAAGCGGGGGAACTCCAAAGGCCACCTCGACCACGGCTACGCCATGACCGCCCACCGAGCCCAGGGCGCGACCGTCGACCGCACCTACGTCCTCGGGTCGGACGAGCTCTACCGCGAATGGGGCTACACCGCCCTCAGCCGCCACCGAGACGCCACCCGCTTCTACCTGTCCGGGTCGCCGGCCTTCCTCAACGACGCCCCCGCCCCACTCTCCGCCGATCGCGACGCAGCCCGGGCCGTCACCGACGCGCTGGAGAGCAGCCGCGCCGAACACCTCGCGCTGACGCAGGTACGGCGCGACTACCGCGAACACAAACACGACCGACTCCTCGCGCGACTCGAGGACGCCGCGCAGTGGCGCGACCAGCTGCAGGCCCAGCGCGACGCCACACCCTGGTACCGCCGCAGCGACGCCCAAGACCTCGACGAACGCCTCGCCATCGCCCAACGCAACGTCGAGACCCAGATCGGCCTGCTCACCGACAACGAAGCCGACCTCGCCGAACGACCGCCACGCCAAGCCCCACCCCTCACCCCGGCCCGCGACCCCCTACCCGACCTCGACGACCACCGAAGCCCCGGGCTCGGCCGCGAGCTGCCGACCCCCGACCTCAACGACGACCTCGGACCAGACCTCGGCTTCTAACCCACCCCCGACCCAACCAGAAGGAGCACCACATGCCCCCGCGCAACCCTGACGACTACGAGCAGCCCGAACTCCCATTCGACGAGCCGCTCATGAACGCCGAAGACGCAGCCAAGCTGCTCTCCGTCAGAACCTCATGGGTCTACGAAGCAACCCGCGACGGCCGACTCCCCCACATCCACGTCGGCCGCCACATCCGCTTCATCAAAGCCGACCTCCTGCACTGGATCAACCAACAACGAGCAGCGTGAGCCCACGCCCTTCGCCAGAACGCGTGGTGCCGCGAATCAGCGGCATCACGCTTGCGGATCTCGCGCGAGACAGAAGCGCAGGACGCGCGGGGGTAGTCCCGCTGGGACCCGCCTCGCCGAGCGACGCGCTTGCGACTGTTAGAACCCGGGAGGTGGTGAGCAGCCCTGTTTCGGACGCCGGTGTCCCGGGCGTATGCGTCCGAACCAGTCGCCGCTGCTGCACGTCAGGCCGTTGCGGTAGGTGACCTTGAGACCGACTTGTTGAGTGCCGGCATCGCTTGCGCGCAGCACGAATAGGAATTCTCCGTCGGGGCCGGGCTTCATTGAGCGGGTGATCCGACGGTTGCTGATCGTGACCTTGACTGCTTGGCGGCCTGCGAAGCCGTACTTGACGATGCGTCGTCCGCTTTGGTCGCAGAGCGGCTTGCCGCGTAGACGACGCCGTGTTTCCGGTGAGGATGTCGCGCGTTTGGGGCGGAATAGCAGGCAGCCGCCGATCGGCGTTTCGATCGAGCCGCTGTAGCCACTGGCCGGTGTCGGGGCGCCGCCGGCGGAGAACAAGAGCTGGCCGTCGGCGAACGTTCCGGAGCAGTGTCCTGTGCTCGACGCCAGTTCGGGCTGCGGGTGGAATTTGCCGTCGTTGTTGAACAGCCCGTCGCGGCCGACCACGCCAAGCTTCCCGTCCTGCACCCGCGCGCGCCGAACGCATCGGATCGGGCCGGCCGCCGGCACTTGGCTCCCAGCGATTGACCCACGCGTCGCGTCGAAGACCGCAATTCCCCAGGGCGGGCCGCCATCGGGGTCGGGTACCCGCAGTGAGAGGACGACGCTCGATCCAGGCTTCAACTCGCCGACAGCGTCGTTCTTGGACTCTTGTGGAACGGGGTCACCGGTATCGAGCACGCCTGTCACGGCAGCGGTCGCGCCTCCGGCGACCAGGAGCGCTGCGAAACCGGCTAGGAGCGGCGCGGTCCTACGGCGAGCGCGGGGCGCAGGCGCGAGTTCGAGCCGTTCGGCTGCGCGCCGGAGCTGGTGTTCGAGGTCGGGAAGACGGCTCATCGGTCGGTCTCCAATCGCTGGCGGAGGGCGCGCAGGCCGCGGCTGACGCGTTGGCGCACGACGCTCTCTGAGCACCGCAGCTCTTCCGCCAGGTCGTCGTAGCTGAGTTCCTGCAGCACTCGGCCGGTGACGGCGCGACGTTGGTCCTCCGGCAACTCGCCAAGCGCCTCAATGGCGGCGGTCTCGCTCAACTCGTCAATACGCGCCAGCGCCCCGTCGTCCAGAACCAGCGGCTCCATCTGCAGCCGGCGCCGTGTCTCGTCATCGACGCGGCCGCGCTTGAGGCTCAAGGCGAGCAGGTTCCGGGCGATGCCGAAGAGCCAGCTACCGACGTCCCCGAGGGCTGGGTCAAACCGCTGCCGTCCCTCAAGCGCTCGAGCGAACGTCTCCGCGGTGAGATCCGCAGCCAACTCGGAACTCCCGGTGCGTCGCAGGAAGAAGGACAGGACCGCGTCTTCATGCCGACGGTAGAACCTGGCGAAGTCGCGAGCGTCGCCACGCAGCAGGACCGCGCTCGTGTCATTCCCAGATGCCGGGTCCATCTCTCCTCACTTATCCCGCGGCCGTGCTTTGTGACCGTCCGGCGAGCAAAGTTCTTGACCCCACGCTCGCTGGCAGGCGGCTAAGGGGACGCTGCTACTCCGGGCCGGCGCGCGAAGTTCAACAGCCCACCGGCGGAAGTCGGTGTTTGGCCTTGCCGATCTGGACGGTGTCAATCGGCTCGTCGGTGGCGAGGACGAAGCTGTTGCGGCTCACGCTGGCGCGCGCCTGCTCGACTCCGGCGCGGCTCGCTGTGACCTTTTTGACTCCATCAGGCACGATCCCGGCGAGTCGACGGTGTTGCGGATGCGCGGCGCTCTTGTTGCACTGTTCGACGATGAAGCCACCACGCTTGCCGATGGTGGCTGTCGGGTGGCAACTGGTGCTGAAGCCGCGACTCGTCGTCTTGCGCTGGTAGAGCCAGCAGGTCTCGCGATCGGTGGCGCGCAGGTAGATGGCACCTCTTGCGCCGCGGTAGCCGCGGACGTAGGTGTACTTCGGGCGACGGACGCGGTCGGCTCTTGTGGGGTTGCGCAGGACCGCAAAGAATCTCTTGGCGTCGGTGATGGGCGCCTGCGCGTTGCGTTGCTGTTGGTACCGCCGACGGACAGCTGGAGACAGTTCGCGTGCCGGAACCGTAATCGTCTTCGAGCGCAGTGGCGGATCGTCAGGATCGTCTGGGGCCGCCACCCCAAGGACCCCGGCGACCGCTACCCCTGCGATCGCGATCGCGAAGACCGCGGCAAGGGGGCCTAGGCCCCAGCGCCACCACGTGGCCTTGCGTGGAGCTTGCGCTGCTGCGGCTCGCAGGAGCTCGGCGCGAAGTCGGTCTTGGGGGTCTCGCTTCATCGGTGCTCCTTCAGGCCGGCGCGCAGGGTGCGTAGTCCGCGTGACACGCGCTGACGCACGACGCTGGGCGAGCAACGCAGTTCACGCGCGATGTCTTCGTAGGCGTGCTCGTCGATCACCCTGGCGACGACGGCCGCAGCCTGCTCGGGCGGAAGCCCCGCGAGGCCAGCCGCCAGCGTCGCCTGCTGGTTCAGGCAGACGCGCTCTAGACGTTCAAGATCCCTGTCCCAAAGATCCAGGGGCTCCATGCCGAGCCGGCGTCGAGTTTCGTCACTGACTTCGCGAGTGCGATACGCGTCGACGAGGAGGTTCCTCGCGATCGTGAACGCCCACGACAGCGCGGAACCCTTGCGTTCGTCGAATCGACTCAAGGACGCGAGCATCCGCGCGAACGTCTCCGCCGTGAGGTCGAAAGCGAGCTCGCCATCTCGGACACGGCCCCGCACGAAGGCCAGGACCGAGCCGAAATGCCGGTCGTAGAACACACCGAACGCCTCGACATCGCCGTCCGCCGCCCGGGCGAGCAGGTCCTCGTCGCGCTGAATAGCTAGTCGCCGCTTACCCACAACGATTCGTACGGACGCGGGCGTATTTTGTGACGCGCCACCACGAGAACCCACCGGCTCGCTACCGCTTGGAGGCGATCAACGCCCGCTTCCGCGAATCCAGTTCCTGACGGTCCCCATATGCCGAGCTAGATTCCGCGAGCCGCAGCCGCATTGTCTTGAGAGACCGCAATCGCTCCCTGACGCGTGGGCAGGGTCCGCGCTCGCGAGCCACGGGTTGGGAACCGAAAGCCCGGCTCGAGCGTTGCAACAAGTTGATGACCGACCGGGACGACATCCAGATGCTTCAGCGGTCGGTCACACAGCCGACCGCCTTCGACGCGCTGTTCGTCCGGCACCATGCCGCGATCCGCCGATACCTGGCAGCGCGAACCCGCGATCTCGCCGTCGCGGAGGACCTCGCCGCCGAGACGTTCCTTCGCGCGTTCGCCGCGCGCGCGACCTTCCGCGATCAGGGCCACGGCGTGCGGGCGTGGCTCTTTCAGATCGCGACGAACCTCCTGCGCGATCACGCCCGCAGTAGCGCCCGCCGAACGCGTGACCCGTCGCTGGATCTCAGTCAAGGCGGCGATGCAGCCCCTCCAGCGCTTCCCACCGATCCCGCCCTCGAAGCCGTCCTGCGGCAGCTCCCGCACGAGCAACTCGAGGCGCTGCTCCTCCACGCCTGGGCTGACCTCACCTACCAGGAGATCGCGACCGTGCTCGACGTCCGGGTCGGAACCGTCCGTTCGCGCCTGCATCGCGCTCGCGCGCACCTAACCCGGGCCCTCGCCGCGCCCGAGCACGTTCATCCCACATCGACGCCGCAACGGAGTTCCTCATGACCGGTCACGATCTCGATCGCCTCCGCGCCGCCTACCCCGAACTCCCCGACCTCGAGCCGCCCCCCAGTACGCAGGAGCGGCTCGACACGGCGTACGAGCGCGCCGGGCGTTCCCCCGCCGTCGGCCGATCCTCGCGCCGGCGCGGAACGATTCGCCTCTCTCGGCGGACGGGGCTCTTCGTCGGCGTGGCCGTCGCGGTGAGCGGGACTGCGGTAGCAGCGACCGTGGGCGGCTGGCGCCCGCAGCTCGGATCACCCGATCAGGGCGAACGCCCGCGCCCGTCGACCTCCGATGTTCCCGCGGAGCAGCTCGCCATGCTCGCCGTGCTGCGTCGCCCGCAGACCGACGCCGACCGCGGACCGATCGTCGAGCAAGCCCTCAAGCGCATGGACCGCTCGACCGTCGACGGCGTCCACGTCGACGCCATCCGCGTCATCCACCAAAGCGCCCGCTCCGCCACCATCCTCATCCCGGCACAGCGCACCGGACCGGACGAGCCGAACCTGCCCAACATCCGATCCGAAGACGTCCTCTGCCTACAGACGTTCTCCTACACCCGCCCCCAGACCTTCACCAGCGGCAACAAGACCATCCGGCTCCCCGGCGGCCTCCAAGGCGGCGGCACCTGCGGAACCACCGAAGCGCTACGCACCACCGGCATCCGCACCGGCATCGGTCCCGGCCGGATCAGCAACGCGCCCATCGACTACGTCAACGGACCCCGCACCCACTACGCGACCGTCGTCCCCGACGGCGTCGCGAAGGTCACCGTCAATCTCCGCCGCAAGCGCCAGGTCACCGTCCCCGTCCGTGACAACGTCTACCGCTTCTCCGTCCCCGGGATCGCCGCCGAGTTCGGAACCATCTGGTACGACGCCAACGGCAACCGCATCGACCACAGCCAGCGCCCCTAGCCCACGGGGACACAGGCGAGGCTCCTGCTCTCCGCGCCGAGCAGCACCGTCGTGTCAGGTGACCACGGTCGAGGGAGCGGCGTCGGCGCAAGCGTGGTCCTGGAGGCGACCTGAGACTCATGACCGACGAACGCCTTGCGCCGAGTACGGAGGTACTGCTTGCTTCCAGATGGTCCGGTAGGGATGCGAGGCTGCAGCGGTGACGAAGGAAACGGGGAAAAAGCAAGCGGGCGGCGACGCGGGGCGTCCGTGGTGGCACTGGACCCTGGGCTTCGTGGGCGGGGTGGTCATCATCGGTTCAGCAGTCTGGTTCGGTCTCAGCCAGTACGTAGACGGGCTGAAGCCGTGCGAGGTCACGACGGCGAAGGACGTCGAGACCACGAAATGTGCGCCGCCTACGGTCACCGTCCTGCTTCCCGTGATCCTCGTCGGACTCGGTCTGCTGTTCCCCTTCCTCGACGAGATCGAGGTCCCCGGCTTCGCGAAGTTCAAGCGCCGCCAGCTGCGTGTCGAGGGAGAACTGGAGACTCACCGCAGCGTGCTACTTGGCATCCCCGACCAGCTCGAGGCCGCCGCCGAACCTGGAGCGCAGCCGCCACCAGTCGCCGGCATCTCAGACGAGGCCCTCCTGCTGCAGATCTGGAACTCCGCGCTAGGCCCGGCGCAGCAACTGCGGGCCTTCGGTCTCACCCCGGGCACCGTCACCGAGATCCAGACAGCGCTCGATGACCCCACCGCCGAGGCGGAGCTTGCGCCGGTCGTCCGGGACCTTGTAGCGAGGCTGCGCAAGGTCGGCATCCGCGACGCCAACGCAGCCTGGAACTGGGCACAGACTCACCGCCGGCGTCTCGAGCTGCTGTCAGCCGCGGTGGAGTCCGTCTCCTCCAACGCCGCGAGCGCAGAAGCGGTAGCGGAAGCCCTGGCTGTCGCCCACGAACTCGCGACGGCCCTCGGCACAGCCGCCGGTTCGGCGCCTACGTCGCCCGGATCGTGAGCGCCGCTGCGAGGTCCTCGGCGAAATCTATGTAGTCCTCGTCTCGCGCAAGCGACGGCAGGCTCACCAGCAACGCGTCTGGGTCGACCCGGGCCCGGTCCGCGTCGACCTCCGCGAACTGACAGGCGTTCTGCCAAAGGGCGCCTAGCGGCCCGTCTAGGCGTGCGAGTCCCTCGAGGTGCAGGTGATCGGCAAGCCACCGTGCCTCGTCAGCCTCAGTACTCGGTGGTACGCGTCCGTCGGGCAGCGTGAGACCCCGCAGGAGGGCCGTCGGATAGCTGCCCCGCCCCACGTCGGGAAGCAGGAGGGCGAGCAGCGAGGATTCGCGCGCGGGCTCCATGCCATTGACGCCGAGGCGTCGCAGCAAGGTGAGCCCGAGGTGGGCGAAGTCCTGGCCAGGGAGTGGAGTCGGGTTGGTGTCGGGGGGCAAGGTCACGGCGAGGGGTACGCGAACCTACCGGCGCGGTGGAGCGGCGAGGAAGCTTTGTTACGGGTCAGCGCAAGTAGTAGGCGGCGACCTCGGTGCTGGGTTTCTCCGGATCGAGGAGGTCAGCGTCGCAAGACGTGCACGAGTAGTCGTCTCCCGAATCACGCTTGTGACGGAACTCGTCTAGCGGGTGCAAGGTTGAGCATCGCGGGCACTTGGCGTGGTGGCGGGAGTACAAGGTGCCACACGTCACATGGCCTTCGAGGATGCGGGTGGTCGTGTCCTCACCGATGCGCAAGCGCCGGGCGACCTCGCTTGCCTCGATCGGCTGCCCTTGGGTGCGGGAGTCGAGGTGGCCCTCGACCTTCGCGATCTCCTCGGAGGGTGCCAGGCCGTCAGATCGCAAGCGCTCGGAGGCGAGCGAGAAGGAACTCGAGTTCATCAGCGGAGACCGGTCGTTTGAGGTTGACGCGGTCGTACTCGGCCGCGATGTCAGTGTGCAGTTCCAACCGCAGCACGGCAGCGGCTGGGATGCCACCCTCGCCGTTCGGGCGCCACCAGCAGTTGCCACGCGCGGCGACCCCGTGCTTACGGAGGAGGGCGAGCGCGTTGACGACGTCGGCGTGATCAGCGACGACGCTCTGATCGCTTGCGCGCGAGCGATGCGTGGACCGGACTCCGCCGGTGTCGTAGTTGACGCCCTGCAGCCGGGTCTCGCCCTTGACGCCGCCGTTCTGCTCAGTTTCGGCCTGCACGTGGAGCTTATGAACAACGGAGGAAAGCGCGAGCGGCACGAAGTGGCCGAACGGCAACCACGGCAGCAGGTCAAGGAACTGGGTCAGGACTTCGCCGTAGTCGCTGTCGCGGCCGAGCTGGCCGATGTGCAGGTCCGCGGTCCCGCTCAGCACGTTCCAACGTAGCCGCACCCATGCGCGGATCTGAATCGTCTCGTAGACCACCGCGGTCATACCATCGGCCACCTGCGACTGCAGGCGGGCCTCTTCATCGTGGTTACGACGGCGTGTCGTGCGCCGGCCCGCGGCGGTGATCTCGAAGACCGTGCCGTCGTGGCTGACCGACGCGAGGGACAGATCGCGTGGGGCAGCGATCGGTTCGTCCATGCCTAGAACGTCGTGGCCGTCCGCAGTCAGCTTGCGACGGACCTCGGCTGGATCCTTCCAGAGGTCGTTGACCGTGGAAGGAACGGTCGACGGCCACACATGCTGACGCCCGAGGAAAGCCTGCTCGGCAACGAACCGCACAAGCTTCGCGTAGTCGACCTTCGCGTTGCGCAGGCCTTCTCGCACGGCGTTCTCGAGCTCGTCGGCCTTCGAGCGCCTCGACACAGAGAGACCAGAGATCGTCTTCGCGAAGTCGTACTTCTGATCGCGATTCAACCGATCGAACTCAATGAGCACGAGTTCCCGCTCGCTTGCCTGGGCTGCCGCTCCGTCGGTCACCCGGAAACCGTAGCCACGTCCGCGGACATTCCTAGGGCCGGACGGAAAGCTGGCTCAGCGCCTCAGTGCCGACGAGTCTTCCGCCCGACTCGTTGCATGGGAGCTGCCCGCCCGGAGTGCGACCGATGCGGATATCTCGCTCCTCACCGAGCCGATCCGCGAAATGCGAGCGGCTAAGCGACGTCGAGATACCGGCGCAGCGCCTCACGGATGACCGCCGAGGTCGTCGCGTCGTCCTGCTCGGCGCGCTCCGCAAGGGCCCGACGCAGCTCCGGGTCCAGCCGCACGGACTCGACGGTCGCTGCGGCTGTCCCCATCGGCGGCCGACCGCGCCGCCGCTCGAGGGTCTCGTCGACGTCGTAGCCCTTCTCGGCGTCCGCGGCGAGCTTCCCGATCAGCTCGTCGGTGATCGGCGTTCCGGACTTCGTCTTGCCGTACTTGGGCTCAGCGATGGTCAGGCTCCCGGGAGGAGTCGGTGGTACTTCGCGCGCATCGGCATCGCGTGAAACGCCAGGTACGTCCCGTCGCCGCGATCGAGGGCGACGACCTCGAGCAGTCGGCCGTCGCGCGCCGGCCCGTGTAGAGGCGGGCGTCGTTGTCTTGCTCGTCGGTGGCGATCGCGTTGGCCATGGCGTGCTCGACGTCCGCGTCGGCGATCCCGTGCTTGCGGACCGCCTGATGGATGTCGACCGTCAAAACGTACTACGAAAGTCGGGGACCGCCAACCGCGTCATGCCGCCTCCACCTCGTCGTGCTCCGGGGCCATCGCCGCGGCGAACGCGTTGCCGAACCGTTTGGCGTCGTCGCGCCGCGGGCGCAGGTGCATGTAGCGCTCGGTCGTGACGAAGCTCGCGTGGCCGGCGGCGAGTTGGATCTCGAGCGGCGCGATCTTCGGGTCGCGCGCGAGCACGCTGGCGAACGTGTGCCGCAGGTCGTGGAAGGTCAGCAGCACCATCTTGTTGCCGCGCGGCTTGCGCCTCGTCACACCGGCGTAGTCGCGCGCCTTGCAGAACCGCGCGGACAGCGCGTCGATGTCGAGCTTGTCGTCGCGGCCCGTCCCCGGGAAGACCAACTCGTTGGACCACTTCGCGTCGTCGGGCGCCAGGCGCGCGAGGATCTGCGCGACCTGCGGCGCCATCGGGATCGTGCGCACACGCTTGCCCTTCGGCACCGCCCGCTCTCCCGCGCTGATGCTCTCGCTGACGTGGATCGTCATCCCGTCGAAGTCGATGTTCTCCCACCGCAGGCTCACCAGCTCGGCGCGGCGCAGGCCGGCGAACGCAGCGAGGGTGATGATCTCCTCGTCGAAGCGGCTCGCAGCCGCCCGATGCTGGAACTGTTTGCAGTCGCAGAGCTCGAGGTGGATCGCTTTCGCGGCGCGCGCGATCGCCAGGACGTCCTCGACCTCGAAGAACGGAGCCTTGCCCGTCGGCGGTTCCGGCGCCTTGCGAATGCCCTTCGACGGATCGGGGACCGGGGCGAACTCGTCCATGCCGTCGCCCCAGTTCACGACGATGCGGAAGACCGTCAGCTGCGCGTTGGCGCTGCGCGGCGACAGCGACTCGCGGATGCGCACCCACCACGCGCGAATCTCGCGTCGCTCGATCCCGCGCACTGGCTGCTCGCCGAACTCGGTCATCAGCGGACCGTCGGACCGCAGCACCGACTCGTAGTTGCGCAGGGTCGACGGCGCCCAGTCGCCCTCCGCGCGATGCCACTCCAGCCAGGCCTGCGCGACCTCGCCCCACGGCGCGCCGCCGAACGGGCTCACCGTGACGACGCGGCCCTCGTAGATCGCGCGCGCCTCGCGACGCGCTGCGACGAGCGTTTCCTCGAGCAGCCCGATCGCGTCGCGCTTGCGCAGGTGGCCGGCCGGAGGCTCGCCGCTCTCCCCCGTCCAGTCCATCCCGAGCTTGCGCTTGTGCTGCCCGTTCGCGTCCCGCCACTTCATGTACCAGGCCGTCCCGCGCTTGCCCTCGCGGCGGAACACGTGTCCGCTCACGGTGCTCATACGGGGTGCAATCGGCCTGCTCATCGCCCCTAAACTGAAGCACAAATTTGGTCCCCAATTTGGTCCCGAAACGGGTCCCCGAGGGGTCTGAGACAGCCTGATCGAACCCGAGGCAACCCCATCAATACTGGGCTTCCTGAACCCTCAAGTCATGGTTGAGGCTTTGCCATGCAGAAGGTCGAGAGTTCGAGTCTCTTCAGCCGCTTGACGAAAGCCCCGCCCCGGCGGGGCTTTCTCGTTGCTCGGAACACGTGGTCCCCAAACTCGGGGCCGCGTTCTCGGACGCCGGCCGGCGAGCGTTCGGTCACGGACGCTCGCGTCGGCTCCGATGGTGCAGCTCCGCCGGCGCGAAGGCGTCCGACGCCTCGGCCCGAGGTCAATCAGCGGGCACCGCTCCGAGGCACGTCGCCGCTCCCGGTCAGGCCGCCGCGTCCTCGTCCTGCGACGGCGCGTGCACGTAGGCCCGCAGGCCGCGATGGCGCGCGGCGAGATGCTCCAGGCGCAGGGTCATCGCCGGCGTCACGCGCACGCCGCGAGCGATCAGCAGCGTCCCGTCGGGCAGCCGCACGTCCTGCGCGATCGTGCTGCCGGCGGGGATCTCGGCGAGCCCGTGCTCGAGCAGCAAGGACTCCTGCCGGGCACCGACGGCCGCGGCGAGCGCGTCGAGCACCGGCTCGGCGATCGCGCCTTCCGCGCGCAGCACCGCGACCGCGTCGGCGGGCGCCAGGCCGATGCACAGGAGGTCCAGGGCGACCGCGCCGCGCAGCAGGCTCGCCGCCGGTCCGAGCTCGCCGGAGGGCGGGTCGAGCGCCGCGACGACCGCGTCGAGCCGCGGGATGCGGCGCAGCATCCGGCCCGCGGCACGGACCGCGCCGACGACCGCGTCGCGGTCGGCGGGCTCGAGCGCCCGGCTGTCGGCCAGCCGGGCGGCGGTGTCGGCCGGCAGCGCGAAGGTCCCCAGCTGGCTGAGCGCGGCCGCGGTCTGCAGCGTCCACGTGTCGGTCAGGCCCAGGGACGGCGCGGCGTCGAGCACCAGGGTCGTCAGCCGTGCCGCGCGGCCCTGCGCCACCGGATCGGCGGCACCGAGCACCTCGGTGAGGACCTCGGTCGCGCCGCGGACCGTGTCCTGCAGCACCCGGTGCTCGGAGATCCGCTCACGGTGCCGGCGCACGCCCGCCTCGATCGCCGCCAGCAGGACGTCGCGGGCGACCGGCTTGGTGAGGTAGCGGAAGACCTGACCGTCGTTCACCGCGCTCGCGGCCGCCGCCGCGTCCGCCTGTCCGGTCAGCACGATCCGCGTGACGTCCGGCGCGCGGTCGCGCGCCATCCCGAGAAAGCGCGCACCGTCCAGGACCGGCATGCGCATGTCGCTGACGATCACCTCGACCGGCTCCTCGTCGAGCACCCGCAGGCCCTCGAAGCCCTGGCTGGCGGTGTGGATGCGGTAGCTGCGGCGCAGCATGTCGCCGAGCGCCTCGAGGACCTGCGGCTCGTCGTCGACGCAGAGGACGACCGGGCGATCGTGCTCGCTCATGCCGCACGCTCCGGAGCCACGGCCCCACCCAGCTCGGCCCACAGCCGGGTCAGCGCGTCCGGCAGCTCGGGCACCCCGACCGGCGCGTCCGCACCCCACACCGCGGGATCACCGTGCCGGTAGATCGCGGTCGTCCCGGGATCCTCGAGCCGGTGCGCCAGGCGCTCCGCCAGCGCGACGGCCCGGACCAGCGGCGGGCCGCTCGCCGCGTCGGGCGCGTGATGGCACGCGACCGCCTCGACGACGGCGGCCGGCAGGCCCCACAGGGCGAGCAGCCGCCCGCCCGTCGCCGCGTGGCACGCACCGCGCTCCCGTGTCTCGACCTCGTGCAGGGCCAGGCCGGCGTCGGCTGCGGCCAGCAGGCGTGCACGGTGCGCGTCGCGGTCGGCGCTCGCCAGCAGCAGCGCGCCGACGTCGTGCAGCAGCCCGCCGGCGAACGCCGCCGAGCCCAGCTCGCGGGCACCGACGACGTCCCGCGCGATCCGGCCGGTGAACCGGGCGTGCGCCTCGAACGCCTCGAGCGCCGACGAGGGCAGCCGCGGCCCGGCGACCGTCAGGACCCCGTGCTCCAGCGCCACCGCCTCGACCGTGGACACCCCGAGGAACGCGATCGCCTCCTCGAGTCGCACGATCGTCCGCGGCACCCCGAAGTACGCGGAGTTCACCAGGCCCAGCAGCCGCGCGGTGAGGATCACGTCGCGGGACGCGATCCGGGCCAGCTCGGCCGCACCCGTGCGGTCGTGCGCCAGCGCGTCGCAGAGCTCCAGCACGACCTGCGGGGCGCGCGGCAGCTCACCGATGCCCGTGACCGCGAGCCGCAGGCCCTCCTCACGCAGCCGCGCGCGCACCTCCAGGCTCTCCTGCACCGCACGGGCGATCTCCGGCTCCGCGCAGGGCTTGCCGAGCACCCGGTGCGCCACGAGCCCCGCCCGCGTCGCGTTGCGCGGCTCCACCTGACCGCTGAGGATGATCCGCACCACGTCGGGGTGGCGGCGCTCGACCTGCTCCAGCAGCGCGACGCCGTCCGTGCCCGGCATCCGCACGTCCGTGACGATCACGTCCACCGATCCGGCGTCGAGCGCCGTCAACGCGGCCGCCGCCCCGTCGTGGAAGCTCATGTCCCAGCGGTCGCGGCGGCGGCGCAGCAGATCGCGCAGCCCCTCGAGGATCTCCGGCTCGTCGTCGACGAAGACGATCCGCACACGGTCGGTCGTGGCGCTCATCGCGGGCCCCCGACCGGCAGGCGGACCTCGACGCACGTGCCCTCCCCGGGCCGGCTGGACATCGTGATCGTCCCGCCGTGCATCTCGGTGACGATCCGGTGGGCGATCGCCAGGCCCTGCCCCGTCCCGACCCCGACCTCCTTCGTCGTGAAGAACGGATCGAACACGCGCGGCAGCGTCGCCGCGTCCACCCCCACCCCGTCGTCGACGACCTGCACCACCGCGGTTTCGCCCTCGCGGCGGGTGCGCACGGTCAGGGTGCCGTCCCCGGCGCGCCCGGTCGCGGCGATCGCCTGCGCGGCGTTCACCACGAGGTTGAGGAACACCTGCCCGAGGTCGCCGGGGCTGCAGCGGACCTCGCGGTCAAGCGCCAGGTCGGTGACGACCTCCGCCACGTGCCGGTACTCGCTGCGGGCCACGACCAGCGTGTCCGCCAGCATCCGGTCCAGATCCGCCGGGGCCAGCTCGCCGGACGGTCCGCCGGGCGAGAACCGCTTCATCGCCCGCACGATCGTCGCGACCCGGCCGACCCCGTCGGCGATCCGCTCGTGGGCCCGCGGCAGGCGCGTGCGCAGGTCGTCGAGGTCGACGCGCTCCTCCGCCGCCCGGACCGCCGCCTCGTCGACCGTGCACGCCAGCGCACGATGGTGGTCCAGCACCCCGACGAGGTCCTCGTGCGCGTCCTGGAGGAACGCCGCGGTGTCCCCGATGAACTGGATCGGCGTGTTGATCTCGTGCGCGATTCCCGCCGCCAGCTGCCCGACCGCCTCGAGCTTGCGCGCCAGCTGCAGCTCGCCCTCGGCACGCGCGTGCTGCTGCTGGGCGAGGACCCGCTCGGTGACGTCGAGCAGCACGCCCTGCGACACCACGGTCGCGCCGCTGCCGTCCTCGACCGCCGCGAGCTCCTCGCGCACCCACACGTCGTGGCCGTCGGCGTGCACGAGCCGGTACTCGATCGCCCGGTGGTCCCCCGGCTCCAGCGGCCGGTCGGCGTGCGCGACGACCCGGTCGCGGTCCTCCGGATGCAGGCGCGAGCGCCACAGGTCGCTGGCCCCGAGCCAGCGCCAGTCCGGGAAGCCGGTCAGCTCCTCGATCTGCGGCGACGCGTACTCGACCAGGCCGCCGAGCCCGCCGCTCGTGCCCACCGTCAGGTACACGACGGCCGGGAGGTGCTCGACCAGCCGCTGGTAGCGGCGTTGGGACGCGCGCAGCGCGGCGCGGCTCTCGGCCAGCGCCTCGACCTCCAGGCGCCGCACGCGGCCCGCCTCCTCGGCGTCCCGCAGGGCGTGGCGCTCCGCGCGCGCCCACGACTCCAGGCGCTCCTCGCGCAGCGCCAGATCGGTCACGTCGTGCAGCTCCACGACGGCGCCACAGCCCGACGGGTCCGGCCAGGCCTCGAGGCTCCAGACCGCGGTCCGACCACCGGTCGCGGTCCGGCGCTCGTCGGTGCACCGTGTGTGCTCGCACGCGCTGCGGCTCCCGAGCGCGAGCGCGCGCGCCGCCTCGTCGGGATGCGCGGACGCCCACGCCAGGTAGGCGGGCGTGGCGGCGAGCAGCTCGCCGTCGGCGGTCACGTGGACCAGCGGCACCGGGAGGGCGCGCCAGACCTGGTCGGGGATCACGAGCTCGGGCACACCCCTCCATCGACGCGCACGCCCGCGCGCATGCACGTGCGCGCCGCGGGGTCGACGGACGGACTGCCGCGCGCCTCACCAGTCGCGGGCGCCGGCTCGTACGGACGTCCGGGTCAGGCCTCGCCCTGCCACTCGTCCAGGAACCGCTCGACGAACGCCTCCATGAACGCGTGGCGCTCGTCCGCGATCCGCCGGCCGGTGGCCGTGTGCATCCGGTCGCGGAGCAGCAGCAGCTTCTCGGGGAAGTGGTTGAGCGTCGCCCCGCTGGAGGACACGTAGGCCTCCGCGGTGTCGTGCAGCACGGGCGGGTCGTCCGGGTCGTACATCAGCCGCCCGGCGTGCCCGCCGTACGCGAACGCGCGGCCGATCCCGATCGCCCCCATCGCGTCGAGCCGGTCGGCGTCCTGCACGACCCGGCCCTCGAGCGACGGCATGTCGTCCGGCACGCCCGCCCCCTTGTAGGAGACCCGGCCGACGATGTCGGCGACCCGGTCGGCGAGCGCGGGCTCCGCGCCCGCGTCCAGGAGCCAGGCGCGCGCGGCGCGCGGGCCGGCGTCGAGGTCGCCGTCGTGGAACTTCCAGTCGGCGATGTCGTGCAGCAGCGCCGCCAGCTCGACCACCACCGGGTCGACGTCCTCCCCGCGCGCGATCAGGCGCGCGTTCTGCCAGACGCGATGGACGTGCCACCAGTCGTGCCCGGAGCCCTCGCCGACGGACTGCGCGCGGATGTGCGCCGCGGCCGCGGCGATCAGCTCCTCGCCGGTCGCCACGCCGCTCAGGCGTCGAGCGGCGGGAAGTCGCCCGGCACGCGCGGCCGGCGACGGTCACGGATCGTGCGGACCGAGCCCTCGGGGGCGACCGCGCCGCGCGCGCGGCGCTCGGACTTGCGCCGGTCGACGATGACCTTCACGTTCGGGTCGTCGGCGTAGTAGGCCGTCAGCTTGTCCAGGAGCTCGTCGGCGAGCGCCTCCGGCACGACGCAGTAGATCATCGGCTTCCCTTCCCCACGGCGGTCATCGCTGCTGGAACCTACGCGACGCCCGCGACGCGGTGCAACTCGCCCGCGTCGTCCGCCGCCGCGTTGGGCGTGCGCTCCTCGGGCGTCAGCTCGTCGAGCTCCGCCCCCTGGCCGATCACGCGCACCCCGGCGGCCTCGTCGCCGAGGTCGATCTCGTACCGGTACCAGCTGAGCTCCCACCCGACCACGACCGACACGATGCTGCCCTCGGTCTGCGACGGGCGGGCGGACACGATCGGGGCGCCGAGCGACCGCGCCACGCCCGAGACGGTGCGCGGGTGCTGGCTGGCGTTGAAGACCTCGAGCGCCCGGGCGATCTTCAGCTCGGCGTTCGTCGGCACCGCGTGCACGCCGCGGGGCTCGTGGAACGCCTCCGCGTACGGGTCGGCGGCGGGCTGCGGCTCGGGCGCGGGCGGCTCGGGGTCGCGGACGATCGGCTCCGGGATGACCGTCCGGGTGTTCTCCAGCGGCTCCAGCGGCGGCAGCTCGTCCCACTCGTCCTCGGGCGGCTCGGCGGCGTGGTCGCCGGAGCGACCGCCGCGGCGGGCCGCCGGGGCGGGGCCGCCGTCACGCCGGGTGCGCAGCCGCGTCAGCAGGCCACGGGCGGCGCCCTCGCGCGGGCTGCGGCCGAGCGCGTCGTCGATGCCCTCGCGGATCCAGCCCTCGTGGACGGCGCGACCGGTGCACAGCTCGCAGACGGTGCGGCGGGTCCCGCCGTGCAGGAACACGTCGGAGTTCTCGCCGCGCAGCAGCGTGCGGCCGCACACGTCGCACGCTACGGAGGCCTGGGATGTCGAGATGGTCTTGCGGGTCACGCGGCGATCGAGGGTAGCAGCGGTCCCGAGCGGGCCCCGCACGACGCGGACCACCCGCCAGCTGCTACGCCGCCCCCGGTGAAGCGGCGCTGCGGGTCAGTCGACCTGATCGCTGGTGAGGCGCGAGCGCAGGCGCAGCACGGCCTTCGTGTGCAGCTGCGAGATCCGCGACTCGGTGACCCCGAGGACCTCGCCGATCTCGCGGAGCGTGAGGTTCTCGTAGTAGTAGAGCGCGACGACGAGCTTCTCCCGCTCGGGCAGGCGCGCGATGGCGTCGGCGACCCGGTCCTTCAGGTCGGTCTGGTCCATCACGGCGGCGGGATCGGGAGCGTCCGGGTCCTGCAGGGTGTCCAGGAGCGACACCTGGTCGCCGCTGGAGTCCGACACCGTCCAGAGCTCGTCGAGCGCGGCGATCGTCGAGTTGGAGATCTGCAGCAGCGCCGCCTGGAACTCGTCGACGGTCATCTCGAGCTCCTGCGCCATCTCCTCGTCGGTGGGCGCGCGCTGCAGCTTGTGCTCGAGCTTCGAGTTGGCCCGCTCGATCGCGCGGGCGCGGGCCCGCACGGACCGCGGCACCCAGTCCAGGGAGCGGAGCTCGTCGATGATCGCGCCCTTGATGCGCGTGATCGCGTACGTCTCGAACTTGATCTCGCGCGAGAGGTCGAATCGCTCGATCGCGCTGATCAACCCGACCAGACCGTAGGAGATGAGGTCGGCCTCCTCCACGTGCGCCGGCAGGCCCGACGCCATGCGACCGGAGACGTACTTCACCAGCGGCGAGTAGGCGACCACGAGACGCTCCCGGGCGCGCTCGTCCCCGGCGGTCTTGTAGCGCCGCCAGAGGTCCTTCAGTTCGATCGCTTTGACGTTCGTCTCCACCCTGGGTCTCCGTCTCGTGTCAGGCTCGCGGGTGTGCCCGCGCGTACGCCGTCCTGAGACGCGCTGACTCTACCCGAGTGTAGATCTGGGTCGTGGAGACGCTCGCGTGTCCGAGCATCTCCTGGATCGCGCGCAGGTCGGCCCCGCCGTCCAGCAGGTGCGTCGCGAACGAGTGACGGAGGGCGTGCGGATGCACCCCGCCCTGGACCTCGGCGAGCCGCACCCAGACGCGCAGCCGCCGGCGGACGTCCGACGTGCCGAGACGCCGGCCGGACTTCGAGAGGAACAGCGCCGGTTCCGCATCCGGCTCCGCGCCGGCGAGCGCGGGGCGGGCACGTTCCCGGTAGCGGGCGACCGCGGCGAGCGCGGCCTCCCCGGCAGGCACGAGGCGGGTCTTGCCGCCCTTGCCCTCGACGCGGACCTGCTCGGCGTCGAAGTCGATGCTCGGCAGGTCGAGGGTGACGATCTCCTCCGCGCGCAGGCCGCACGCGTACGCCAGCTCGAACATCGCCCGGTCGCGGAGCTCCAGCGGGGTCGACGTCGGGATGCGGTCCAGGAGGGCGGCGATCTCGGCGGGCTTCAGCACGGTCGGCAGCGTCCGCGGTCGCT
Source organism: Paraconexibacter algicola (assembly GCF_003044185.1). Classification (GTDB taxonomy): domain Bacteria; phylum Actinomycetota; class Thermoleophilia; order Solirubrobacterales; family Solirubrobacteraceae; genus Paraconexibacter; species Paraconexibacter algicola. The sequence continues at coordinate 18,310 of NZ_PYYB01000003.1, forward strand.
TCGGGGAGGCGACGAGGTCCGCCGGGTTCTGCTCCACGAGGCCGTGCTCGCGCAGGGACCGGAACAGGGAGCGGATGGCCGCCAGCTTGCGGGCGACCGTCGTCGGTGCCGCCCCGTCCTCCCCGAGCTTCGCGGCGTAGCGGCGCAGCGCGCGGTGCTCGACCTCGCGCGGCTCGAGCCCGGCGGCGGACGCCCAGCGCGCGAACTGCTCGACGTCGATGCCGTAGGCGCGCCGGGTCTTCTCGGCCGCGGCCCGGCCGCGCAGCTCGCGGTCGAGCAGCAGCAGCGCCTGCTGCCAGGCGGGCGGCAGCTCCGCCGGGGAGCCGGTCGTATCCTCAGAGGACATGGGTCGCTTCTACATCCACACGACGGACGGTCACATCGCCACCCAGAAGCAGCTGGTGGAGGCGGGGCTGGCGACCATGGACGACGATCCGGCACGTCCGTGGTTCCCGATCAACGCGCCGATCGACGCGACCACCATGTGGTACGCGGCGATGCGCAAGCAGGAGAAGGGTGTGTACATCGGCACGTTGGTCTTTCGCCACCAACCGCACCACACCCTGCTGCTCGAGAAGGGCTGGGAGGAAGTGCCCGTCGAGGAGATCGGGCTGCCGGGCACGACGTCGGAGATCAGCCCCGCCCCCGACCTGGGCTGACCGCCGGGCCGGGACCGTCGCCCGGCCGCGGGGCGACGGCCGTCAGGCGATGTAGATCGGGGCGCCGACCGGGACCCGAGGGTACAGGTCCTCGACGTCCTCGACGAGCATCCGCAGGCAGCCGTGGCTGGCGTTCGAGCCGATCGACCCGCGGTCGCTCGTGCCGTGGATGCCGACCCCGTCGTAGATGCCCAGCCAGCGGGACTTCAACGGGTTGTTCGGCGCGCCGCCCGGGATCACCTGACCGGCGAGGTCCCCGGCCCAGTCGCTGTTGGGCACCGTCCACGCCGGGTTGATCGCCTTGTTGGCGATCTTGTACAGGCCGGTCGGGGTCTCGTGGCCCTCGGAGCCGACCGCGATGCCGTACGTCTTCTCGAGCTTGAGGTTGCGGTAGACGCGCAGCTTGAACGTCGTGCGGTCGGCGATCAGCACGACCGGGTTCTTCTTCGCGAGGCTGGCCTCGGTGTTCTTGGGCTGGACCTTGCGGGTCTGCGCGACGAACCGGCGCTTCGCGGTCGCGGACACGATCGCCGCGCGGATCTGGCGGTGCAGCTCGCTGGCCCGGACCTCGAGGCCGACCTGGCCCTCGGTCTCCGACAGGCCGGCGGCGGTGAAGGTCAGCTTCGCGTCCTTGGCGGGACGCTCGATCCCCCGGCGCACGTGGTCGAGCAGACGCACGACGGCGGCCTTGGAGTACTCGACCTGCGGCTGCAGGTCCGCGCGGACCTCGCCGCCGGTGAGCCCACGGACCGTGCGGGCGAGGATGTTGCCGTCGCGGCTGCGACGGACCGCGTCGTCGACGAGGACGTCGAGGTTCGTGGCGATCCGCGCCTCGCGCGCCCCGAGCGTCCAGGTGCTGCGGTCGTGGTTGACGATGATCGGCGCCTTCAGCCGCGGCAGGAGGTCCTGCTCGAGACGGTCACGGGCCTGCGCGTGGGTCAGGCCGCCGAGCGGGACGCCGCCGACGCTGACGCCCTCGGCGATCGTGTCCTTGCGGGAGCTGTCGTAGGCGAACACGCCGCCGGTGACCCCCAGGAGCAGCACGAGGGCGAGGGAGACGACGAGGACGGGGCGAGAGCGCACGGGGAACAACCTGCCGGGAGGGGACGAACGTCCTGCACACAGTAGGGATCGCGGCCGACGCCCACCACCCGTGAAGCGTGCCGTGAGACGCAGTTGAGAGCGGCGCGACGCCAGATTTCGGCGTACGGGCTACGCGGCGCGCCGCCGCAGCGGCTCGAGCGCCGTCTCCAGGCGCTCCGCGAGGGTCGGCCAGTCCTCGGCGTGGACCACGCCCTCCTCCTCGACGACGTCGCGGTTCCACGGGTGCAGGATCGTCGCGGGCGTGATGCCCGCCTCGATCGCCTGCTGGATGTTGATCGGGCTGTCGTCGATGAGGACGTCGATCTGGATCTCGCGGCAGCGGCTGATCTTGTCGAACGAGCAGTAGAGCTCGTCGTGGCGCAGGCCGATCCGGTCGAGCCAGCGGGCCGTCGCGTCGTGGGCCGAGCTCGCCCGGTGGCTCGTGATGTGGATGAAGTGGCCGGCGGCGTGCCAGGCGTTGACCGCGTCGATCGCCCCCGGGTACGGGACGCCGGCGAGGATCGCCTCCTCGGTGTGCGTCTCGTCGATGCAGCACTGCAGCTGCTCGGGGCGCAGGCGGGTGATCCCCCAGTCGAGCTGCTGGTCGTACGGGAGGTCGATCCCGAAGCGGCGCTTGGCCGCCGCCGAGAGCCCGTCCCAGTAGTGGTGCAGCGTGGAGTCGATGTCGATCGCGATCCGCATGGCCTGCGGCGTACTGTAGAGCGGGATGGGACGGACCGGCCGCGTCGTGGACGCCGTGACGATCGAGCAGTACGGGCCGCGCGGGCGCTCCGCGTGGCTGGACGTCGACTGGTCGGCGCACCAGCGCTGGGTGGCGGTCGACGGCCGGGCGGTCAACGTCGTCGACCTCGGCGAGGGACCGGCCGTCGTGTTCGTGCACGGGCTGTCGGGCTCGTGGCAGAACTGGCTGGAGAACCTGCCGGACCTGGCGCGCGACCACCGTGTGCTCGCGCTCGACCTGCCGGGGTTCGGGGAGAGCGCGCCGCCGGCCGCGGGCATCTCGATCCCCGGGTACGTCGCGACGGTCGCCGCGGTCCTCGACGCCCTCGGGGTGCGGCAGGCCGACGTGGTGGGCAACAGCATGGGCGGCCTGGTCGCCGCGGAGCTCGCGCTCGCGATGCCCGAGCGGGTGCGCCGGCTCGCGCTGGTCTCCCCCGCCGGGATCAGCGCCGACGGGCTGATCGGCGACCGGGCGATGGTGGCGCTGCGCCGTGCCGAGCGGCTGATCGTCGGCTACAACCGGTTCTGGGCGGACCGCGCCGATCGCGTCAGCCGGCGCGCGGGGCTGCGCCGCCAGCTGCTGCGGGCCAGCGCGGCGCATCCGGAGCTGCTGCCCGCGGCGCTGGCCAGCGAGCAGCTGAGGGTCTCGGGCCGGCCAGCGTTCCTGGATGCGCTGGAGGCGATCGTGCGGACCTCGATCCGCGCTCGCCTGCCCGGGGTCGGCTGCCCGGCGCTGCTGGTCTGGGGGGAGCGGGACCGGCTCGTGCCGGTCGCGGACGCAGCGCGGTTCGCGCGCGCGATCCCGGACTCGCAGCTGATCGTCTACGCGGACACGGGCCACGTCGCGATGCTCGAGCGGCCCGAGCGGTTCAACGCGGACCTGCGCGCGTTCCTCGCGGACTGACCGCGTCGGCGCGCAGCGGGCGGTGGGTCAGGTGGCGACGCGCCCGGCGCGACGCAGCCGGGTGTTGCGGGCGCGCTCCCACTCGCTGAGGCGCCACAGGTCGCGCTGCACGGCCTTCGGGTCGACCTGGCGGCCCGGCAGGTGCATGTTCGCGCTGTCGAGCAGACGCCGCTCGTCGCCGGTGAGCGCCATCCACTTGGCGAGCGCGTCGTCGGAGTCGGGCAGGCGCGCGGAGCCGTAGGGCCGGGTCTCGTCCGGGAACGCGACGCAGTACTCGGCGAGCAGCCGCCGCGTCTGCGGCAGGTAGGAGACGACCGGCTTGTGCGGGTAGATCAGGTACGCGTAGGGCGCGCCGAACGCGACGGCGGCGTCGGAGCCCTGCTCGGGCCCGCCCGCGAGGCGCCCCCAGACCCGGATGAAGCCGAGGTCCCGGTACATCTCCCACTCCTCCTCGCCCACGCAGGACTTCAGGAGCTGGCGGGCGCGCTGCTCGGCGCGGCGTTCCCGGCCGGGGTCGTAGCCCTCGATCGCGGTGCGCTCGCGGCGGCGGCGGCGCTCCTCGGCCCAGCGCTCCCAACGCGGCAGCGTGATCTCCCACATGAGGGCGAGGATCACGACGGCGACGGCGAAGATGGCGAGGAGCATGCGCGTTCGGGATCAGTCCGCGCCGCCGGCGGCGCGCGGGAAGAAGATGACGCGGTCGGCGTCGCGCGGGATGTCCTCGAAGCGGCGGACCATGCGCGCCTCGCGGCGTCCGGCGGCGGCGGTGGTCGGCACGGCCGCCCACATGCCGGCGTCGAGCTGCGCCCGGAACTCCTCGATCAGGCGCTGCTCGTCCTCGGTGATGTCGACATCACCTTCGGCGAGGAGCACCTCGCCGTGTCCGGGCTTCATCCGCAGGAACCGCATCGGCCGCCGATTATGGCAAAGGGCACGAGCGCCCAAGGGCGGTTCACGCGCCCGGTGCCGTGCGCGAGCGGACGTCCAGGACGTCGACCGGCCCGGCGCCGGTGCCGAGGTCGCGCAGGCCGTGGGCCACCGCGTGGGCGGCGACGCGCCGCGCCGCCCGGGCCGCCTCGAGGGGGGCGTGGCCGTGCGCGAGGTGGGCGGCGAGCGCGGAGGCGTGCGTGCAGCCGGAGCCGTGGGCGGCCCCGTCGGGGTGCCGCGGACCGGGGATCAGCGTGGTGCCATCGGCGTCCTGGAAGACGTCGGTGGCCTCGTCGCGGTGGCCGCCCGTCACGACGACCGCCGCCGGACCGAGGGCCCGGACGGCCGCGGCGAGCTCGGCCCCGTCGAGCGTCGCATCGCCGGCGAGCGCCCGCGCCTCCGGCAGGTTCGGGGTGACGACGGTCGCCCGCGGCAGGATCAGCCGCACGAGCGCGTCGTGCGCCTCGGGGTCCAGGAGCCGCGCCCCGGACTCGGCGACCATGACCGGGTCGACGACGACCGGCACGCCCGCGGGGACGAGGTCGAGCGCCTCGGCGACGGCGGCGGCCGTCGCGGGGCTGCCGATCATCCCGAGCTTGACGGCGTCGACCCCGAGGTCGTCGACCACGGCACGGACCTGCTCGACGATGAACGCGCCCGGCACCGGGTGGACCGCGGTGACGGCCACCGTGTTCTGCGCGGTCAGCGCGGTCAGCGCGCTCGTGCCGTGGGTGCCGCAGGCCGCGAACGCCTTCAGGTCGGCCTGGATCCCGGCGCCGCCTCCGCTGTCGGAGCCGGCGATCGTGAGGCAGACGGGCGGGCGGCGCGGGCTGATCACGGGCCGCAGGCTACTCAGCGCACCACCACCGCGTACGCCCCGCCCGGGCTGCGCCGCAGCTCGCCGAGCAGCTCGAGCTCGCTGAGCGCGGCGAGCACCTCGAGCAGCCGGGCGGGGTCCCGCTCGATCGTCCCGGGGGTCGTGCGCCCGTCGGCGACCGCGTCGCGGACCGCCTGCAGGTGCGGCGGCAGCGCGGCCGCTCCACCGACCCGCGGCGCGGTCGGACCGTCGTGCGCCCGGCGCAGGTCGGCGAGGGCCTGCCCGAGCAGCCCGTCGAGCAGGTCGGCCGGCTCCAGCACGAGGTGGGCGCCGTCGCGCAGCAGCAGGTTCGTCCCGCGGCAGCGCGGGCTCGCGGCCCGGCCGGGCACCGCGGCGACGTCGCGGCCGAGCTGCATCGCGAAGTCCGCGGTGATCAGCGACCCGGACCGCTCGGCCGCCTCGACGACGAGCGTCAGGCGGGCCAGGCCGGCGATGATCCGGTTGCGGGCCGGGAACGCCCAGCGGAACGGCGGCGTGCCCGGTGGCAGCTCGGAGACGATCGCGCCGGCCCGCGCGACCCGCTCGCCGAGCGCGTGCTTGGTCCGCGGGTACGTGCGGTCCGCCCCGGTCGCCAGCACCGCGATCGTCGTGCCGCCGGCCTCGAGCGCGCCCTCGTGGGCGGCCGAGTCGACGCCGAGCGCCAGGCCACTGACGACGGTCACGCCGGCGGCCGAGAGCGCCCGACCGATGCCCCGGGCCATCTCGAGCGCCTCGGGGCCGGCGCGGCGCGCCCCGACGACGGCGACGCAGCAGGGCGTGGTGTCGGGGTCCGCGGTCCCGGCGAGCCGCTCCAGCGCGCCGGGGCCACCGCGGACGTGCAGCACCGCGGGCGCGGACGGGTCCTCGAGCAGCTGCCTCGGGTACCCGGGGTCGTGGCGGCAGACCACGGCGAGGCCGGCCCGTGACGCCTCCTCCGCCGCCCGCTCGGGGCGGAACGCGGCGTGGGCGGCCGCGAGGGCCGGGCGCCGCTCGCCCGCGAGCGCGGCGAGCAGCTGGTCGTCGTCGAGGGCGAGCACGTCGCGCAGCGCCCGCCGCGTGCGCGAGGCCCGCTCGAGGTGCGGGGCGAGCGCACCGAGGAGCCACGTGCGGCGCAGGCAGTCCGGGCACGCGCTCATGCCGCGAGCTCCTCGAGGTCGTGGCGCAGGCCCAGCGCCACGAGCACGTCGCCCGCCCGCACGTCGTCGCGGCCGTCGAGGTCCGCGAGCGTGCGCGCGAGCCGCAGCGTGCGGTGGCGGCCCCGGGGGCTCAGCCGCCCGGTCGCGTAGGCGCGATCCAGGTGCGCGTGCGCGTCGGCGTCGAGCCGCACGCAGTCGCGCACCGCTCGCGCGTCGAGCTCGGCGTTGCACGTCACGCCGGTGCGGGCGCTGCGCGCCTCCTGCTGCCACCGCGCCCGGGCGACCCGCTCGCGCACCGCCGCCGAGGTCGTCGCCGGGGGCGCCGACAGCTCGGCCTGGCTGGGCCGCGGCACCTGGGCGACGACGTCGAAGCGGTCGAGCAGCGGTCCGCTGATCCGCCGGCGGTAGCGCAGGTGGTCCGCCTCGCCGCAGCGGCAGCGGTCCCCGTCGCCTGCGTGCCCGCACGGACACGGGTTCATCGCCGCGACGAGCATGAAGCGCGCGGGGAAGACCGCGGTCTGCTGCCCGCGGATCACGACGACCCGCCCGTCCTCCAGGGGCTGGCGCAGCGTGTCGAGGACGTGCCGGGGGAACTCGGGCAGCTCGTCGAGGAACAGCACGCCGCGGTGCGCGAGGGTCACCTCCCCGGGGCGTGGGATGCTCCCGCCGCCCACGAGCGCGGACGCCGACGTGGTGTGGTGCGGTGCGCGGAACGGCCGCTCACGCGCCAGTCCGCCGACCCGCAGCCCGGCGACGCCCTGGATGCGGGTGACCTCGACCGCCTCCTCGCCCCGCAGCGGCGGCAGGATCGACGGCACGCGGCGGGCGAGCATCGTCTTCCCGGTTCCGGGCGGGCCGTTGAGCAGGATGTTGTGGCCCCCGGCGGCGGCGATCGTCAGCGCCTCGACGACCGCCGCGTGCCCGCGGACGTCGGCGAGGTCCAGCGGGCGGTCGGCGTCCGGCGCGGGCAGCTCCCGCGGCGCCGCCGGACCGCCGTCCACCGCCTCCCCGGCGAGGATCCGCACGACGTCCTGCAGCGTGCGCGCCCCGTGGACCGCGATGCCGTCCACGAGCGCCGCCTCGCCCGCGCTCTCGGCGCAGAGGATCAGGCCGGCGAGGCCGGCGTCGCGCGCGCCCTCGGCGACCGCGAGGGCGCCCTGGACCGGGCGCAGCTCGCCGCTGAGCGCCAGCTCCCCGAACACGCCGAGCGACGCGAGCCGCGCGGGCTCGACCTGCCCGCCGGCGGCGAGGATCGCGCACGCGATCGCCAGGTCGAAGCCCGGACCGTGCTTGTGCAGCGAGGCGGGCGCGAGGCTGACGGTGACGCGGTTGTCCGGGAACTTCAGGCCGCAGTTGCCGATCGCGGCCTGGACCCGCTCGCGGGACTCGCGGACCGCCCGGTCGACGAGCCCGACGACCGTGAAGGCCGGCAGGCCCGACCGCAGGTCCGCCTCGACGGTGACGCGCCGCGGGACGAGCCCGTCGACGTGGAAGGTGGTGACACGGCTGAGCACGCCGCCGACGCTAGGCGCGGTCGTCGTCGCGGCGCAGCATCGGATCGTGGCGCAACCGTGCCGATCCGGCCACGAACCCCGTGACATCGCGAGGCCCGCGGACAGATCCGGAGTTCCGGCACGGTCCCGTGACGATCCCGTGCTGCGCCGGCACCCGGGGGCTCCTAGCGTCGACGCCATGCCCAAGAACGACCTGCGCCAACGCCTCGGACGGACCGGGGAGACCTACGCGGCCGAGCACCTGGAGCGGCTCGGGTACGCGATCGTCGCGCGCAACCACCGCACGCGCCACGGGGAGATCGACCTCGTCGCCTGCGACGGCCACACGCTCGTGATCTGCGAGGTCAAGACGCGCCGCGGCACGGGCAGCCCGTGGGACTCGCTGCACGACCGCAAGCGTCGGCAGGTGCGGCGCATGGCGTCCGCCTACCTCGCCGGGGACCACGACCGGCCCCGCGTGCCGGCGGTGCGGATCGACGCGATCGGCGTGGTCCTGGACTCCCGCGACCGGCTCGTGCGCCTCGAGCACCTCGAGGGGGCGATGTGATTGTCAGCCGAGTGACAGCTGCTGGTAGGCCGTCGACTGGAACGACAGCCGGTGCAGCGGCGAGACGCCCTGGCGCTGGATCGCCGCCCGGTGCTCGGGTGAGGAGTAGCCCTTGTGCCCCGCGAACGACCAGCCGGGGTGGCGCACGTCGGCGCGCTGCATGAAGCGGTCGCGCGAGACCTTCGCGAGGATCGAGGCCGCCGCGATCGCGGCGCTCGTCGCGTCGCCCTCCACGATCGCGCGCTGCTCGTAGGGCATCTCCGCCACGCGGAACCCGTCGACCAGGCAGACGGTCCCGGGCCGGGCGACCCGCATCAGGGCGTCGCGGAGCGCCTGCAGGTTCGTGCGGTGCAGGCCGCGCTCGTCGAGCGCCGGCACGCACCGCGAGACCACCGCGCTGCGCGCGGCGAGCCGCAGCACGACCGGGTAGAGCGCCTCGCGCGCCTCCTCGCTGTGCTGCTTGCTGTCGTTGAGCAGGCCGAGCGCGCGGACCTCCTGCGGGCCGACGCGGTCGAGGTCCAGCAGGACGGCCGCCGCCACGAGCGGTCCGGCGAGACATCCACGACCGGCCTCGTCGGCCCCGGCCACGAACCGCGCACCGATCGCGCGGTCGTGCTGGACGAGCTTGCGGCCCGTGCGCTTCGGGCCGGTGGTCCGGGTCCTAGAGGAGCCCGATCCGCTTGGGCGGCCAGTAGGTCGCGAAGGCGCCACCGATGATCCACTTCTTCGGGACGGGGCCCCAGAACCGGCTGTCGTCGGACTCTCCACGGTTGTCGCCCATCATGAAGAAGTGCCCGGCGGGAACGGTGAAGGTCCGCGGCAGGTCGCAGCCCTGGCCGCCACCGCACGCGCGGATGTAGTCGTCCTTCTCGCGCTTGCCGTTGCGGAAGACGTGGCCGTCGCGGATCGAGATCCGGTCGCCGCCGACGCCGACGACGCGCTTGATGAAGTTCACGTCGGCGCGGTCGCCGGTCGGCTTGTCGCAGGCCTGGTCCTCCGGCTTCTGCGGGTTGCCGCACGTGTTCGACTCCGAGCCCGACGGCGGGTGGAAGACGACGACGTCCCCCACCGACGGGTCGCTGAAGTTGTTGCCCAGCCGGTTGACCAGCACGCGCTGGCCGACCGTGAGCGTCGGGACCATCGACTCGGACGGGATCCGGTACGGCTTGACGATGAACGCCTGGATCGCCAGCGCGAGACCGATCGCGACCGCCACGATCACGACGGTCTCGAGGATCGAGCCGCCGGCGGACTTCTCCGACTTCGCCACCGGCGCCGACCCGCCTACGCCTTGTCGTCGGCCGGGGCGTCGCCCTCGGCCGCAGCCTCGGCCTGCGCCTCGGCGGCCGGCTCCTCGGCGGGCGCGTCCGACACGGGCGCCTCCGCCTCGGGCGTGTCGGCCGCGGTCTCCTCGACCTCGGCCTCCGCGGCCTCCGCCTCGGCGGCCTGGGCCGCAGCGGCCTCCGCCTCGGCCGCGGCGGCGGCCTCCGCGGCGGGATCGTGCAGCAGACCGGCCTCGACGACCTGCTCGGGGCCGACGTAGCGCTTCTCGCGGACGCGGGCGCGCTTGCCGACGCGGTCACGCAGGTAGTAGAGCTTCGCGCGACGGACGTCACCGCGGGCGGCGACCTCGATCTTCTCGATCTTCGGCGAGTGCAGCGGGAACGTGCGCTCCACGCCGACGCCGAACGACTGCTTGCGCACGGTGAAGGTCTCGCGGGCCCCGTGGCCCTGGCGCTTGATGACGACGCCCTCGAAGACCTGGGTACGACGGCGCGTGCCCTCGATCACCTGGAAGTGGACCTTGACCCGGTCGCCGGGCTGGAAGGAGGGGACGCGGCGCAGCTGCGCGCGCTCGATGGAGTCGATGACGGTGCTCATGGCTAAAGGTGAAGGGCCGCGGGACGGACGGGCGTCTGGAGGCAGGGCCGGTCTCAGGCGCGACGGATCATGGTAGCGGAGAGCCGCCCGAGGAGGCCCCACGCTCGTCGCTGCGTGCCCGGCGCCAGTTGCGGATCTCCTCGTGGTGCCCCGAGAGGAGCACGTCGGGGACCCGCCAGCCGCGGTACTCCGCGGGCCGCGTGTAGTGCGGGTACTCCGGGTTGCCGCCCAGCGCGGCGGAGAACGACTCCTCCACCGCGGAGTCCGCGTGCCCGAGCGATCCGGGCAGCTTGCGCAGCACCGCGTCGGCCACGACCATCGCGGCGAGCTCGCCGCCCGCGAGGACGTACCGGCCGATCGAGAGGGTGTCCGAGCAGAAGTGCTGGACGATCCGCTCGTCGAAGCCCTCGTAGCGCCCGCACAGCAGCGTGATCGCCGGCTCGGCGGCCAGCTCGTCGACGTACGCGTCGTCGAGCACCCGGCCCCCGGGGGTCAGGGCGATGACCCGACGCTGCGAGCGCAGCTCCACCGGGTCGGTGTCGTAGAACGACCGCAAAGCCGCGTCCATGACGTCGACGCGCAGGACCATCCCGGCCCCGCCCCCGAACGGCGTGTCGTCGACCTGACCGCCGCTGAGCGTGGTGTGGTCGCGCGGGTTGAGCGTGCGCAGCTCGTGGCCGCCGCGCAGGGCGTTGGCGACGTGGCGCTGGTCGCGGAACCAGTCGAACCAGTCGGGGAAGAGCGTGACGACGTCCAGCTGCATGGTCCTCAGACCTCCTGTCCTTCGAGGAACGCCAGGTCGACGTCCACCCGGCGGGCGGCGACGTCGATGGTGCGGATCGCGTCGCGGACCATCGGCACGAGCAGCTCGGGGGCGCCCTCGCGCCGGACCTCGAGCACCTCGCACGAGGGGAGCGGCAGCATCCGCACGACGACCCCGACCGGCCGGTCGCCGTCGACGACCGCGCAGCCGGCCAGGTCCTCCGCCCAGTACTCCCCCTCGGGGAGCTCGGGCAGGTCCTCGCGGGCGACGAGCAGGTCCTGCCCGCGCAGCGCGAGCACGGCCTCCCGGGTCGTCGCGGCCGCCAGACGCAGGATCGGGCGGTCGTCGGTGCCCGCCCGGCGCTCGACCGTCGTCGCGGTGCCGTCCACGTGGACGGTCGCGCCGAGACCGAGCAGCAGGGGGCGGGGTCGCGTGACGTGGAAGCTGCCGTCGAGCCCGTGCGGCCTCCCCACGCGCCCGGCGCTCAGGAACGGCTCGGTGACGGCGCCCATCCGTGCGTCAGTCGACGATGTCGACGAGCACGCGGCGCTTCTCGCGGACCGCGGCGGCCTTCACGACGGTGCGGAGCGCGCTGGCGGTGCGACCGCCGCGGCCGATCACGCGGCCGTAGTCGTCGTCGCCGACCGCGAGCTCGAGGACGATCGTGCCGTCCTCCTCCACGAACTGCTCGACCGAGACCTTGTCGGGGTGCTCGACGATCCGCCGGGTCAGGGACTCCAGCAGGTCGCGCAGCGGCGCCTCCGCCTCGGCCATGAGGTGCTAGGCCTCGATGCCCTGCGTCTTCAGGATCTTGCGGACCGAGTCGCTGGGCTGCGCGCCACGGCTGAGCCAGTCGCGGATCCGGTCCTCCTTGACGACGATCGTCGAGGGCTCGGTCTGCGCGTTGTACTGCCCGACCGTCTCGATCACGCGGCCGTCGCGCGGCGAGCGCGAGTCGGCGACGACGATGCGCCAGATCGGATCCTTCTTGCCGCCCACACGGGTGAGCCGGAGTCGTACAGCCACGGGGTTCCTCTCAGAAACTTTGGAAATGCGGTGAAGGAGCGTAGACGATCGGCGCTCGGCGGCGCGTTCTCAGCGCTGCTTCATGAGCTGCGCCATGTCGGGCATCTTGCCCTTGCCGAGCTGCTTCATGACCTTGCGCATCTGGCCGAACTGCTTGACGAGGTTGTTGACCGCCTGCACGTTCGTGCCCGAGCCCTTGGCGATCCGCAGCCGCCGCGAGCCCTTGATGAGCTCCGGCCGGCGTCGCTCCTCCGGCGTCATCGAGAGGATGATCGCCTCGATGCGGTCGAGCTCGCGCTCGTCGACCTTCAGGCCCTTGAGCTGCTGGCCCGCGAAGCCGGGGATCATGCCCAGCAGCGAGGTCAGCGGGCCCATCTTGCGGATCTGCTTGAGCTGCCCGAGGAAGTCCTCGAGCGTGAACTCGTTGCGGCGCAGCTTGCGCTCGAGGTCCTTGGCCTGGTCCTCGTCGAACTGCGCCTCGGCCTTCTCGATGAGCGACATGACGTCGCCCATGCCGAGGATGCGCTGCGACATCCGGTCCGGGTGGAAGCGCTCGAACTGGTCGAGCTTCTCGCCCGTGGACGCGAACAGGATCGGCTTGCCGGTGACCGCCTTGACCGACAGCGCGGCGCCGCCGCGGGCGTCGCCGTCGAGCTTGGACATGACGACGCCGTCGAAGTTGACCGCCTCCGCGAACTGCTCGGCGACGTTGACCGCGTCCTGGCCGGTCATCGCGTCGACGACGAGCAGGATCGTGTGCGGCTTGACCGCCGCGCGGATCTGGACGAGCTCGTCCATCAGCGTGGCGTCGACGTGCAGGCGGCCGGCGGTGTCGACGATGAGGACGTCCTTGCCGTCCTGCTTGGCCCGATCGAGCGCCCAGCGGGCGATGTCGACCGGGTTCGCGTCGGTGCCCTGCTCGTAGACGGTCGCGCCGACCTGGCCGCCGACCTTCACGAGCTGGTCGACCGCGGCGGGCCGGTACACGTCGCACGCGGCGACCGCGACGGAGGAGTTGTGCTCCTCCTTGAGGTGCCGGGCGAGCTTCGCGGTCGCGGTGGTCTTGCCCGAGCCCTGCAGGCCCGCCATGAGGATGACCGTGGGCGGCCGCGGCGAGAAGCTGATGCCGGCCGAGGCGCCGCCCATGAGCGCGGCGAGCTCCTCGTTGACGATCTTGACGACCTGCTGCCCGGGGTTCAGCTGCCCCATGACGTCGGCGCCCATGCAGCGCTCGCGGACGGTCGTCGTGAACTCCTTGACGACCTTGAAGTTGACGTCCGCCTCGAGCAGCGCGAGGCGGATCTCCCGCATCGCCTTCTTGATGTCGTCCTCCGTCAGCGTGCCGTGGCCACGGACGTCGGACAGGGTGGCCTGGAGCTTCTCGGAGAGCGCGTCGAACACGCCGAGGAGTGTAGAGGCCCCGGGTGGGGATACTGCCGGTGGTGCAGGAGCCCGCCCCCAACTCCGCCACCGGCATCCGCGCGGTCCTCCGGGCACCCGGGGCGCCATCGCTGGTCGTCAGCTCCCTGATCGGCGCCATTGCCGCGGGAGCCATCGGCCTGCTGCTCGTCCTCCACGTCCGCGAGCTCGGCGGCTCCTACGCCTTCGCCGGCATCGTCGCCGGGTCGTACACCGCGGGACTCGCGCTGTCGGCGCCGCTCGTCGGCCGCGCGGTCGACCGGCTCGGCCAGACGATCGTGCTCGGCGTCGGGATGGTGGTGACGGCGGCGTGCATGCTGACGATGGCCCTCCTGCCCGCGTCGGCCCCGGACGTGCTCCTCCCGCTCCTCGCGGTCGGCGGGGGCCTCGTCCACCCGCCGATCGGCGCCTGCACCCGGGCGCTCCTGCCGAAGGTCATCGACGACGAGGACACCCTCCACAGCGCCTACGCGCTGGAGTCGAGCGCCCTGGAGGCGAGCTACATCGCCGGTCCCCTGCTCATCGGGGGCCTGATCGCCCCGTACTCGACCCGCTGGGGCCTCGCGGCGTGCGCCGCGGTCCTGGTCCTCGGGACCGGCTGGTTCATCACCCTGCGACCGAGTCGCGAGTGGAAGCCGGACCCGGGCACGGCGACGCTCCCCGTCGGCGGACTCGGCGCGCTGGGCTCCCCCGGCGTGCGCGTCCTGCTCCTGGTCCTCACGGCCTTCGCGGTCTCCTTCGGGGCGATCGAGGTCGCGGTGACGGCGTTCGCGACCGAGCTCGACCGCACGGGCGCGACGGGTCCGCTCCTCGCCGCCTGGGGCCTCGGCAGTCTCGTCGGCGGACTGGCGATGGCGAACGCCAAGAAGGCCCCGGACGACCCGGCGCGCCGCCTGATCATCGTGCTCGCCGTCCTGGCGGCCGGCAACCTCGCGCTCGTGCTCGCCTCGAGCTCCTGGCTGCTGGCGGGCCTGCTGCCGCTCGCGGGCCTCGCGATCGCCCCGGCGTTCGCGGTCGTGCACGCGATGGCCGGCGTGGCCGCGAAGGACGGCACGACCGTCGAGGCGTTCGCGTGGCTCGGGACCGGGGTCAGCGCCGGAGCGGCGAGCGGTGCGGCACTGGCCGGTGTCGCCGCGGACTCCGGCGGGGTCGGCTGGTCGTTCGGCGTCGCGTTCGGCGGAATCGCCGTGGCGCTGCTGCTCTTCGTGTCGGCCTGGCCGCGGGTGCAGCGCCTCGCACCCGCGGCCGTCTCGGCGACCTAGGCCCGGGGTGCCGGGGGCGCGGGCGGCGGGGCCTGCTGCCCGAGCTTCGCGACCGCACCGCCGAGGCCGCCGAGTGCCTGGTTGAACTCGCTCGGGATGACGAAGATCTTGTTCGCCTCGCCCTGCGCGAGCTGCGGCAGCATCTGCAGGTACTGGTAGCTCAGCAGCTCCTGGTCGGGCCTGCCGTCGTGGATCGCCTGGAAGACGGTCTCGATCGCCTTCGCCTCGCCCTCGGCGCGCAGGATCGCCGACTCGCGGGCGCCCTGTGCCGTGAGGATGGCGGACTCCTTCTCGCCCTGGGCGGTGAGGATCTGCGACTGCTTGACGCCCTCGGCGTTGAGGATCGCGGCACGCCGGTCGCGCTCGGCGCGCATCTGCTTCTCCATCGACTCCTGGATCGACGCGGGCGGGTCGACCGCCTTCAGCTCGACGCGGCTGACGCGGATCCCCCACTTGCCCGTCGCCTCGTCCAGCACCGTGCGCAGCTGCGAGTTGATCTGGTCGCGCGAGGTCAGCGAGTCCTCGAGCGTCATGCCGCCGATGACGTTGCGCAGCGTCGTGACCGTGAGCTGCTCGATCGCCTGCAGCGGGTTGGCGACCTCGTAGGTCGCGGCCTTCGGGTCGGTGATCGTGAAGTACAGGACGGTGTCGATGTTGACCGTCACGTTGTCCTCCGTGATGACGCCGGAGGGCGGGAAGTTCACGACCTGCTCGCGGAGGTCGATCAGCGGCTTGACCTTGTCGACGAACGGGATGACGATCGTGAGACCGGGCTGGAGCGTGCGGCTGTAGCGGCCGAGGCGCTCGACGACGCCCGCGCGGGCCTGCGGGATGATGCGGACCGTCTTCGCCGCCACGAACAGGGCGAAGAGGACGAGGGTGCCGAGGACGATCAGTCCGGCCATGAGGGAGACCTCCGGGTCTGGGTGTCGGGGGGAAGCGGGGTCATTCGGAGACCAGGGCGGTCGCGCCGCGGATCTCGAGCACCTGCACGCGCGTGCCGGCCTCGATGACGACGTCCTCCTCGAAGCCGCGCGCCGTCCAGATCTCGCCGTCGAGCCGGATCGCGCCGACGCCCTCGTGGTTCTCGATCCGCTCGACGACGACCGCGCTCTTGCCGATCAGGGCGGCGGTGCCGGTGCGGATCTGCGGCGGGGTGCGCAGGTGGCGCTTGGCGATCGGCCGCAGGCCACCGAACGCGACCCCGGAGACGACGAGGAAGACGGCGAGCGCCGGGACGAGCGACAGGCCGACGACGGAGGCCAGGGCCGCGGCGAGCGCGCCGACGGCGAACGGCGCGAGGAAGAAGCTCATGTTGAGGATCTCGCCCACCGACAGCGCGACGGCGATGATGATCCAGACCACCCAGTCGTCCATTGCGACGGAGGGTACCCACCGGGGCGGCGCGCCGGGAGGGGGTCACGGTCCCATCCCGGTCTCGGATCCGTCCCCCCCGACGCTCGACTCCGTGGTGCGTCGGGCGGGCGTCAGGCCGCGGGCTCGGCCGTCCCGAGCAGCGCCTTGGCGAAGTCGTCGGCGTCGAACGGGCGCAGGTCCTCGAGCGTCTCGCCGATGCCGATGAGCTTGACCGGCAGCCCGAGCTCGGCGGAGATCGCCAGCGCGATGCCGCCCTTGGCGGTGCCGTCGAGCTTCGTCAGGACGACGCCGTCGACCGGCACCGCCTGGGAGAACAGCTGGGCCTGGCGCAGCCCGTTCTGCCCGGTCGTCGCGTCGACCGTGATCAGCGTCTCGTGCGGCGCGTCGGGCATCTGCTTCTGGATCACGCGGCGGATCTTCGAGAGCTCGTCCATCAGGTGGTCCTGGTTGTGCAGGCGCCCGGCGGTGTCGATGATCACGATGTCCGCGCCCATCTCGCGACCCTTTTTGACGGCCTCGAAGGCGACCGATCCCGGGTCGCTGCCCTCGGGACCGATGACGATCTCGCAGCCCGAGCGCTTCGCCCAGCCCTGCAGCTGCTCGGTCGCCGCCGCGCGGAACGTGTCGGCCGCCCCGAGCACGACGGACTTGCCCAGCTCCTTCTGCAGGTGGTAGCTGAGCTTGCCGATCGTCGTCGTCTTGCCGGTGCCGTTGACGCCGACGGCCATGATCACGGTCGGCGAGTGCCGCAGGTCGATGCGGCCCGCGTCCTCGTCCTTGGGCCGCGCGATCGACGCCAGCAGCTCGATCAGGCGGTTCGTCAGCGCCTCGCCGCCCTCGACCGCGCCGCTCTCGGCCTCGGCCTCGAGCTGGGCGACGACCTTCGCCGTCGTCGTCGCACCGACGTCGGCCATGATCAGCGCCTCCTCCAGCCGCTCCCAGGTCTCCTCGTCGAGCGTCTCGAACAGCGTCGCCTGGATCTCGGCGCCCAGCGCCTGCCGGGTCTTCGACATGTTCTCCCGCAGACGCTTGAAGAACCCGCGCCGCTTCTCGGGCTCCTGGGCCGCAGCGGCGGCATCGCCGCCCGCGGGTCCGTCGGTGAGGAAGAGGTCGGTCCAGTCACGGGGCATGGGTGCGCGAACATACCCGCATGCCGATGGAGATCGAGTTCCGCCCGGGCCGGGTCGACGCCGACGAGGGCGCCGCGCTGGCCCAGGGGATGCGCGACGAGCTGTTCGAGATCTACGACGGGCTGCGCCTGGACGGCCCCGACATGCCCAAGGCGGGCCCCGAGGAGCTGAGCCCGCCGGACGGCTCGTTCCTCGTCGGCTGGTCGGGCGGCGCGGCCGTGTGCTGCGGCGGGCTCAAGCGGCTGCCCGACGGCGCGTGCGAGATCAAGAAGATGTTCGTGGCCCCGTCCGCCCGCGGGCAGGGCGTCGCGCGGACGCTGCTGCACGCGCTGGAGGACGAGGCGCGACGCCTGGGCTACGCGGTCGCGCGACTGGACACCGGGCCGAAGCAGCCGCACGCGCAGCGCCTGTACGAGTCCGAGGGCTACCGCGAGATCGGGAACTTCAACGACAACCCGGTCGCCACGTACTTCGCCGAGAAGCAGCTGTGACGACGCTGTCGATCGCCGCGCGGTTCAACGGCCCGCCCGCCAGCGCGCACGGCGGCTACACCGCAGGGCTCGTCGGCACCGCGATCGACGGGCCGGCCGAGGTCACCCTGCTCGCGCCGCCGCCGCTGGAGACCGCGATGGAGCTGGTGGCCGGCGACGGCGGGACGGTGGTCCTGCGCGCCGGGGAGCGCGACGTCGCGTCGGGCCGACCGACCACCGTGGACGTCGGCGCGCCGCCCGCCGCGGCCGTCGCGGAGATCCGCGCGGCGATGCCGTCGCGCGAGGTGCTGCGGACCTCCCACCCCTTCCCCACCTGCTTCGGCTGCGGCCCCGACCGCGACGACGGCGACGGCCTGTGCCTGTTCGCCGGGGAGATCGACCCCGCCGCCCGGGTCTGGGGCGTGACGTGGACGCCGGACGGGGACGGTGCGGTGGACCCGGTCCTGGTGTGGGCGGCGCTCGACTGCCCGAGCAGCGCACCGGCACAGGACCCGACCGGTGAGCGGCCGATCGTCCTCGGGCGGTTCGCGGTCGACCTGCTGGCCGAGGTGCCCGCCGGCGGGGCCGAGCACCGCATCCTCAGCGCGCCCCTGCGGCACGAGGGACGCAAGCGCACGAACGCCGTCTGGCTGCTCGACGCCGGCGACGCGGTGCTCGCCGCCGGCCGCGCGACGTGGATCGAGCTGAAGCCCGACGACGCCGCCGCGCGGCGCGGCGACGGGCGCTAGGCCGGGCGCGCGCTCAGCCGCAGTCGACGATCTCGCCGAGCGTGCCCGACGGCGCGGCGCCGAGCTTCTCCGACTTCGTCGCGTCGCCCTCGGTCCAGTAGAGGGTGTCGCCGCCGAGCGCGAAGTCCGTCGCGCCCATCGCGCCCGCGGTCCGCAGGCCCGCCGCGTCGGCGATCTTCACGACGCCGTCCTCGAACGCGAAGCCACCGCTCTTGCCCGCCCAGACCTCGCGGATGTCGCAGCCGTAGGCCTTCGCGGTCTCCTTGCCGGTCTTGAGGTCGAACTGCGCGACGCGGCCGCTCAGGGCGCTGCCGGACTCGACGGTGATCGCCAGGGCGACCTTGTTCTTGGCGCTGCTGAACGCGGCGTCGTTGATGCGCATGAGGCTGTCCAGCGAGGAGGCGTGCTTGACGATCACGTTCGCGGAGCGCGAGCCCAGCCTGCAGGTGGTGACCCGCAGCGTGCCCGCGTCGGGATCCGACTTCGACGGTGCGAAGGTCCGCAGGACGCGGTAGGCGCCGGCGGCGACGAGGTCGGTCCCGGCGCGGTTCTCGCAGAGCGGCGCCTTGGAGGTCTTGGCGTCGGCGGCGGTCGCGCCGAGCGGGAGGAGGGCGAGGGCCAGCGCGGTCGTGGCGAGTGCGCGGCGGGTGCGTGACGTGGTCATGTCCGCTCAACGCCGGACCGCGCCCCGAATCACGCGGGAGTCCGAGCGCAGACGCGCCAGGATGTCGCGTGGGCCACGGCTACGTGGTGGTGTCCGGCAGGTGCCGGCCGACGTGGCCGACGTAGATCCCGCGGGGCACGTCCCCGGATCCGTCGGCGACGTGCAGGTAGATCCGGGCGATGAACCCGGCGCCCGAACCGGAGCCGAGCGCGACGTGCGGACCGAGCTCCAGCCGGTGTCCGTCGTGGGTGACCGTGTAGTCGTGCGGGTTGCGCGAGCGGGCGATCTCCGACACGTCGCCCTTGTAGGTGAGGCCGAGCTCCGTCGCCGCCTGCGTGAGCGAGCGGCCGAAGCCGGCCGGGTCGGCGTGCAGCGCGCCGAGCTCGTCGAGCCGGCGCAGCGCGTCGAGCACGTCCTGCGGCCGCCGGTACGGGCTGTCCGCCGCCGAGCTGCGGGCCGCGTCGGTGAACACGAGGTGCGCGCAGGTCGCCGCCGCCCGCTCGACCGCGGCCAGCACCGTCTCGGGCGGCTCCTCCTCCCCCTCCGGGTTCGTGGCGTCCGCCGCCACGGCTCCCGCCTCGGCCAGCAGCGTCGAGAGCCGCGCGATCGTGCGCGCGTCGGCGACCGCCTGCTGCTCCAGCGCCTCGCTGCGCCCCAGCAGCTCCTCGCGGTGGGCCCGCACCGCGTCGAGCTCGTCACGCAGCGCGACGAGCCCGGCGTCCGGGTCGTCCGGCGCGGCGGCCGCCGCCTCCTGCGCGCGGTCGTGCAGCGTCCGCTCCGCCGCGGCCGCCCGGGCCTGCGCCGCCTCCAGCGCGCCCTGCAGCCGCTCGGCCCGCGCACGCTGCTCGTCGCGCTCGGCCTGCGCCGCCTCACGCCCCGAGCGCGCGCTCTCCACCTGCCGGCGGAGGTCGTCGACGCGCGCCAGCTCCTTGACCAGCTGCTTCTCGCGGGCCGCGAGGTCCTTCGCCTCCGCGTCCGCCTCCCGCACCCGGGCCAGCAGCGGCGAGCCGGGCACGCCGGCATGGGCGAGGAACTTCTCCCACGAGCCGAACACGTCGATGACGTAGTCCGGGTGCGGCCACGGCTCCTTCTTCAGCCACTCCTGGGCCTTCGGGACCTCGCCGGTGTGGATGATCCAGCGGTACAGCTGGTAGACGTAGTCGACCTCCTCGACCAGCAGCGACACCTCGCGCAGCCGGCCGTCGGGGCCGAACGGCTCGGCCGCCGGGGTCTCCGCCTCCGCCTGGCCCTCCGTCGCGGTCGTGGCGTCGTCGCCCGGCGGGCGGCCATCGCCCTTCTTGCTGCGTGCGCGCTTGCCCATGGTGGTCGGTCGGGCCGGGTCAGCCGATGCCGGCGCCGCTGCGCTCGCGCTCCTCGCCGGCCACGAGGTCCTTCGGCGGGAGCTTGCGGGAGATGACCTTCGAGACGCCGTCGCCGCCCATCGAGACGCCGTAGAGCGTGTCGGCCGCCTCCATCGTGCGCTTCTGGTGGGTCACGACGATGAACTGCGCACGGTCGGCGTAGGTCTCCAGCAGGTCGATGAAGCGCCCGATGTTCAGGTCGTCGAGCGCCGCCTCGACCTCGTCGAGGATGTAGAACGGGCACGGCTTCGCGAGGAACACGCTGAACAGGAACGCGATCGCGGTCATCGACTTCTCGCCGCCGGACAGCAGGGAGAGGCGCTTCATCGCCTTGCCCGCCGGGGTGATCTCGATCTCGACGCCGAGCTGGTCGTCGGGGTCGATGCCGGCCTCCTCGTCGGCCTCCGCCTCCGCGGCCGCCTCCGCCGCCGCCGCGGCCTGCACCTCGGCGACCCCGTCGCCGCTGTCCCTCGGCTCCCCGCCGCCGACGACCGGCCGCGGGCCGCTGTCCTCGCGCACGAGCCGCAGGCGGCCCTTGCCGCCCGGGAACAGCCGCGCGGACAGCTCCTCGAAGTTCGCCGCCGCCGCGTTGAAGGTCTCCTCGAACGTGACACGGATCTGCTTGTCCGTGTCCTTGATGAACGCGCGCAGCTCGCGCAGCGCGGTCTCCAGGTCGCCGCGCTGGCGCTCCATCTCCTCGACGTGCGCGACGGCCTCCTCGTACTCGGCCTTCGCGAGCGGGTTGACCGGGCCGAGCTGCTCCCGGCGCTTGACCAGCCGCTCGATGCGCTGACGCAGCGCCGCGACCGCCTCGGCGTCGAGCGCCTCCTCGGCGGGCTCCGGGCTCAGCCCCAGCGTCTGCGCGATCGTCGTCAGCTCCTGGGCGGCCTCCTGCTCCTGGTCGCGGGCCTGCTGCGCCCGGACCTCCGAGGAGGTCAGCAGGTCGCCGCGCTCGCGCAGGTGCTGCTGGATCTTCGCCTCCTCCGCGGCGCACGCGCGCAGTTCGGCGGCGACGCCCTCGCCCGCCGCGCGGTCGGCGGCCAGCGCCTCGTCGAACACCGTCACGCGCTCCTGCACCGCGGTCAGCGCGGCCTCGAGCGCGGCCGCGAGGCGCTGCGCGGCCGGCACGAGCGCCTTGTCGCGCTCGAGCTTCGCGCGCAGGAACGTGATCCGCTGCGCGCGCTCCTCGCGCTCGCGGGCGGCGCGCTCGGCGACCCGGCGCTCCGCGGCGAGCTCGCCCTCGACCTGCGCGCGACGCACGGCGCTCGCCGCGTCCTCCGGCGCGTTCTGGCGCTGCTTGATCAGCAGGCCGGTCTGGCGCTCGTCCTCGCGCGCGGCGTTGCGCGCGCGCTCCGCCTCACGGACGGCGCGGTCGGCCTCGTCACGGGTCGTGTCGGCCGCGGCCATCGCGCCGCCCGCCGCCTCGACGGCCTTCAGCGCCGCCTGCTCCTCCTGGATCGCCGCCTCGCTGGCCGCGATCAGCCGGTCGCGGCGGTTGCGCTCGGCGAGCACGCGCTCGCTGCCGCCCTGCGCCGCCCGGACCATCTCGCGCGTCGCGCCGAACCACGCGCGGCCGTCCGTCGTGACGGCGATCCCGGTGAAGTCGTCCGGGAGCGCCGTGACGTCCTCGACGATCCACGCGTCGGCCAGCAGGCGCCGCGCGACCGCGACCGCGCGGTCAGGGCCGCGCACCAGCTCCCCGAGGTGCCGCGCACCCGCGACGGGGCCGCCCGGCGTCGCCGGCGGGACCGGCTCGCCCGTGGCGACCAGGGCGCTGCCGCCGTCCCGGCCGGCGCGCTCCAGGAGCGCCGCGGCGGCCGCGGCGTCCTCGACGATCCCCGCGGTCATCCGGGCACCGAGCGCCGCGGACAGGGCGAGCTCGCAGCCCTCCTGCACCTCGAGCTCGTCGGCCAGGGCCTTCGCGCCGCCCGGGGCGCTCGTGTGCGAGCGCAGGAACTGGTTGGCCGACGCGAGCTCCGCACCGAGCTTCGCGGCCTCGCGGCGCGCCTTCTCCGCCGTCGCCTCCGCCGCCCGGCGCTGCGTGCGCGCGAGCTCCAGCGCCGTGTCCGCCTCCCGCAGGACCCCACGCACGCGCTCGACCTCGGCGTCGAGCTCCGCCACCTTCGCCGCGGCGGCCACACGCCGCGCCTCCAGCGCCTCGACCTCGCGCGCCAGCGCGCTCTCGCGCTCGTCGTCCAGGCGGGCGAGCTCGGCCTCCAGCGACTCGATCCGCTCGAGGCCCGCCTCGTCCGGCTGGTCCTCCGCGACCTGGGCCTCCAGCAGCTGCAGCTGTCGCGCGCGGCCCTCGGCCCGCTCGGCGACCGTCTCGGCGGTGTCCCGGGTGCGCTCCAGACGGACCTCCAGCCGGTCGACGCTCGACCGGGCCGCGTTCACCCGCCGCATCAGGATCTCGCGCTGCTCCGTGCGCCGGGCCAGCGCCTCCTCGGCCTTCTCGCGCCGGGCCGCCACGCCCGCGAGCTGCGCCTGCGCCTCGTCGCGCGCCGCGCGCGCCTCCTGGGCCGTCGCCTCCGCCGCGGCCTTCTCGGCGCGCTTGGCGCGGACCGTGTCGCGGGCGAGCTCCCAGCGGGCCTCCAGCGTCTGGCGCTCCAGGCGCTCGTGCAGCTCCGCCGCCTCGGCCTGCCGCTTCAGCGGCCGCAGCCGCGAGCGCGCCTCGCGCTCCACGTCGAGCGCGCGGTCGAGGTTGTCCTGCGTGCGCTCGAGCTTCAGCTGGGCGCGACGGCGGCGCTTGCGGTGCTTGCCCAGGCCCGCCGCCTCCTCGATCAGCAGCCGGCGGTCCTTCGGCTTGGACGAGACGATCGCGGTCACGCGACCCTGCGACACGACCGAGTGCATCTCCTTGCCGAGGCCCGTGTCCGACAGGACCTCGAGCACGTCGACGAGGCGGCACTTCGCGCCGTTGAGGAGGTAGGTGCCGTCGCCGTTGCGGTCGAGGCGGCGCACGATCGAGATCTCGCCCAGCGGCAGGTCGACCGTCTGGTCGCTGTTGTCCAGCACGATCTCGACCTCGGCGCTCGAGCGCGCCTGCACGCCGCGGCCGCCGCCGAAGATGACGTCCTGCATCGACTGGCCGCGCACCGCCAGCGGCGACTGCTCGCCCATCGCCCACAGCACGGCGTCGGTCACGTTCGACTTGCCCGAGCCGTTCGGGCCGACGATGACGCTGACGCCGGTGCCGAAGTCGAGCTTCGTCCGGTCGGGGAACGACTTGAACCCCTTGAGCACGATCGACTTCAGGTGCATCTCAGCTGTCCTCCCGGGACGTCGCGACCCGGCGGGCCGCGTCCAGGCCGTCGAGCGCCGCGCGCGCGGCCTCCTGCTCGGCCTGCTTCTTCGACCGGCCCGTCCCGGTGCCGACGGTGGCGCCGGCGACCGAGGCGGTGACCTCGAACGTGCGGTCGTGCGGCGGCCCGTGCTCGCCGGTGACCGCGTAGACGACGACCGCCCCGCGCTGGGCCAGCCGCTCCTGCAGCGTGGACTTGAAGTCCACGGGGTTGGCGAGCGCGTCCTCGAGCTCCGGCGCGAACGCCTCGACGACCGCCTCGGCCGTGCGCTCGTAGCCGTTGACGAGGTAGCAGGCCCCGATCACCGCCTCGGTCACCGAGCTCAGCACCCGCTCGGTCTCGAGCGCCACCGCGCTGCGGCCCTGCCCCGCCGGCGCGACCGCGCGCATCCGGTCCGGCACGTCGAGCCGCTCGGCGACGCGCTTGCACGCCGGGCCCGACACGGTCTGCGCCCGGATCTTCGTCAGCCGGCCCGCGCCGTAGCGCTCGGCCTCCAGGCGCGGATACAGGTGCGAGGTGATCGCGAGCCCCAGGACCGAGTCCCCCAGGAACGCCAGCCGCTCGTAGGAGTCCGCGGACCGCTCGGTCCACGACGCGTGCGTGAAGACCTGCCGCGACAGGTCGTCGGGCAGGGACTCCAGCAGCTCGCGCAGCAGCTCCATCGGGAGCTACGCCGCAGCGCGCTCGAGGACGAAGTCGACGGCCTGTCCCACCGTGAGGATGCGGGACGCCTCCTCGTCGGTCATCTTCACCCCGTAGGAGTCCTCGAGCTCCTGCACGAGCGTGTAGAGGTCGAGGCTGTCGGCGGCCAGGTCCTCCTTGAAGCGGCTCTCCTCCAGGACGGCCGACGGATCGACGTCGATCTCGTCCGCGAGGTGGTCGCGGATCAGGTTGAAGACCTCTTCACGAGTCATGGCGCGGACACCGTAGACGAGGAATCGGACGGGGCCGAATCATCGCCGGAAGAGCCCGCACGTTGCGGGGATTCCCCGCCCGCGGCGCCCGGACGCGCACGCAGCGCACCGGCCGTCTGGAGCGCCCCGTGCGTCCGGCCGACGACGTCCCCGGACACGCCGCGCGCCGCCAGCAGGATCGCCTGCGAGAAGCCGAACCGCGTGAAGCGACCGTGCGGCACGACCCCCAGCCGGCGCAGGCCCAGCAGGTACGCGCCCCCCGGCCCCTCCGGGTCGATCTCGTCGCGGAAGCCGCGCAGGGCCGGACGCAGCAGCAGGCCGCCCGCCTTCGCGCGCGGCGTGCTCGTCGCGACGTCGCGGATCGCGCCGATCATCATCTGCGAGACCCCCTCCACGAGCTTCAGCGCGACGTTGCCGGTGAAGCCGTCGGTGACGACCACGTCCGCCGCCCCGGTCACGAGGTCCGTCCCCTCGACGTTGCCGACGAACTCGAACAGCGGCGAGCCCTGCGCGCGACGCGCGATCTCCGCGTGCGCGGCGACCACCGTCTCCGTCCCCTTCGTCGGCTCCTCGCCGTTGGAGAGGAGCGCCACGCGCGGGCGCTCCACCCCCAGGACGGTCTGGGCGAACGCCGCGCCCATGAACGCGAACTGCACGAGATGGTCGTCGCGGACCTCGACATTCGCGCCGACGTCCAGCAGCGTGACCGGGGCGCCCGGCACGGGGATCGGCAGCGCCAGCGCGGGACGGTGGATGCCGCGGCCGCGCTTCAGCGTGAACAGGCCCGCAGCCAGCGCCGCTCCCGTCGAACCGCCGCTGACGAACGCGTCCGCGCGCCCGTCGGCGACCGCGCGGACCGCCTGGACGATCGACGACTCCGGATTGCCGCGGACCGCCCGGGCCGGATCGGCCTCCTTGGCGATCGACAGCGGCGCGTCGACGACCTCCACGCCCGCGGGCACGGAGTCGATCCTCGACGCGTCCCCGAACAGCAGCACGCGGACACCGCGCTCGGCGGCGATCGCGGCTCCCGCGGCGACCTCCGCAGGACCGAGATCGGCCCCGCCGGCGTCGACCGCGACGGTGACGTGGTCCGGCACGCTCAGGCCGGGCCGCGGAGGCTAGTGGTCGTGATCGTGGTCGTGCGCGTCCGGCGCGACGACCTCGACGCCCTTGTACGTCCCGCAGTTCGGGCAGACCCGATGGGGACGACGGGGGGAATGGCACTGCGGGCACGCGTTGAAGACCGGAGCAGCCATCTTGTGCTGCGCGCGGCGCTTCGTCGTGCGGCTGTGCGACTGCTTCTGCTTCGGGACGGCCATAACGAACAGGGAAGAGTAGACCAAAGCGCTCCGCGACGACTGCTTGACTCCCACCGGTGTCCCCCACCCCCGTGATCCGCCCCATCACCGACGACGACGTCGAGGTCTGCGCCGCCCTCGCCTGGGAGGCGATCAGCGCGTACATCCCCGTCGAGTTCCGCTCCGACGCCGACACCGAGCAGGCCGCCGAGCGCGCCCGCGCACGCATGCGCCGCTTCCTCGCCACCGACCCCGGCGGCTGCTGGACCGCCGAGCTGGACGGGCGCCCCGTCGCCACCGCGCTCGCCCTGCGCCGCGAGGGCGTCTGGGGCCTGTCGCTGTTCGGCGTCGCCCCCGGGCTGCAGGCCCAGGGCATCGGCCGCCGGGTGCTCGACGCCGCGCTCACGCACGCCGACGGCTGCCACGGCGGCATCATCGCCTCCACCCTCGACCCGCGCGCCATGCGCCGCTACGCGCTCGCCGGCTTCGCGCTGCAGCCCGCCTTCGCCGCCTGCGGCATCGTCGACCGGCACGCCGCCCCCGACCCCGCCTCGCTCCGCGCCCGCGAGACGACCTGGGACGACCCGGCGCTGCGCGCCGCGGCCCGCGACGTCTCCCGGCACGTGCGCGGCGCCTCCCACGCCGACGACCTCGACGGCCTCGCCCTCTACGGCGGCGTGCCGGTCGTGCTCGACGGGGAGGGCTGGGCCGTCCGCGACGCCGACGGCTCCCCGACAGTCCTCGCCGCGCGGACCCCCGCCGCCGCGCAGGACCTCCTCTGGAGCTGCCTGCTCGGCGGCACCAGCGGCGCGACCGTCCACGTCGACTTCCTCACCGGGGCGCAGCAGTGGGCCTACGAGGTCGTGCTCGCCGCCCGGCTGCCGCTGTCCCCCGACGGCGCGGTCTTCACCCGCGGGCGCACCGGGCCGATGAGCCCCTACCTGCCCAGCGGCGTCTTCCTCTAGGACGCCCGGCGCGCCGTCACGACAGGTCGAGCTCGCGCAGCTTCGCCCAGCGCGGATCCGGTCCGCGCTCGTGATGGTGCCCCGGCTCGGCCGTGTTGAGGTCGATGCCGCACTCCGCGCACAGACCCGCGCAGTCCGCCCGACACACCACCGACGGCGGCAATGCCAGATGGAACGCGTCGCGCGCCCACGACGCGATGTCCAGCACCTCGCCCGTCATGTACGGGCTCGTCAGGTCGTCGTCGGTCTCGCCCGGCACGTCGACCTCCCGCGCATCGACCACCGTCTCCGGACGCGCCGGCTGCAGGCAGCGCATGCACGGGCCGCTCAACGCCGCGCCGAACCGCAGCCGCAGCGCATAGCCGCCGCCCGTCATCCGCGACACGTCGACGGTCACCGGGATCTCCGCCGGCTCCACCGCGTACACCGTGCCACCGAAGTCCAACGGCTCCAGCGCGACGTCGATCCCGTCCAGCCGCCGGCCCTCGCCGGGACTGAGCTTCAACGTCGCGAGGTCGTACGTGTCGGTGTGCTGGCCCACGGGGAAAGCGTAGCGGGGCCCGCCACGGCGGCCACGGGGCCGCCTCCGCACCCGCAGGCGTAGCGGGGCCCGCTACGGCGGCCACGGGGCCGCCTCCTCCGCCTACTCGTCCTTCAGCTCGCGCTTGAGGACCTTGCCGGTCGCGTTGCGCGGCAGCTCGTCCAGGAACACGATCTCGCGCGGCACCTTGTACGACGCGAGCTTCGCCTTCACCAGCGCCTTCAGCTCGTCCTCGGTGACCGCCTTGCCCTCCGACACCACGGCGAACGCCTTCAGCCGCTGACCGAACTGCTCGTCCGGCACGCCGACCACCGCGACCTCGTCGATCGCCTCGTGGTCGGCCAGCACGTCCTCGACCTCGCGCGGGAACACGTTCTCGCCGCCGCTGACGATCATCTCGTCGTCACGGCCGTCCACGAACAGGCGCCCGCCCTCGTCGAAGTGCCCGACGTCCCCGGTGGACATCAGGCCGTCGATGACGTCCTTGCCGCCCCCGCCGGTGTAGCCCTCGAACAGCATCTCGTTGCCGACGAAGATCCGGCCCGTGGCTCCCGCCGGCACCGGCCGTCCCTGCTCGTCGTAGATCCGCACGATCGTCCCGCGCGGCGGCTTGCCCGCCGTTCCCGGCGCGACCCGCATGTCCTGCGGCTGCGCGATCGTCGCCCACGCGACCTCCGTCGAGCCGTAGAGGTTGTAGAGGACGTCCCCGAACGTGTCCATCACCCGGATGCCCAGCTCGCCCGGGAGCGCCGAGCCCGACGCCCCGATCACGCGCAGCGAGCCCGTGTCGTGCCGGGCGATCGTCTCCCGCGGCAGCTCCAGGATCCGCTGCAGCATCACCGGCACGACGATCAGCGCCGTGCAGCGGTGCTCCGCGACCGCCTGGAGCGCGCCCTCCGGATCGAACCGGCGTCGCAGCACGAGCGTCGAGCTGAGGCCCATCCCGAGCGTGAAGTGGGCGAAGCCCCACGAGTGGAACATCGGCGCCGCGATGTGCGTGTTCTCCCGCGCGCGCAGCGGGATCTTCGAGAACAGCGCGGCAGCCGGGTCCAGCGAGTCCGGCTGCTTGCGGTTCGCGCCCTTGGGCGTGCCGGTCGTGCCCGAGGTCAGGATCACCACGCGGCCCTTCTCCGACGGCGGCGTGCGGTCCGCCGGACTGCCGGAGGCGATGAGCTCCTCGAGCGTCGGGACCGCGTGCGCCGTCTCCCCGTCCGTCCACGCGACGACGGCCTGACGGTCCGCCACGGCGTCGGCGACGAGCTCCGCGAACTCCTCGTCGTAGACGATCACCTTCGGCGCCTCGCGGGCGCACACGTCCGTGATCTGCGGGCCAGCGAACATCGTGTTCAGGTACAGCGCGTTGGCGCCGAGCTTCGAGCACGCGACCGTGATGTCGATGAACCCGCGGTGGTTGCGGCACATGATCGCGATGCCGTCCCCCTCGCCGACCCCGCGGCGGGCGAGCGCATCCGCCAGCGCGTTGGACCGGCGGGCGACCTCCGCGAACGTCAGCGTGCCGAGCTCGTCGATGATCGCCGGCTCGTCCGGGTAGCGGGCGGCGCTGGCCGAGTAGCCCGCCGCCGGGGTCGGCCCCCACTTCGCGAGCGCGAGACCGGCCCGCACCAGCCGGTCGGGGCGCGCGGGCCGGACCATGCCGACCTCCACGAGCGTCTTGACGGTGTGGAGCTTGCCGCTCACCTGTCCGAGAACGTTCACCCGACGTATCCAATCACTCCGCCGGGGGCAGGATCACGTCAGCGGGCAGGACGCCGTCGTCGATCGCCGATCGGATGTCCCCTGCCCGGCCCGGGTTGAGGAACACGTGCCGCTGGCCGACGCTCGGCTTCTCGCGCAGCACCTCGGCCGCCAGCAGCGCCTCGCCGACCGCCTCCGCCAACGCCCGCTCGTTGCCGGCGAACCCGCGGGCCAGATGGCTGAACTCCGTGTGGTACCCGCCCCACTTCCCCATCCCGTCGAGGCGCTGCAGGATCCGGCGCGCCACCCGCCGGACCGGATCCGGGTCCTCGTGCGGCCGCGGTGCCGCGACCCCGGACGCCGCCGCGCGCGCCGCCAGCGCGGCGAGCACGTCGTCCTCGTGCTCGGCGACCGACGCCGGGTCGGCGGGCCGGCCGCCGTGCGCGGCGACCGTCGCCGCGACCAGCAGCGGGTGCGCCGGGCCGATCGGGGCGCGCAGCTCGCCCGTCGCCAGCAGCTCCGGCGGGAGCGCGAGCGCCCGCGCGCGCAGGCGGTCGATCGCGGCCACCTGCTCGTCGAACGCCAGCACGGCGAGCTCCGCGTCCTCCGGCTCCCCCGCGCCCGGCGCCCGCAGCACCAGACGACCGTCCAGGCCGCCCGCGCGCAGCTCGGTCACCGCCGCGCCGGCCTCGGCGAGCGCCCCGACGAGCGCGGCGACGAGCAGCCAGCCGCGCTCCGGCAGGACCGCGGGATCGGCGCGCAACGCGGCGTCCACCGGGGCGACCGCGAGCAGGCCTGAACCGTCGGCGGCGATCCCCACCGGGACCGGGGAGCGCTGCCCCGAGCGCGCGAGCGCGAGCTCGTCCGCGCCGGCGCCCAGCGCCGCGGACAGCAGGCCACGCAGCCGCGCGTGGTGCTCCCGCGGCGCGCGCACGCCTCCGGCCTCCTGCAGTGCCTCGGCGAGCGGCTCCGTGGACATCGAGCCCCGAACGCTACCGTTGACGGCGTGTCCGACTGGTTCGAGAGGTACGGGTTCGCGCTGGTCGACGAGCGGCTGGCGACCGGCGCCTACCCGCTGGACGCCGCCGACGTCGCGCGCCTGCGCGAGGAGCTCGGCGTCACGCGTGTCCTGAACCTCTGCGAGGACGCGGAGTACGAGGAGGGCGAGCGGCTCGCCGTCGACGAGGCGTACGCCCATCACGGGATCCTCGAGCACCGGCTGCAGCTGATCGACTACGGCGAGGTCCTCCCCGGCGCGCTGGAGCAGGGCGCCCGCGAGATCGTGCCGTGGCTCGACGGCGGCGAGATCGTGTACGTGCACTGCCGTGCCGGCTGGCAGCGGTCCGCCACGGTCGCGGCCGCCGCGCTGTCGGTGCGGTTCGGGATCGAGCCCGACGCCGCGCTCGGACGCATCCGCGAGCGCAAGCCCAGCGCCCAGCCGCTGCACCACCAGCTCGAGGGCCTGTGGCGCTGGTGGCGGACGCGGCAGGCACGCCTGGAGGGCCGGGGCTAGGCCCTTCCGGCGCGCGCGTGCACGCGCGCTTGCAGGACCGTCAGATCGCGTCCGGCGCGAGCGACATCCTCGGGGTGATGCGCCTGCTCCACACCGCCGACTGGCACCTCGGCCGGACCTTCCACGGGGACCCGCTCCTCGACGCCCAGGCGCGGGCGATCGACACGCTCGTGGACGTGGCGCGGGACGCCTCGATCGACGCCGTCGTCGTCGCCGGGGACGTGTACGACCGCGCGCTCCCGCCCGTCGACGCGGTCCGGCTCGCCGACGAGGCGCTCGCCCGGCTGAGCGAGCTGTGCCCGGTCGTCGTCATCAGCGGCAACCACGACTCGGTCGACCGGCTCGGCTTCGCGGCCCGGATCCTCGAGCGCGGCGGCGTGCACGTCCGCACCCGCGTCGACGACGTGGCGACCCCGATCCCGGTCGCCGACGGGCTCCTCTACGCGCTCCCCTACCTCGAGCCCGACCTGACCGCCACCGTGCTCGGCGCGCCCGCGCGCACGCACGAGGCGGTGCTGCGCGCGGCGATGGACCGGGTGCGCGCCGACCTCGCCGCGCGCGGACCGGCCCCGCGCCCGACCGCGGTGACCGCGCACGCCTTCGTCTCCGGCGCGGACGCGTCGCCCAGCGAGCGGGACCTCGCGGTCGGGGGCAGCGCCTGCGTGCCGGCCGGCACGTTTGCCGGGATCGACTACGTCGCCCTCGGCCACCTCCACGCGCCCCAGACCGCCGGGCCGGCGGGACGCTACGCGGGCTCCCTGGTGCCGTTCTCGTTCCCCGAGGCCACCCGGCCGAAGTCCTGCGCGGTCGTCGAGGTGCTGCCGCTGGGCACCACCTGCGACCTCGTGCCGCTGCCCGTCTGGCGGCCCCTGGCCAGCCTCCGCGGGACGCTCGAGGAGCTGCTGCGCGACGCGGCGCTCGCGGTGCACGAGCCCGCCTGGGTCCACGCGACCCTCACCGACGCGGTCACCCCGCGCGACGCGATGGCCCGGCTGCGGGCCCGCTTCCCGCACGCGGTCGCGCTGGCCTTCGAGCCCGTCGGGGCCGCGCCGCGTCCCGAGGGCTCCTACGCGGCCCGCCTGGAGGGCCTCGACGACCGCGAGCTCGTCGCGCGGTTCGTCACCGACGTCCGCGGGGTCGCGCCGACCGCGGAGGAGGCGCGCGTGCTGGACGAGGCGTTCGTCGCGCACCGGACCGAGCAGGTCGCGGCGTAGTGCGGCTGCACCGGCTCGAGCTGCGGGCCTTCCTGGCCTTCCCCGCGCGCGAGGTCGTCGACTTCGACGCGCTCAACGAGGCCGGCCTCTTCCTGCTGACCGGGCGGACCGGGGCCGGGAAGACCGCGATCCTCGACGCGATCTGCTTCGCCCTCTACGGCCAGGTGCCCGGCACGCGCGGGATCCGGCGGCTGCGCTCCGACCACGCCGAGCTGGACGAGCCGACCGAGGTCGTGCTGGAGCTCACGGTGCGCGGTCGGCGGCTGCGGGTGACGCGCCGCCCGGAGCAGGAGCGGCGCGCGCTGCGCGGCGGTGGGCGCACGCTCGCCAAGGCGGAGGTCCGGCTGGAGGCCGTGGAACCCGATGGGTCCGTGACACTGCTGGCGAACCGTCACGAGGAGGTCGGGCAGGAGCTGCAGGACGCGCTCGGCATGACGCGCGACCAGTTCTGCCAGGTCGTGCTGCTGCCGCAGGGCGGCTTCCAGCGGTTCCTGCACGCCCCCACCAAGGAGCGGGAGCCGCTGCTGCGCGAGCTGTTCGACGTCGCCCGGTTCGGGGACCTGGAGCGCTGGCTCGACGGGCGCCGCGTCGACGCGGTGCGCGCGGCGGAGCAGGCGGTCCGCGCGATCCGCGACGTGGTGAGCGCGGCGGCGCACGTCGTCGCGACCGCCCCGGAGGGCACGCTCGCCGCACCGCCCCTCGACGCGGAGCGCGACCCGGCGGCCGCGGAGGGATGGCTCTCCGAGCAGGCCGTCGTCGCGGAGGCGCAGGCGACCACCGCGACCGAGGCGCTCGCGCAGGCCGTCGCGGCCCGTGAGGCGGCCGAGCAGGCCCACGCCACTGCCCGGGACCTGCACGAGCGTCAGGCGCAGGCGCGCGCCGCCGCCGAGGCACTCGCCGCCTGGGAGGCGCGGGCCGACGCGCGGGACGCTGCGCGCGCCCGCCGCGACGCGGCCCGGGCGGCGGCGCCCGCCCAGGCACTCGTCGCCGCCTGGGAGGACCGGACCGCCCGCGCCTCCGCGGCCGGGCAGGAGGCCCGGGACGCGCTCGCCGCCGCGCGCGGCGCCGACGTCCCCCTCCCCGCCCTGGACGACCTCGCCACGGTGGCCCCGGCGCTCGGAGCGCTCGCGGACCGGCTGCGGACCGACGCGGGCGGCGCGTCCGCCCTGCTGCCGATCGAGGAGCAGGTCGAGTCCGAGCGGCTCGCGGTCGACGCCCTGCGCCGTCGTGCGGACGCGCTGGCGCGGGAGCGCACCGCCGACGAGGAGCGCCTGCGCACGGCGCGCGCGGCGGTCGCGGACCTCGAGGCGCGCGACCGTGACGCCCAGACGGCCGGTGACCGGCTCGACGCGCTCCGCGAGACCGCGGGGACCGCGGAGGTGCGCTCGCGGGACGCCGCGCGCCGCGACGCGCTCGAGGAGCAGGTCCGGACCGCGGAGCTCGCCCACACCGACGCGCGCGAACGGGCCGTGGCGGCCCGCGAGGCACACCAGACCCTGCTGCGCCAGCACCTCGACGGCATGGCCGCCGTGCTCGCCGCCCGCCTGCGCGACGGCGAGCCGTGCGCGGTGTGCGGGGCGACCGAGCACCCGGTCCCCGCACACGACCACGCGTCCGTGGACGCCGACGCGGTCGAGGCGGCCGCGCGGCACGCCGACGAGCTGACCGCGGTGCGCGACCGTCGCGCGGAGGAGCTCGCGACGATCCGCGCCGACCTCGCCGCCGCGACGGGGGCCGCGGGCGCCGCGCCGCTGCCGGAGCTCCGGGCCGCGGCGGAGACGGCCGCGCAGGCGGTGGCGGAGGCGACCGCGACCGCGGCGCAGGCGGGTGCCGTGGCCGAGCAGCTCGGCGAGCGCCGCACGGCGGTCGCGGCGCTCGAGGAGCGGATCCGTGCCGCGGCGCTCGAGCACGCGGCCCTGACGGCCGACGCCGACGCCCGCGGCGCGGCACTCGAGACCGACCTCGCACGGGTCCGTGCCGCCCGTGCCGGGGCACCGTCCCTGACCGCTCGCGTCGCGTCGCTGACGCAGGCCGCGACCACCGCCGACGAGGCCGCGAGCGCGGTCGCTGCCGCGGTCCGCGCCACCGGCGAGGCACAGGACGCCCAGGACGCGGCGGCGGACGCGGCGGGCGCTGCGGGCTTCGACGACCTCCCCGCGCTGCGGGCGGCCCTCCTGTCCACCGCCGAGCTGGCGGAGCTCGACGCGCGCATCGAGACGTACGACACCGGGCTGGTGGAGCGGCGCGCGGCCGCCCGGCGGCCCGAGCTCGTCGCGGCACTCGCGCAGCCGCCCGCGGCGGTCGAGGCATCCGCGGCCGCATGGCGGGCCGCGAAGGCGGCGGAGGGCGACGCGCTCGCACTGCGCGAGGCGGCGGTGAGCCGTCGCGGCCAGCTGCGCGGCCTGGCCCAGCGGCTGACCGCGGCGATCGAGCACAGCCGGCCGCTGCTGGAGCAGCGCGCGCTGCTGACCGACCTCGCGGAGCTCGCGACCGGGCGCGGCGCCGCGAACCGGCTGAACATGAGCCTCAGCGTGTACGTGCTCGCCGCACGGCTCGAGGAGGTCGCGGCCGCCGCGACCGACCGGCTGCTGGAGATGACCGATGGCCGCTACGCCCTGGAGCACGCCGACGACACCGCCAAGGGACGGTCGCTCGGCGGCCTCGACCTCGTCGTGATCGACCACTGGAACGGCACGACGCGGTCCCCGTCGACGCTGTCGGGCGGCGAGACGTTCATGGCCTCGCTGGCCCTGGCGCTGGGCCTCGCGGACGTGATCGCCGCCCAGACCGGCGGCGTGCGGCTCGAGACGCTGTTCGTCGACGAGGGCTTCGGCTCGCTCGACGACGAGGGCACGCTCGACGGCGTGCTCGAGGCGCTCGACGCGCTGCGCGAGGGCGGCCGGACCGTCGGCGTCGTCTCCCACGTCGGGGAGCTGCGTCAGCGGATCCCGACGCAGCTGCGCGTCGAGCGCGGGCGCAACGGATCACGGGTCCGCGCCGCGACGACCCTGCCGGCCTGACCTCGGCCCGTCGCGAGCGAGAACCCGGGCCGGACTGTCCATCTCCGGCCCCTCTGGGGGCGGGAGATGGACAGTCCGGCTCAGGGTTCGCGGGCGGCGCGGGCGGCGTCCCGCGCCGCGGCGGCGGTCGCCTGGGCCGCGGCCAGTTCGTCCTCCGCGGTGACCAGGGCCGCGGCGGCGCGGTCGCGTCGGGAACGCGCACGCTCGAGCGCCCGGTCGGCGTCCCGCTGCGCCCGCTCCGCGCCCCGGAGCGCGGCCGCCGCCTCACGCGCCGCCTCCGCCTCACGCGCCGCCGCCGCCTCACGCGCGGCCGCCGCCTCACGCGCCGCCGCCGCCTCACGCGCCGCCTCCTCACGCGCGGCCGCCGCCTTGCGCGCGGCCGCCGCCTGGCCTGCCGCTTCAGCCTCACCCGCCGCCTGACCCTCGCGCGCGGCCGCCGCTCCACGCGGCGCCGCCCCACGCCCGGTCCGGGCCGCCCGACCGGTCCCACCCGACGCGACCGCTGTCCCGCCGGCGTCCGCGGTCGCCGCCACGCTGCTGCGCGCCGCCGGGCGCGCCGGCGCGGCGCTCGCGCCGACCCCGGCCGCGATGCCGGAGTACCGCAGCTCGCGGACGAGCCGGCCGGCCAGGACCGTCTCGCGCGCCGCGGGGTCGACCGCGGCGGCCTGGAACGTCTCGCGCACGCGGTCGACGACCCCGGGACCGACCTCCAGGGCGGTCGCGCGCTCCCCCAGCACGGCGAGGGCGGACCGCAGCTCGCGCGTCGCCGTCCGGGTCGCGGCGCGGTCCCCGGTCCCGGCCAGCAGCGCGTCCTGCGCGGCGATCAGGCCGTCGCCGGCCGCGACGAGGTCCCGGACGGCGTCGCGCGCGGTGCGGACGAGCCGGTTGACCGCCCACGCCGCGACCGTCGGCTTGCGCAGCGCGGCCACCGCGACAGCCTCGTCACGGCGCCCCTCCGCGCGCAGCGCCTTGACGGCCGCGGCGCGCTCCGCCACGAACGCGTCGAGCGGCAGCGCGTAGAGGCCGTCGGCGTCCACGTCACCAGACGTAGCCGTTGAGGACCTCGAGCATCTCGTCGCGCGACACCGGCCCGAAGCGCACGATCCACGCGTCGACCCCGTCCTGGCGGAGCGACACCGTCACCCCGGCGTCGCGGAGCTGGCGGTCGATGACCTCGGCGCGGCGGAAGCCCGCCGCGCCGTGGAAGAGCACGTCGATGCCAAAGCGGTCGACCTCGACCGGCCAGATCGAGATGCGGTCCGGTCGCGTCGGACCGGGGAGCTGCGGGCCGCGGGGCTCGCGCTCGGGCGGGACGTGGCGGTAGATGCCCGGCACGTCCCAGAGACTACGGCCCGCGTCGGGCCGCGGTCTCAGGCGGCCTCGTCGTCGAGCTCCTCGCTCTTGCCCTGCAGCCGCTCGCGGCCACGCTGGACGGCCCCGATGAACTTCGAGAGGTTCACCTCGAGCGTGTTGAGGATCTCGTCCGCGTAGTCCTCGGCGCCCAGGCGGATCTCCCGTTCGCGGGCGCGCGCGTCCTCGATGATGTCCTCGGCGGCGCGCTCGGCCTGCTTGGTGATCTCCTCCTCGGAGACCAGCCGCTCGCCGCGCTCCCGGGCCTCCTTCACGAGGCGTTCGGCCTCGCGCTTGGCCTCGGCCAGCATCTCCTGGCGCTCCTTGACGATCCAACGCGCCTGCTTGATCTCCTCGGGGATCGTCGCGCGCATCTGATCGAGGATGTCGTAGATCTCCTCCTTGTCCACCCGGACCTGATCGGTCATGGGCACGCCCTTGGCGTTGTGGACGAGATCGTCGAGCTTGTCGATGAGGACCAGGACGTCCATAGCAACCCTTCAGTTCGCCGCGTGGCAGGGGGTTCCTGCCCACGCGCCGTCGAGTCTAGACATGTCGCGCCGCAAATCGTTCGCGCCGCAACGATTCACCCGCGGGACAGCTCTTCCAGCAGCCGCGCCTTGACGTGCTCGGGGACGAGCCCGTCGATGTTGCCGTTGAAGGTCGCGAGCTCCTTCACGCCGCTGGAGCTGAGGAACGAGTACTGCGGGCTGGCCATCAGGTAGAAGCTCTCGATCTCCGGAGCCTGACGGCGGTTCAGCTGGTTCATCTCGAACTCGTACTCGAAGTCGGAGATGGCGCGCAGGCCCTTCACGATCGTCTGCGCCCCGACCTGGCGGGCGAAGTCGACGATCAGCGTGTTGAACGGCAGCGGGCGCACGTTCTGCAGGCCGAGGTCGGCGGTCGCGCGCTCGATGAACGCGGTCCGCTCCTCGAGCGAGAACAGCGTCCGGCTCTTGCGGACCGAGTTGTTCACGATCGCGACGATCACCTCGTCGAACAGGCCGGCGGCCCGGGAGATGACGTCGAGGTGGCCGTTGGTGATCGGGTCGTAGCTGCCGGGGCAGACGGCGATCTTCTTCGCGGGCGGAGTCATGTGGTGGCGCTGTGGATGCGGATGAGGGTGTCGCCGTAGCGGCGGTCCAGCACGCACGGCAGTCCGAGCTCCAGCGGGGCCCGCCGGTCCATCTCGGCCACGACGCGCGCGCCGGGAGCGAGGAGGCCGGTGAGGCCGTCGGTGAGCTCGTCCCCGAGCGCCGGCGCCAGCCGGTACGGAGGGTCGAGAAAGACGAGACTGTAGTGGTCCCCCCTCTCCCGTGCGGTTCGCAGCGCCGCACGGGCGTCGCCGCCGCGGACCTGCGCCGCTGGCGCCGGGACGCTCAGGTCCGCGAGGTTGCGGCGCAGGACGGCGAGCGCGCGCCGGTCCTGCTCGACGAACAGGGCGCGGGCCGCCCCGCGCGACAGCGCCTCGATCCCCAGCGCCCCGGTGCCCGCGAACAGGTCGAGGACGACGGCGCCGTCGAGCGGGCCGAGCGCGCTGAACACCGCCTCCCGTACCCGGTCGGACGTCGGTCGGGTGCCGTCGCCCCGGGGGGCGTGCAGGCGGCGGCCCCCGTAGATGCCGGCGACGACCCTCATGCCGGGATCGGGACGGCGTCGAGCTGCGGGTGGGACCGGTGCAGCGCGTCGCGCAGCAGCACGTGCACCGGGTCGTCGAGCTCCGGGTCCTCGTCCATCAGCCGCTCGGCGACGCGCCGGGCGCGGTCCAGCAGGTCGGCGTCCGCGGGCAGCTCCGCCACCCGGAAGCTCGCCAGGCCGGACTGCCGGGTGCCGATCAGCTCGCCCTCACCGCGGAGCTCGAGGTCGATCTCGGCGAGCCGGAAGCCGTCCGTGTGCTCGGCGAGCGCGCTGAGCCGCGGGGCGTCCTTGGGCCCGAACAGCAGGCAGAGCGACTCGTGCTCACCCCGACCGACCCGGCCGCGGAGCTGGTGCAGCTGGCTGATGCCGTAGCGCTCCGCGTTCTCGATCAGCATCACGGTCGCGTTGGGGACGTCGATCCCGACCTCGATGACGGTCGTGGCCACGAGCACGTCGGACTCGTGCCGGGCGAACGCCTCCATCGCCGCGCGCTTCTCCGCCGGGCGCATCTGGCCGTGCAGGAGCGACACGCGGTGGTCGCGCAGCTCGCCGTCGCGCAGCCGCTCGAACTCGGCGGTCGCGGCACGGGCGGCCAGGGCGTCGCTCTCGGCGACGAGCGCGCACACGACGAACGCCTGGCGGCCCGCCGCGAGCTCCTCGCGGATCCGCTCGTAGGCGCGGGCGCGCTCCCGGTCCCCGGACGCGACGTGCGTGCGGATCGGCTTGCGGCCGCGCGGCAGCTCGCGCAGGACGGTGACGTCGAGGTCCCCGTACCCGAGCAGGGCGAGCGTCCGCGGGATCGGCGTGGCGGTCATGTGCAGGACGTGCGGGGCGAACGGGGTGCCGTCCGGGGCCCTCCCCGCCTTCGCGTCGAGCGCGGCGCGCTGCCGGACCCCGAAGCGGTGCTGCTCGTCGACGACCGCGACGGTCAGGCGCTGGAACCGCACCGGCTCCTCGATCAGCGCGTGCGTGCCGACGACCATCGCCAGCTGCCCGTCGGCGAGCCTGCCGAGCACGTCGCGCTTGCGCGCCGCCGGCGTGGAGCCGGTCAGCAGCGCGACCGGCACGGCGAGCTCGCCCCAGCCGCCCAGCAGCGCCTGGAGCGTGGCGAAGTGCTGCTCGGCGAGCGTCTCGGTCGGGGCCATGAGCGCGGCCTGCGTGCCGTGCTCGACGGCACGCAGCATCGCGTGGAGCGCCACGACGGTCTTGCCGGAGCCGACCTCCCCCATGAGCAGGCGCTGCACCGGCTGCTCGCGCGCGAGGTCGCCCGACAGCGTCTCGATCGCCCGCTGCTGGTCCCCGGTCGGGGTGAAGGGCAGGTGCTCGGACAGCCACGGGGCCGTCAGCGTCGGCGGTCCGTCCAGCGCGGTCGCGCGAGCGGCCCGCTCCCGGGTGCGCCGCCGGACGAGGTAGGCGAGCTGAGTCAGGAGCAGCTCGTCGAACGCCAGGCGCCGACGGCCGCCCTCGGCGTCCCCGACGTGCGCCGCGACGAGCGCGGCGGAGCGGTCGGGCAGCTGCTCGGCGGCGCGCAGGAGGCCCGGGAGCGGCTCGTCGGCGTCCGCGGCGGCCGCGAGGTGCGCGCGGACGAGCGCGAGGATCTGCGTGGAGGACAGGCCCTCGGTGGCGGGGTAGTGCGCGACGACGTCCCCGGAGGCGGTGGCCTCGAGCGTCGGGGCGTGCGAGCGGACCTTGAAGCGGTTGCGGGCCTCGAACTCGCCGTGCAGCACGAGCCGCGTGCCGACTGGGTACTTCGACTGCAGCCACGGCTGGTTGAAGAACACGACCTTCATCGGGCCGGTCTCGTCGGCGACGGTCGCCTCGACCAGCGGCTTCATGCCGCGGCGGCGCACCGGCCGCGTCGTGATCGTGCGGACCTCGACGACGACGGTCGCGATCTCGCCCGGGACCAGCCCGGCGACCGTGCGCGCCTCGCGCCGGTCGCGCGGCAGGTGCTCCAGCAGCCGTCCGACCGTGGTCAGGCCGAGCGCCGTCGCGGCCTCCCGGGCCTTCTCGTACGGGAGCTGCGGCGCGGCGGCGAGCACCGCCGGACGCCGCCACCGCACCGGTGCCGCGAGCAGCTCGGCGCGGGACGGCAGCCGGCCGTCGGCGAGGCGACGCGGAGGGGGCGGGACGGACATCGTGGCGATCATGGCGGCCCGGGCGGACCGTCAGGTGCGCCGCGGACTCACTCGGCGCTGAGCAGCCACCAGTAGGCGGGCTGCCCGCCGCGGGGCTGCTCGAGCTCGATCGCGTCGGGCGCGAGCCCGGCGACGGTGGCGTCGTCCAACGGGGCCCCCTCACCGGCGATGCAGGTGACGAGCTCGGCACCGTCGGAGAGCCGGGCCATGACGTCCCGCAAGGTGTCCTGCGGGCTGCCCCAGGCGACGAGCTGGTCGTCGACGAAGCCGACGGCGTCGCCGATGCCGAAGCGGCCGTCGGGGTCCTGGCGGGCGGCGGGCGCGACCGCCCCGGTGCGCAGGTCCTCGACGGCGTCCGCCATCGCGGCGGCGTTCTCGTCGGCCGAGAGATCGGCGAGCGACGCGAACGCGGCGGCGAGCCCGGCCTGCAGCGAGCGGGTGGGCACGACGCGGACCG
The DNA here is from genome assembly GCF_003044185.1 of Paraconexibacter algicola. Taxonomy (GTDB): domain Bacteria; phylum Actinomycetota; class Thermoleophilia; order Solirubrobacterales; family Solirubrobacteraceae; genus Paraconexibacter; species Paraconexibacter algicola. Next base: position 58,827 of record NZ_PYYB01000003.1, read on the forward strand.
GCTTCTCCGCGAGCTCGGCCGCGCGCTCGGCGGCCATGATCACGTTGGGGCTGTTGGGCAGCAGGACGACCTCGTCGGCCGCGATCTCGTGGATGCCCGCGAGCAGCTCGTGGGTCGACGGGTTGAGGGTGGCGCCGCCGTCGAGCGGGTGCACGCCGAGGCTCGCGAACAGGCCGCGCAGACCGTCGCCGGCGACGACGGCGAGGACGCCGCAGCGGGTCCGCTCCGGGGCCGCGTCGCCGTCCGGGCCGCCGATCGTGCCGCCGTCACCGCTGGCTGCCAGTCGCGCCTCGCGGTCGACGACCTGCGCGTGCATGTCGGCGACGTCCAGCCGCGAGGTCTCCGCGATCCCGGCGAACACGCCGGTCGCGCGCTCGGGCTCGTCGGTGTGGACGTGGACGCGCAGGGTGACCGCGTCGCCGACGACCAGGACGCTGTCGCCGATCGCCTCGAGCTCCGGGACGAACCGCTGGGCCTCCAGGCCGCTGCCGGTGACCGCGAAGTTCACGCAGTAGCGGAACGTCGAGCTCTCGTGCTCGGGCTGCGTGATGCGGGCCGGGGCGACGTGCCGCGTGAGCTGCGGCGCGTCGTTGCCGCGGAGGACCGCGACGACGCCCGCGAAGATGACGGTGACCGCGTACCCGCCCGCGTCGACGACCCCGGCCTGCTTGAGCGCGGGCAGCAGCTCGGGGCCCCGGCGGACGGACTCCTCGCCCGCCTCGATCGCGCGCTCGAGGACGTCGGCGATCAGCGCGTTCTGCTTCTCAGGATCCCAGTCGGAGCCCAGCCGGGTCTCCGGCATGTGCGCCAGCTCGGAGGCGACGCGCGCCGCCATCTCGCGCATGACCGTGAGCATCGTGCCCTCGGCGGGCTCGCGGACCGAGTCGTAGGCGCGCTGGGCGGCCCGGGCCATCGCGGCACCGACGAGCACCGGGTCGATGAGCTCGCCGGGACGGGAGATGAGCTCCTCCGCGGCGCCGCGGACGAGCTGGGAGAGGATCACGCCGCTGTTGCCGCGCGCGCCCAGCAGGGCGGCTCGCGCGACGCGCTCGGTGATCTCGGTGCGCCCGATCTCGTCGATCAGGCCCTCGCCCTCGCTGGCGAGCGCGTCGAGCTCCTCGAGGCAGGCGCGCAGCGTGAGCGCCATGTTGTCGCCCGTGTCGCCATCGGCGACCGGGAAGACGTTGAGGTCGTTGATCTCCGACCGCCGCGACTCGAGGTGCGCCAGGGCACCCTCGACGACGGCCCGGAACCGGACGAGACTGCGATCGGACATGGGAACCGGACCGCCGACGGGCGGTCGGGTCAGGCGGCCTTGGTGACCTTGCCGGCCTTCAGGCAGCGCGTGCAGACGTACACGCGGCGCGGCGCGGAGCCCACGAGGACCCGGACCTTCTGGAGGTTCGGATCGAACCGGCGCTTCGTCGCGACCATCGAGTGGCTTCGACTCTGGCCGAAGGCGGGACCCTTCCCGCAGCTGTGACAGACCTTTGCCATGAGGCGAAGGAGTGTAGCGAGGACCCGCAGTGGGAAGCTTTGCGGTCGATGGGTTCCGCCGATCTCCCCCTCGAGCTGCCTGCACGCTACCGCCCGCTGCGCCATCTGGCCAACGGCGGGATGGCCGCGGTGTGGGTCGTTCGCGACACCCTCCTGGACCGTGACGTGGCGGTCAAGGTGCTCTCGCCCGCGCTGGCCGCCGACGACGACGCCCGCACCCGCTTCACCCGGGAGGCGCGCGCCGCCGCGCGGCTGAGCGGCCACCCGCACGTGGTGACCGTCTACGACGCGGGCGAGCACGACGGGCAGGCCTACCTCGTGATGGCCCTCTACGCGGGGGGCACGGTCGCCGACCGCCTGCGCGACGACGGGCTGCCTGCGACCGCGACGGCGCTGCGCTGGCTGCGCGAGGCCGCCGACGGCCTCGACGCGGCGCACGCCGCCGACGTGGTGCACCGGGACGTCAAGCCCGCCAACCTGCTGCTGGACGAGCGCGACCGCGTCGCGGTCGGCGACTTCGGCATCGCCAAGGCCGCCTGGAACGCGTCGGTGACGCAGACCGGGCTGGTCGTCGGGACCGCCGCCTACCTGGCCCCCGAGCAGCGCACCGGGGGCACCGCCACCGCGGCGACGGACCGCTACGCCCTCGGGGTCGTCGCGCACCAGCTGCTGACCGGCACGCGCCCGCCCGACGGGCAGCTCGACCCGTCGCTGCCCGGGCCGGTGAAGGCCGCGCTGGCGCAGGCGCTCGCCCCCGTTCCGGAGGACCGGCCGCCGTCCGCCCGCGCGCTGGTCGCCGACCTCGAGCGAGCCCTCGACGCCGACGACGGGGACGAGGCGACGACCGTGATGGCCGCCCGCGGCCGTCCGCGCCCGCGAGCCCCGCTGCCCGTGCCGGTCCCGGCGCCCGACCTCGACCCGGACACCGACGACGGGGCCACCGCCGCGTGGGACGTCGAGCCGACCGCACCGCGGGTCGTCGCCGCCCGCGAGCCGCGACCGCCGCGCCGCGGCGCCGGCACTCCCGCGGCACCGCCGCCCGACCCGCCCGCGCGCGCGGGCGGCGGTTCGCGCGCCCGGACGCTCGTGCCGGTCGCGGCCGTCCTGCTGGCGCTCGGCACCGGTGCGGCCGTGCTCGCCTCCGGTGGCGAGGAGGCGGACGGCGGCGCGGGCGCGACCACCGAGCAGCGGGCCGACACGACGGCCGAGCCGACCCCGACGCCCGAGCCGACCGCGACGCCGACCCCGGAGCCGACGGCGACCGCCACGCCGCAGCCGACCCCGACCGCCGAGGCCCCGGCCCCGGGCGAGGACCCGAAGGCCCTCAACGACGCGGGGTTCGCGCTGTTCAACCAGGGGCGCTACGCGGAGGCGCTGCCCCTGCTGGAGCGGGCGCTCGCCGGCCTGCAGAGCACGCCACAGGACCAGTACTACGCGTTCGCGCTCTACAACCTCGGTGCGACGCTCCGCCGGCTCGGCCGCCCGGCGGAGGCGATCCCGTACCTCGAGCGCCGCCTGCAGGTCAGCGACTTCAAGCGCGGCGTCGTCGAGCAGGAGCTCGCGGCGGCGCGCAACGAGGCGGGCGGCGGACCGGGGGCCTCGGGACAGCCGCAGCAAGGGCCGAAGGGTCGCGGACGCGGTCGCGGGCCGCGCGACGCGGGCGACGTGCTCGACTTCTTCCTCGACGGCGACGACTGAGCCCGAGGACCGGCCCTGGGCCGGTCCCGCGAGCTACTCGGCGCCGGTGCGCTCCGGCACGCGGGCCGGCTGCGGGGCGTGGTCGGGGCGGCGCGCGGGACGCGGGTGCGCGTCGGCCAGGCGGCCGGGCTCGCGCAGACGGATGCGCGCGGGCGCCGACTCGGGAAGCAGGTCGGGACCACCCGGGAGCATCGGCTCGGGCTCGATCGGGTCAGGCCCGCCGCCACCGTCCTCGTCGTCCGGCCAGAGGCTGCGCCAGTCCGGCCGGTTGTCGCCGTCGAACATCGCCCAGACGAGGACGACCGCGCCGATGACGTGCACGACGAGCGTCAGGATGATGGCGGCGACTTCTGCTTCGAGGGTCACGGTCCGTCAGACCCTAACGCGCCCGATGCCGCGGCGGCGCCGAATTCCCTTACGAGAGCTGCTCGCGCAGTGCCACGAGCGCCAGGACCGCCTCGGCGGCGTGCGCGCCCTGGTCGCGCTTGCCGCCGCCCGAGCGCGCGAGCGCCTGGTCGAGGTTCTCGACCGTCAGGACCCCGAACGCGCACGGCACGCCGGTCGCGAGCTGGACGTCCATGATCCCGCGGGCCGACTCGCCGCAGACGTAGTCGTAGTGGGTGGTCTCGCCGCGGATGACCGCGCCGAGGCAGGCGACGCCCGCGTAGCGCCCGGACTCGGCCGCGTACTTCGCGACCATCGGCAGCTCGTAGGCGCCCGGCACCTCGAAGACGTCCACGCCCTCCGCCCCGGCCTCCTCGAACGCGCCGCGCGCGGAGTCGATCAGCCGGTCGGCGAGGTCGCGGTAGAACGTCCCGACCGCGATCGCGTAGCGCGCCATCAGGCCTGGTCCCCGGTCTCGCGCTTGGCCCGGTCGGCCTCGCGCTCGGTGTGCAGCAGCTCCTCGTCGAGGTTCAGGCCCTGGTGGTGCAGCATGTGCTCCATCCGCTCCTTCTTCGTGCGCAGGTACGCGGCGTTGTGCGGGTTCGGGGCGTGCTCGATCGGCACCTGGGCCGCGACCGACAGCCCGTAGCCCTCGAGGCCGCGGATCTTCTTCGGGTTGTTCGTGAGGATGCGGATCGACGACAGGCCGAGGTCGACGAGGATCTGCGCGCCGATGCCGTAGTCGCGCAGGTCGGCGGGCAGGCCGAGCTTGAGGTTGGCCTCGACCGTGTCGTAGCCCTCCTCCTGCAGCTTGTAGGCCTTCAGCTTGTTCAGCAGGCCGATCCCGCGGCCCTCCTGGGAGAGGTACAGCAGCACGCCGCGCCCCTCCTGCTCGATCATCGAGAGCGCCGACTCGAGCTGCTCGCCGCAGTCGCAGCGCAGGGAGTGAAAGACGTCCCCGGTGAGGCACTCGGAGTGCACGCGCACGAGGACCTCGTCCTGGCCGTCGACGTCGCCCTTGACCATCGCGACGTGGTGCTTGTCGTCGACGAGGCTGCGGTAGCCGATGACGGTGAACTCGCCGAACGCGGTCGGCATGCCGGTCGCGACGACGCGCTCGACGAGCTTGTCGTGGCGGCGCCGGTACGCGATCAGGTCGGCGATGGTGATGAGCTTGAGGCCGTGCTTGGCGCAGTACGGCACGAGGTCGGGCAGGCGCGCCATCGTCCCGTCCTCGTTCTGGATCTCGCAGATCAGGCCGGCGGGCTGGCAGCCCGCGAGGCGGGCGAGGTCCACGGACGCCTCGGTGTGCCCGGTGCGCTCGAGCACGCCGCCGTCACGGGCCTTGAGCGGGTGCACGTGCCCGGGGACGACGATGTCGGCCTTGCCCTTGGCGGGGTCGACGGCGGTGCGGATCGTCGTGGCCTGGTCGGCGGCCGAGATGCCCGTGGTGACGCCCTCGCGCGCCTCGATCGTGACCGTGAACGGCGTCTCGTAGGCGGACTCGTTCTTCAGCGACATGAGCTCGAGGCCGAGCTCGTCGCAGCGGTCGGGCGTGAGCGCGACGCAGATCCAGCCGCCCGCCTGGCGGGTCATGAAGTTGATCGCCTCGGGCGTGACGAACTCGGCCGCCATGACGAGGTCGCCCTCGTTCTCGCGGTCCTCGTCGTCGACGACGACGATCATCTTGCCGGCGGCGATGTCCTCCAGGGCCTCCTCGACCGTGGAGAACGCGATCTCCTGCGTGCTCATCGTCCCACCAGCTTCTCGACGTACTTGGCCACGATGTCCACCTCCAGGTTGACGGGCGCCCCGGGCGCCAGCGTCCCGAGCGTCGTGCGCTCCAGGGTCTCGGGGATCAGGGAGACGGCGAACGAGTCCTCGTCCACCGCCGACACGGTCAGGGAGACGCCGCTGACGGCGATCGATCCCTTCTCGACGACGTACCGCAGCAGCGACGGGTCCGCCGCGAAGGTCAGGACGCGCGAGAAGCCCTCCTCGCGGATGTCCCGCAGGGTCGCGACGCCGTCGACGTGCCCCTGCATGATGTGGCCGCCCAGGCGCGCGTCGGCGCGCAGCGCGAGCTCGAGGTTCACCGGCGAGCCCTGCTCGAGTGCGCCGAGCGCGGTGCGGCGCAGGCTCTCCTGGATCGCGTCGGCGGCGAACGTCTCGGCGGTCGGGTCCAGCGCGGTCAGGCAGCAGCCGTTCACGGCGATCGAGTCGCCCTGCCCCAGCTGCGCCGCCAGGCGCGTGCGCACGACGATCCGTGCGCCGTCGTCGGTCTGGTGCAGCTCCTGCACCGTCCCGAGATCTTCGACCAGTCCCGTGAACATTCGCTTCACCACTCCCGCAGTCGTGCGCTGATGAGGATGTCGTCGGCGATCCGCTCGGTCTCGAGCGTGAGCGCCCGCAGCGCCTCGGAGATCGTCTCGGCGCCCTCGCCCTCGAGCGGGTCGCGGGCGCTGCGGCCGCCGAGCAGCAGCGGCGCGAGGAACAGGCGGACCTCGTCGATCTCGCCCGCGTCCAGGAACGCGCCCGCCAGGCGCGGCCCGCCCTCCAGGAGGATCGAGGCGATCCCGCGGTCCCCGAGGGCGGCGAGTGCGGAGCGCACGCGCGCGGGCTCGTTCTCGCCCGCGGCGACGATCACGTCCGCCCCGGCCATCTCGAGCGCGTCGGTGGCGGTGCGCGGGGCGGCGCGCGACACGATCACCGAGAGCGGCAGCTCGGGGGCGGCGGCGATGAGGGCGGAGTCCAGCGGCAGCCGGGCCTCGGAGTCGAACACGACGCGGCGCGGCTGGCGGGTGGCGCGCTCGATGCGCGAGGTGAGCTGCGGGTCGTCGGCGAGCGCGGTGCCGATGCCGACGACGACCGCGTCGACCGTGCTGCGCCACCAGTGCGCGAGCTCGCGGCTCTCCTCGCTGGAGATCCACTTGGAGTCGCCGGTCTTCGTGGCGACCTTGCCGTCGAGCGTCATCGCGCTCTTGAAGAGCACCCACGGCCGGCCGGTGCGCGCGTGCTTGCGGAAGGCCTGGTTCTGCAGGCGGGCGCGGGCGGCGAGCTCGCCGCCGGCGACGTCCACCTGGACGCCCTCGTCGCGCAGGATCCCCAGGCCGCGCCCGGCGGCCTTCTCGCTCGGGTCGTCGGCCGCGACGACGACGCGGGCGATCCCGGCCTCGACGATCGCCTCGGTGCACGGCGGCGTCTTGCCGGTGTGGCAGCACGGCTCCAGCGACACGTACATCGTCGCCCCGCGCACGTCGGCGTCGCCGCAGGCGGCGAGCGCGGCGCGCTCCGCGTGCGGTCCGCCGAACTCGGCGTGGTGCCCCTCCCCCACGACCGTGCCGTCCTTCACGACGACCGCGCCGACGACCGGGTTGGGGTGCACGCGGCCCACCCCGAGCTCCGCGAGCTCGATGGCGCGGGCCAGGTGGACGTGGTCGGTCTCGGTCCGCTGCATGGGGCCACTTGCAGGATAGGGACCGCGGGCCTCGGGCCAGGGTCCGGGTGGCCCGCCGCGGGCGGGGGCGCGCCTACCGGCCCTTGAAGGCGCAGCGGCCGCCGGTCAGCCGGTACACGCGGATCAGCGGACCGGGCCGGTGGTAGGCCAGCGGGTAGTACTGGAACGACCAGTCGAAGTTGAAGTCGACCGGGTCGGCGCCCTCGCGGTACGGGGAGTCCTCGCGGACGAGGATCGACCGCTTCTCGAGCTCCTTGTAGTACGCGATCGCGCCGGGCACCTGCTCGGGCTCCGCCTCCGCGCGCCCGCGCTGCGTCGAGCCGGACACGACGTAGCAGTACTGGTCCTCCTCGTAGCGGTCGATGAGCTCGGGGGCGAGCGTGCGCTCGTAGTCCTCGATGTTCACGATCCGTCCCGGGTCGGGGATGAACGACCCGTCGTTGGCGATGTTCGAGCGGCTCGTCGGGAACTTGATCCAGCGGTTCCCGTTGCCGGTCGTCTGGCGCATGATCGACTCGGCGTCCTGGGCCCAGGCGTCGGGGACGATCGGCTCGACGACGATCTTCGAGCGCGGCGCGACGTTCTCGACCATCCATGCGCGCGTCAGGTTGCGGGTGTCGTCGCGGCTGAGCACGAGGCCGCTGTGGAGGCTGTAGAGGAGTCCCTGGCCGCACAGCAGCACGACGCCGAGGCTCATCAGGGCGGGCTTCCAGGTCGGGCCGGTGCGGCGGGCGAGGCGGTCGACGGCCCAGATGACGACGAACGCGGCGAGGATGCAGGCGATCGGGAAGATCGGCAGCAGCCAGCGGCCGAAGAACCGCTCCTGGCCGCCCATGAAGTAGAGGAAGATCAGCGGCGCGGGCGCGAGCACGACGGCCATGCGCCGGTCGACCGCCAGCAGCACGCCGATCGCGATCGCCGCGGCGAGGATCGGCACCCAGCCCAGGCCCCAGGTGAAGGCCCAGAGGTAGTACTCGATGCCGTTGTCGTGGGTCAGGCCGAGCTTGCCGAACGAGTCGCCGGAGACCGTCGTCTGGTGCTCGAGTCCGTCGCGGAACTCGTCGAAGGCCAGGACGGCGTAGGGGTTCGCGGCGACGAAGCCGATCGTCGCCATCACGCCGGCCAGGAGGACGCGGCGCAGGTGCACGAGCGCCCCCTCGGTCGTGCCGGCCTGGAGCATCTGGAAGACGGTGGCGGCCAGCAGCGGCAGCAGCACGATGCCGCCGGTGTACTTCGTGGCGCAGGCGAGGCCGAGCCCGAGCCCGGCGACCACGTAGTCGCGGGTCCAGCCGCGGTGCAGGATCCCGGCGGTGCCCCACAGCGACAGGCAGATCGGGGCGAGCGTCGGGACGTCGTTGAGCGCCAGGTGGCTGTAGAAGACCGGCAGGAACGCCACGGCCATGAGCCCGGCGGCGAGCAGGCCGACGCGCCGGTCGAAGAACCGCTTGCCGGCCAGGTAGAGCAGCCAGATCCCGAGCGTGCCGAGCGCCGCGGCGGTGACCCGGGCGACGACCCAGACCTCGGTCGGGTCGCTGGCGAACTGGCTGGCGACCGCCTCGCGGCCGCCGAACCAGCCCGCGAAGACGATGTGCAGGACGTACGTGTAGGCGGGCGGGTTGACGAAGTAGTGCGGGTTCCAGCCGTGGCCGAAGAGGCCGATCGCCTTCGGCAGGAAGTGCGCGTTCTCGTCCGCGTTGTACGCGTACGGCATGCCGTGGTCGACGCCCCAGATGCGGACGAGGAACGACCCGAGCAGCAGCGCGACGATCGCCGCCGACCAGCGCGTGGGACGCCAGGCGCGGGCCCGGGCGACGGTGTCGCGCAGCGCGTCCCGGGCGCGGTCGCGCGGGCCGGGGCGGCGCGGCGGGACGCCCGGCGGCGGCGACGCCGGGGCGCGGTCGCGGTCACGGTGCGTCAGGTGATCAACAGCGGACATAGGCCCCGTAGGCGTCCGATGACGCGGCGTAGGTGTAGCCCGGCAGGATCGAGGTCTGGGCGGGCGCGTCCATGCCGTCGGTGAGGACCTGCCGGATCAGGACCGAGCGGTTGGCCGCGTAGATCGCGACCCCGCCCTGCTCGGCGCGGCGCAGTCCGTCGCCGCCCTTCCCGGTCTCCTTGTCGGGGACGGTGTCCGTCCGCGCGACGACCTTGTCGGCCGGCAGGTCGAGGATCCAGCGGACGTCGGCGATGAGCTTGTGGTTGGGCACCGACACGACGCCGCACTTCAGGCCCGCCTGGACCGCGGGGGACCGCAGGACGTCCTCGAGGCCGGTGCGGTACTCGCTGCGGAAGGTCAGCTCGTTGTCGAACACCTTCAGGTTCACGCGCGTCGCCGTGTAGAACGTGCCGCCGAGGACGACGAGCACGGAGGCGACCGCCCAGGCCGTGCGGGCGCGGCCAGCCTGCAGCAGCGTCCAGCCGCCGAGCGCCACCGCGGCGAACACCATGACCATGAGCGAGGGCACGAGCAGGTAGCGCTGGATCACCGACAGGCCGGCCAGGCCGACGGCCGCGAAGGTGCCAAGGCCCACGAGGAACAGCGCGGTCGGCATCACGACGCGGCGCGGCACGAGGTAGGCGGCCAGCGCGAAGCCGGCCAGGCCCGCGATCGCGACGGGCGCCTTGTCCAGGCGGGTGAGGAACTCGACGGTCGCGGAGGGCACGGCGCCGATTCCGGAGGCGCGGCCCAGCTCCTCCGCCAGGCCGCTCGTGTGCGTCAGCGAGTACATCGGGTCGCCGGTGACGATCAGGTCGGTCAGCGCCCAGATCACGGGGCCGCTCGCGGTCCAGACGGCGTAGCGGACCCGCGTGCCCCAGTCCGCGGGCCAGGCGCACCAGAGGAAGTACAGGCCGATGATCAGCCAGGCCTCGGGGCGCAGCATCGCGGCGAGCGCCAGCAGCGCGAACACCGGGGTGCCGCGGCGCGGGCGCTCCTGCTCCAGGCAGGCGGCCCACACGATCATCGCGAGGAACGGGATGTCGAGGTAGCCGCGGGCCGCGAGGAACGGGAAGTCGAAGCGCGTGCACAGCAGCGCGGCGGTGATCAGCCCGATCGTGGGCGTGAACGCGCGCGCGGCGAGCCGGTACATCCCCATCGTCAGCACGACGAAGCTCAGCCAGGTGAACGCGATCATCACCCGGTCCGCACCCTCGCCCAGCGGCACGAGCGCGGCGCCGAACAGGATCGCCAGCGGGTGCTGGGTCGGCGCGCGGTAGGCCTCGAAGCTCAGGTTCGTGCCGTCGAGCAGCTCGCGACCCCAGACCAGCGAGTAGACCGAGTCGTAGTTCGGGTAGGTCGGGTAGACGAAGAACCCGACCACCACGGCGACCACGAGGCCCGCCAGCCCGAGCGCCGGGACGAGGCGCCGGCCGCGTGCCGGCAGGCGCGCGGCGAGGCCGGACCGCGCCTGCGGTCCGGACCGGGGCCGGGTGAGGGTCGCGGATTCCATGGACGAGCGGAGGACCGGCGCGAGCGCGTGCTGCCGGGTCCTCTGGGATACTGCGCGTCGAGTGTACGGCACATCGCCGACCCTTCCGCCGCCCGCGCCCCGGCGGGCAGGCACGCGCTCCGGCAGTAACTCGGGCGGACGGCGCGGGTAGACCGGGCGGACCTTCTCTATGAAACTCATCATCCAGATTCCCTGCTTCAACGAGGAGGAGCAGCTCCCCGCGACGCTGGCGGACCTCCCCCGTGAGGTGCCCGGCTTCGACGTGGTCGAGTGGCTCATCATCGACGACGGCTCGGTGGACCGGACGATCGCGGTCGCCCGGGCGGGCGGGGTCGACCACATCGTCAAGCTGACGAACAACAAGGGCCTCGCCGCGGGCTTCCAGGCGGGCCTCGACGCGTGCCTGAAGCTCGGCGCCGACGTCATCGTCAACACCGACGCCGACAACCAGTACTCCGCGGCCGACATCCCGCGCCTCGTCGAGCCGATCGTCGCGGGCCGCGCCGACATGGTCGTCGGCGACCGCGAGACCGACAACATCGAGCACTTCTCGCCGCTGAAGAAGCGGCTCCAGAAGGCGGGCTCGTGGGTCGTGCGCCAGGCGTCGGAGACGACGGTCCCCGACACGACCTCGGGCTTCCGCGCCTACAACCGCGAGGCGGCGATCCAGATGGCGGTCGTCTCGAAGTACACGTACACGCTCGAGACGATCATCCAGGCGGGCAAGCTGCTCGTCGCCACCGACCACGTCGCGATCGGGACGAACCCGAAGACGCGCGAGTCGCGGCTGTTCCCGTCGATGGGCTCCTACGTGCGGCGCAACGCCGTGGCCATCAGCCGCATCTACACGCAGTACGAGCCGCTGAAGGTGTTCCTGCGGATCGCCCTCGTCCTGGCGCTGCTGGCGATGATCCCCTGGATCCGGTTCTTCGTCGCGTACGTGCAGGACGACGGCGCCGGGCACGTCCAGTCCCTGATCTTCGGCGCCGTCCTGTTCAACGCCGCGGTCGTCGTCGCCGTCCTCGGCGTCATCGGCGACCTCCTCTACGCCCAGCGGATCATGTCCCAGCGGATCTTCGAGCGCGTGCGCCGGATCGAGCTGCAGCTGGGCGTCCCCCCGTCCCACTACGAGCCCGGCGCCAAGCCGACCGGCCAGCCGCCCACCACGGGCGCCGGGGCCGGCGCGCAGCGCACCGGGGAGCACGAGGCCCTCAAGGTATGACCCCCTCCACGACCACCGACGCCGAGGGCGTCGTCACCGGCAACACGTACGACAAGTACGGCTCGACCAACCCGGTCGTCAAGCGGCTGATGGCGAACTTCGAGTCGACCCTCGACGAGCTGTTCGAGGCCGCCGACCCGCAGTCGCTGCTGGACGTCGGCTGCGGCGAGGGCGTGCTCATCCACGAGTGGGCGCAGAAGCTCGGGGACAAGCGCGTCGTCGGCATCGACCTCGAGGAGGAGTCGATCCAGGCCGGCTGGGCCCAGCGCCAGGCGCCGAACCTCGAGTACAGGATCATGAAGGCGGAGGACCTCCCGTTCGCCGACGGCGAGTTCGACGTCGCGACGGCGATCGAGGTGCTCGAGCACGTGCCGGATCCGGCGCACACCGTCGCGGAGATGGCGCGCGTCGCGAGCCGCTGGCTGCTGGTCAGCGTCCCGCGCGAGCCGCTGTGGCGCGGCCTGAACATGGCCCGTGGCGCGTACCTCAAGGACCTCGGCAACACCCCGGGGCACATCAACCACTGGTCCAAGCGCTCGTTCGTGCAGCTGCTCTCGCAGCACGGCGAGGTCGTGCAGGCCCGCTCGCCGTTCCCGTGGACGATGCTGCTCGTCCGCCTCGCGAAGTAGGGCGCGTGGCGGCCGCGCCGGCCGCGCCGTCCGACGACGGCGCCTACGCCCGCGGTGCGCGGATCCTCTCGCTGGGGATCGCGTCCACGGGCGTCTTCACGTTCGCGTACTTCGCGGTCGCGTCGCACACCCTGAGCCCGTCCGAGTACGGGGCCGTCGCGTTCCTCTGGAGCGTGCTGTTCGTCGTGATGTCGGTGATCTACCGACCGGTCGAGCAGCTGCTGTCCCGCACGCTCGCGACGTCCCGGGCGCTGGGTGGCGAGGCCGCCTCGCTGCGGACCCCGCTGATCATCCAGGGCTCGTTCGCGCTGCTGTTCCTCGTCGTCGCGCTCGCGTTCAAGGGCCCGCTGGAGGACCGGCTGGAGTCCGAGACGCTGTTCTGGATCTTCGTCGGGGCGGCACTGGCGTACGCGGCCTCGTACTTCGCCCGCGGCTACTTCGCCGGACACCAGTGGTTCGCGCTCTACGGCGGCCTGGTCCTGTTCGAGTCGATCGCCCGGATCCTCTTCCCGGTGGCCGTCGCGGTCGGGATCGCGTCCGGCCAGACGGCCGTCGCGCTGGGGATCCTCGCCGCGCCGTTCGCGTCGCTGCTGGTCGTGCCCGCCGCCCTCGTGCGGTACCGCCGCCGGGAGGCCGCCGGCGAGCTGCCCACGGCCCCGGCCGCCGCGCCTGCGGGTCGGGGCGAGCTGCGGGAGGGCGCGGACTTCGCGCTGTCGGTCGCGATGGTCCAGCTCGCCGAGCAGACGCTGCTGAACGTCGCGGTGCTGACCGTCGCCGCGTCGGCGGGCAACGCGCTGGCGGGCGTGGTCTTCAACGCGTTCATGATCGCCCGCGCACCGCTGCAGCTGTTCCAGTCGATCCAGACCTCGCTGCTGCCCCATCTCGCCGGGCTCGAGGCCACCGAGGGCCGCGAGGCGTTCGCCCGCGCGATCCGGGTGACCGTGCTGGCGATCACCGGGTTCGCGGCCGCGATCACGCTCGGGCTGCTCGTCCTCGGCCCGTTCGCGATGGACCTGCTGTTCGACGAGGCCTACGACTACGGGCGGCTCGGTCTCGCCGCCGTCGGGGTCGGGATGGGCTTCCACCTCGTCGCCGGGACGCTGAACCAGGCCGCCCTGGCGCGCGGCCGCGCCCGCCTGGCCGCGGGCGCCTGGCTGCTCGGTGCCGCCGTGTTCGTCGTCTGGATGGTCGTGCCGGTGATCGACGACCAGCTCGTGCGCGCGGAGACCGGGTACCTGGCCGCCGCCGCGCTGCTGTGCGCGCTGCTGACCGCGGTGTACCGCGGCGGGACGCCCACGCGCCCCGCCGCCTGACCGGCCTACTCGTGGGCGAGCGCCTCGAGCACGTTCAGCCGCGCCGCGCGACGGGCGGGCAGGGCCGCGGCGAGCACCCCGGCGAGCGCGGACAGCGCCAGCAGCAGCACGAGCGAGATCCCCGGGACGTGCAGGACGATCTCGTCGATCGCCTGGGTGAAGACGATCGACAGCACGACCCCGACCGCGAGGCCCAGGACGCCGCCGATGACCGCGATGATCACCGACTCCTTGCGGATCATCGCCTTGACCTGCCGGCGTGAGGTGCCGATCGCCCGCAGCATGCCGAGCTCGCGCGTGCGCTCGGTGATCGACAGCGCGAGCGTGTTGACGATGCCGAACAGCGACACGATGATCGCGAGCGCCAGCAGCGCGTAGATCATGCCGAGCAACTGGTCGATCTGGCCGGCCTGCTCGTCCTTGAACTCGCTCGCGGTCAGCACCTCGGTCTGCGGGAACGCCCGGTCCAGGACGCGCGCGACGGCCCGCTTGGTGGCGGCGGTGTCCGTCCCCGGCGCGTAGCGCAGGAAGACGTAGGAGTCGTTGGCCACGCCGACGTCGCGGGCGACGGTGGCGTCGGGCAGGACGAGGTCGCCGAGCAGGTCGGCCTTGTCCTCGAACGTCCCGGCGACGCGCAGCCGCAGCTGCGACCGCCGCGGGGTGCGCACGGTGAGCGCGTCGCCCGCCTGCAGGCCGCGGTCCTTCGCGAAGTCGCGGGACACCGCGACCTCCGCGTCCCCGAGCCCGGAGATCACGTCGCCGCCGCTCGTGACGTTGTAGACGCGGGTGACCGTGCGCGGGTCGACGCCGGTGACGTCCTCGTCCTCGCCGTCCAGGCGCACCTGGGCGAAGCGGAAGCCCGACAGCGTCTCGACGCCACGGACGCGCGCGACCCGGTCGGCGACCGCGCCGGAGAAGGGGTCGAAGCCGTTCTGGTGCTGGATGACCGCGTCGCCCGCGAGGCCACGGTCGATGAAGCCCGACACGGTCTCCTTCGCGCTCGCGGCGAAGATCGACGCGAAGCTCACCAGCGCCACGCCGATCATCAGGGCCGCGGCGGTCGCGGCCGTGCGGCCCGGCTGGCGCACCGAGTTCTCGCGGGCCAGCCGCGCGGTGACCCCGCTGCCGAACACGCGGCCGACGACGGCGGCGATCGGGCCGACGAGCTTCGGGCTCATCAGGCCGACGCCGAGGAACGTCGCGGCGGCGCCCGCCCCCGCCAGCGAGAGTCCCGTCGTCGCGTCGTCGACCGCGACGAGCGCGACGACGAGCAGCACGATCCCGATCGAGGTCAGGACGACCGCGGCCGGGAACGCCAGCCGCGACGAGCGGCTCTCCGGCAGCGCGACGCCCTCGCGCAGCGCGGCCACCGGCGGGACGCGCGTGGCGCGCAGCGCCGGCGCGAGGCTCGCCAGCAGCGTCACGAGCACCCCGACGACGAGCGAGACGACGATCGTGCGGGTCTCGAGCACGGTGCCCTGCGACGGGAGGTCGAACCCGACGGCGTAGAAGAGGGCCTTCAGCAGCTTCGCGACCCCGATGCCGAGCAGCAGCCCGACCGCGCTGCCGAGCGCGCCGAGCGCCAGCCCCTCGGTCAGCACGCTGCGCAGCACCTGGCCGCGGGACGCGCCGAGCGTGCGCAGCAGCGCGAACTCGCGGGCGCGCTGCGTCACCGTGATCGAGAACGTGTTGAAGATGATGAACGCGCCGACGAACAGCGAGATGCCGGCGAAGGCCAGCAGCGCCGTCGGCAGGAACGACAGGTTGTCCTTGATCGTCTCGGTCTGGTCGCGCGCCTCCTCCTGCCCGGTCCGCACGTCGTAGCGCCGGTCGGGCACCGCGGCGCGCACGGCGTCGCGCAGCGCGGACGGGCTCGTGCCGTCCTTCGCGGCGATCGCGATCTCGTCGAAGCGGCCCGCCTTGCCGGTGATGCGCTGCGCCTCCGGGAGCGTCATCAGCGCGACGGCCGCGCCGCCGTAGGAGTCGACGCCCGCGACGCCGACCAGACCGACCAGTCGGTAGGTCCGCCGCGGCTCCTTGGCGACGATGTCGACGGTGCCGCCGACCTCGAAGCCCTTGCGCTCGGCGGTCGAGCGGTCGAGCGCGACCTCGTCGGCGCGCCGCGGCAGGCGGCCCTCGAGCACGTCGAAGGACTCGAAGCGCCGGTCCTGCTGGATCGACGCGACGAAGTTCGGGGCGCCCGAGGACACCGGGTCGCCCTTGCGGTCGAGGATCGTCGCCTCCTGGTCGAAGACGCTGCCGCCGACCGAGGCGACCTGCGGGAGCGTGCGGATGCGGTCCGCCACGGAGGACGGGATCGACTCCGTCTGCCCGAACTGGGCGGCGGTGACCTCGTCGTCGGGGGTCACGACGGCGTCGGTCTGCGCGTAGGAGGCCGCGAAGATCCGGTCGAACGACGAGTTGATCGTGTCGGTGAAGACGTAGGTCCCGGCGATCAGCGTGACGCCGAGGGCGACGGCCAGCGCGGTCAGCGCGAGCCGGGTCTTGCGGGCGAGCAGCCCGCGGAGGGCGACCTTGCGCATCGTCGGCCCCTACGCGCCGGTCGGCACGCGCGGCGTGACGCGCTCGTCGGAGACGACGAGGCCGTCCTGGAGCGTGACGAGCCGGTCGGCGATCGCCGCGGCGTCGGGGTCGTGGGTGACCATGACGATCGTCTGACCGAACTCGTCGACGCTGCGGCGCAGCAGCGCCAGCACCTCCGCGGAGGTCTTGGAGTCGAGGTTGCCGGTCGGCTCGTCGGCGAACACGATCGCGGGCCGGGAGGCGAGCGCGCGGGCGACCGCGACGCGCTGCTGCTGACCGCCCGACAGCTCCGCGGGACGGTGCGTCAGCCGGTTCTGCAGCCCGACGATGCCGACGAGCTGGTCGATCCACTCGCGGTCGGGCCTGCGTCCGGCGATCGAGAGCGGCAGCAGGATGTTCTCCTCGGCGCTGAGGACCGGGACGAGGTTGAACGACTGGAAGATGAACCCGATGCGGTCGCGGCGCAGCTCGGTGAGCTTTGCGTCGTCCAGGGCGGTGATCTCCACGCCGTCCAGGCGCACGGTGCCGCCGGTGGGCCGGTCGAGCCCGGCGAGGCAGTGCATGAGCGTCGACTTGCCCGAGCCGGAGGCGCCCATGATCGCCGTGAACTCCCCGGCGGGGAACGTGGCGGAGACGCCCGCGAGGGCGTGCACGGCCGCCTCGCCCTCCCCGTAGCGGCGGGTCAGCTCGTGGGCGACGACGAGGTCGGTGGCCGTGGGCGCCGCGAGACCGGAAGGGTGGGTGGACATGACCGTCAGCGTCGCAGACGCGCGGGTCGTCGCCCATCGGGAACCTCCCCTACGGCACCCCGGGGAGCCGGGGTAGGGTCCGCGGATGCGCGAGATCGCCCCGGACGTCCACCTGATCACCGGCTTCCCGCCGCTGGCCGTCAACTGCTTCCTCATCGGGGACGTGCTCGTCGACGCGATGGGCCGGGGCGACGCCAAGCGGATCCTCAAGGCGCTGCAGGGGCGCACCGTCGCCGCGCACGCGCTGACGCACGCGCACCCGGACCACCAGGGCTCCTCGCACGCGGTCTGCGAGGCCCTCGGGATCCCCCTGTGGGTGCACGAGCTCGACGCCCCCGCGGTCGAGGACCCGTCGCTCATCCGGCAGCGTCAGCGGTCCCACCCGATCAACACGCTGATGGACCGGCTCTTCACCGGGCCCGCGCACCCGGTGGCGCGCACGCTCGCCGAAGGCGACGTGGTCGGCGGCTTCACGGTGCTGGAGACCCCGGGGCACTCGCTCGGCCACGTCTGCTTCTGGCGCGAGTCCGACCGCGTCCTGATCGCCGGGGACGTCCTCAACACGCAGCACTCGCTGCTGCTGTTCCCGCGCGGCCCGCGCGAGCCGGTCGGCTGGTTCACCCCCGACCCGGAGACCAACCGCGCGTCGCTGCGGCGTCTTGGGGAGCTCGAGCCGGCGGTCGTGTGCGTCGGCCACGGGCCGGTGTGGACCGACACCGCCCGGTTCGTCGCGTTCTGCCGGTCGGTCTGAGCGGTCCGCGGCGCCGCCGCGCGCGTCAGGCCGCGCCGCGCGCGGCCGCCTCGATCTCGCGGAAGGCGGCGGCCGGGTCGGGTTTGGAGAAGACGGCGGAGCCGGCGACGAGCTTGTCCGCCCCCGCCTGCACGACGACCGGCGCGGTGCGGGCGTCCACGCCGCCGTCGACCTCGAGCGCGACGTCGGGACCGACGAGCGCGCGCATCCGCTCGATCTTCGCCGGGGACGTCGGGATGAACGGCTGACCGCCCCAGCCGGGGTTCACGGTCATGCAGAGCGCGAGGTCGACCTCGACCTCCTCGAAGACCCCGAGCGGCGTGCCGGGACAGACGGCGATCCCGGCCTTGACGCCGTGCTCGCGGATCGCCTGCACGACGCGGTGGCTGTGCGCGGTCGCCTCGGCGTGGAAGGTGATGACGTCGGCGCCCGCCTGCGCGAACGCGTCGACCTGCCGCTCGGGCCGGTCGATCATCAGGTGGCAGTCCAGGACGACGCGGTCGCCGAACGCCTCGCGCAGCGCGCTGACGACGATCGGGCCCATCGTGATCGGTGGCACGAAGACCCCGTCCATGACGTCGATGTGCACCCACGTCGCGCCGGCCTCGACGACCGTGGCGACCTGGTCGTGCAGGCGCGCGAAGTCGGCGGAGAGGATGGACGGGGCGATCTCGATGGAGCTCATGCCACCGGGGGTTCTACACCTCGGCGAGCATCGATGCCCCGCAGTGGTTGCAGAGCGTCATCGCCGTGGTGCTCATCCGCACGATCGTGCCGTGCTCGCCGCAGTCGGCGCACACCGACAGCAGCTCGAAGCGGTGCAGGCACGAGACGCAGCGGTAGCGGCCCGGCAGCGACGTGGGGCGCAGCCAGGGCTCCTTGCAGCTCGGGCACGCCGGCCCGATCTCCCACTCGGCGGACATCGAGCAGGGAGCCTACGGGGTCTCCCGGGCGACGTAGAACCCGTCGGTCCCGTCGCGGTGCGGGAGCGTCTGGAAGCGCTCGTCGCCGACCAGACGCTCCTCTTCCCGGGAGATCGTGCAGGTGGAGTAGACGAGCGTGCCCCCCGGCTTCAGGGCGCCCCGGGCGGCCTGGAGCATGCGGTCCTGCAGCGCGGCGAGCTGCGTGATCGCGGCCTCGGTCACGCGCCAGCGCAGGTCCGGGTGCGAGCGCAGCGTGCCCAGCCCGGAGCACGGCGGGTCCAGCAGCACGCGGTCGAACGGCCGGTCGGTCTGGAACCGCGACGCGTCGGCGACCACGACGGTGACGTTGCGGGCGTGCAGGCGCTCGCAGGTCCGCTGGAGCGCCCCGGCCCGGCCGGTGTGCTGCTCGACGGCGACGAGGTCCCCCTCCCCGCCCATCAGCGCGGCGAGGTGGGCGGTCTTGCCTCCCGGGGCGGCGCAGAGGTCGAGGACCCGCTCGCCCGGGCGCGGCCCGAGGAACCGGGCGACGCGCTGCGCGGCCCGGGACTGCGGCGTGATCGCGCCCGCGGCGAACAGCGGCGAGCCCGCCAGGTCGAACGGCCCGTCGAGGACGAGCGCGTCGTCCTCGCGGCGGCCCGGCGGCAGCTGCGACGCGTCGACGGGGACGAGCGTGTTGATCCGCAGCACGAGCTCCGCGGGCTCGTTGTTGGCCGCCAGCAGCGCGCGGGTCTCGTCCGCGCCGAGCTCGTCCCACCAGCGGCGCACGAGCCACTCCGGGTGGCTGTGGCGGATCGCGGCGCCCTGCGGGTCGGTGTCGGCGGGCAGCTCGATCCCCTCACGCTGGACGCGGCGCAGGATCGCGTTGACGACCTTGTGGCCCGGGCCGGGCTTCGCGAGCTCGACGCTCTCGGAGATCGCGGCGTGGTCGGCGACCCCGTCGAGGAACAGCAGCTGCTCGAGCCCGAGCCAGAGGGCGGCGCGGACCTCGGGCTGCAGGCGTCCCTTCGCGTGCCGGGCGACGATCCACTCCAGCGTGCCGTGCCGCTGCACGACCCCGAACACCAGGCGCTTGGCGAGCGCCCGCTCGCGGGGATCCAGGCCCTCCGCCTCGGCGCGCAGCGCCCGGTCGGCGTAGGCCCCCTGCTCGAAGACGCGCCGCACGACCCGCAGCGCGGTCGCACGCGCCGGGCTGACCGCGGACATGGGCCGGACGGTACCTCAGCGCCGACCGCGGAGGTCCTGCGCCGGGACGCTCAGCTGCGGCCGCGCAGGTAGTCCGCGTAGGGCATCGCCCGCTTGCCGGGCGGCTGGACCTCGAGCAGCTCGAGCGTCCCGTCCTCCCCCACGCGCGCGTCGCGCACGCCGAGGAACGAGCCGTCGGGCAGCTGCAGGCGCGCGCCGACGTGCGGGCTCAGGGCGCGCACGACGCGCACCTGCTCGGCGGCGGGGGCGCCCGGGTCCAGCGTGCGGTCCTCGGCGGTGAGCTTCTCCGCGTAGGTGACGCCGTCCTCGACCTGCTCCTCGTAGACGGGCGGGTCGTCGAGGGCGCGGATCAGCAGCGTCGCGCCGAGGTCCTGCAGGCGGCGGGCGAGCGCCCCGTAGGTGTCGTCCTCGCGGATCGGCTCGCGCTCCAGCAGCCCGACCGGGCCGCTGTCGAGGCCCGCGGTCAGGCGCATGATCGCCACCCCGGTCTCGGCGTCGCCGGCCATGATCGCCCGCTCGATCGGGGCCGCGCCGCGCCAGCGCGGCAGCAGCGACGGGTGCACGTTGAGGATCTCGTGCGCGTCGAGCAGCTCCTGCTTGATCAGGGCGCCGAACGCGCACACGATCAGCACGTCCGGGCGGGCGGCGGCGATCCGCTCGCGGGCCTCGGGGCCGTTGACGTCCTGCGGCTGGTCCAGCGGGATGCCCAGCAGGCGCGCGAGGTCGGCGACCGGCGGCGACTGCAGCGCGCGGCCGCGCCCCTTCGGGCGGTCCGGGCGGGTGACGACGAGCTCGGGGCGGTGCGGCGTGTCGGCCAGCCGGCCGAGGATCGCGGCCGCGAAGTCCGAGGTGCCGAGGTAGACGGTGCGCACGCGGACCGGGCTCAGTCGCCGAGGTCGGGGCCGCGGACCCCGCGCTCCTGCGCCTCGCGCAGCGCGCGCATCGCCTCCTTGCGCTGGGCGCGCGTGGTGCGGTCGAGGATCAGCACGCCGTCGAGGTGGTCCATCTCGTGCTGGATGACGCGGGCCTCGAGGCCGGACGCCTCGATGATCTGCTCCTCGCCCCACTCGTCGAGCGCGCGGACCCGCACGTGCACGGGGCGCTCGACGTCGACGACGACCGCGGGCAGGCTCAGGCAGCCCTCCTCGAAGACCTCGGTCTCCTTGCTGGACCACTCGATCTCCGGGTTCACCAGGGCCGCGAGCGGCGCCTCGGAGCTCAGCCGGTAGACGAGCAGGCGCGTCGGGACGCCCAGCTGCGGCGCGGCGAGCCCGATGCCCATCGAGTCCTCCATTAGCGAGCCCATGCGCTGCACCTCGAGCCGCAGCTCGTCGTCGAAGTCCTCGATCGCCCGGGCCTTCGTCTTGAGGACCGGGTCGCCGAACTGCTTGACGAGCTTCAGCGCCTCGCGACGGCGCGCGAGCGCCTCGGGGTCGGGCGGCGGGACCTCGCGGGTCGGGCGGCCGCCGTCGGCCTCCTCGTCGGGGACCAGCTCGATCTTCTCGTCGACGTCGGACATCACCCCAAGGGTATCGGCGCGCGGCCCCGGGCCTACTGCGGGTCGACGTCGACCGACAGGTTCGCGGTCCGGTGGGCCTTCGCGGCCCGGACGGCGGCGGCCGCGACCCCCGCCGCCTCGATCGCCGCGTAGCGGTCCGGGCCCTTGATGACCAGCTGGCTGCGCTCGCGGCCCCGCAGCCGGAACAGCGGTGCGGGACCGAGCAGCATCGCGCCGTCCCCCGCGCCCCCGGCCGCGTCCACGGCGGTCCGGACCGCGTGCGCCGCGGCGTGCGCGGCGCCCGGCTCGGTGGAGGAGCAGACGATGCGGATGAGCGTCGCGAACGGCGGGTAGCGCAGCGCGCGGCGGCGCTGGAGCTCGCCCTCGAGGAACCCGTCGCTGTCGTGCCGGACGGCGTGCATGATCGACGGGGCGTCGGGGTCGAGCGTCTGCACGAGCACGCGGCCCGCGCGCCCGCCGCGACCCGCGCGCCCGGCGAGCTGGGTGACGAGACTGAACGTCCGCTCCTCGGCGCGGAAGTCCGGGAACCGCAGCGTGCCGTCGGCGTCGACGACCACGCCGAGGTCGACGTCGGCGAAGTCGTGGCCCTTGGCGACGACCTGCGTGCCGACGAGGATCGCCCGGTCAGCCCGCTCGAAGCGCTGCAGCGCCTCGCCGGGGTTCGCGACCCCCGCGTCGAGGCGCACGACGGGCGCGATCCGCGCGAGCTCGTGCTCGAGCCGCTCGGTGCCGGTCCCGTGGCGGGCCAGCGACACCGAGGCGCACTCCGGGCACGCCCGCGGCACCGGCTCGCGGTGTCCGCAGTGGTGGCAGGACATCGCGCCCTCCGCGCGGTGCAGCACGAGCGTGACGTCGCACTGCGGGCACTCCCACGTGTGGCCGCAGGAGCGGCAGGTGAGGAAGTTCGACCAGCCGCGCCGGTTGAGCAGGACGATCGCCTTGCGGGCGTCGACGAGCGCGTCGTGGGTGCGGCGGTGCAGGACCGTGCCGGCCGCGGTCGCGCGCATGTCGACGATCTGGACCGGCGGCAGCCGCGCCCCGTCGGCGCGGTGCGCCAGCCGGATGCGGCGCAGCGCGTGCACCGACTCCGGGCGCGGCGTGGCGCTGCCGACGACGAGCACCCCACCGGAGAGCTCGGCGCGCCGCTGGGCGACGAGGCGGGCGTCGTAGCGGGGGTCGCCCTCGTGCTTGTACGTGCCGTCGTGCTCCTCGTCGACGATCACCAGGCCGACGCCGCGCAGCGGCGCGAGCACCGCGGAGCGCGGCCCGACGCAGATCCGCGCCTCGCCGTCGCGCAGGCGCCGCCACTCGTCGTAGCGCTCGCCCTGGCTCAGGCCCGAGTGGAGCACCGCGACGGTGTCGCCGAAGCGGTCGACGAAGCGGGCGATCATCTGCGGCGTCAGCCCGATCTCCGGCACCAGGACGATCACGCCGGCCCCGGCGCGCAGCGTCTGCTCGGCGGCCCGCAGGTACACCTCGGTCTTCCCCGATCCGGTCACCCCGTGCAGCAGCAGCCGTTCCCCGGGCCCGGCGGTGGCGATCGCGTGCACGGCCGCCTCCTGCTCGGGGTTGAGGACGGGCGGGTCGCGGCGCGCCCCGACCGCGACGTGCTCGGGCGCGCGGCGGCGGTCCCGCGGCGCGACCGTGACGAGCCCGCGCTTCTCCAGCCGCCGCAGCGCCCCGAGGTCGGTTCCCGCGAACCGCGGCAGCGCGGCGAGCAGCGCGCGCTGGTTGTCGGTCAGGCGGACCTCCGGGCCGGGGTCGCGGCCGGCTGCGGTCGGCTCCGCCCACAGCTGGGCCTTCGCGCGCACCCCGGAGGGCGGCAGCATCAGCGACAGCGCCCGCGCGGGGGTCGAGCAGTACTCGCGGGCCATCCACAGGCCGAGGGCGACGAGCTCCGGCGGGATCGCCTCGGGCAGCACGCGGCGCGGCACCGCGAGCTCGTGCGGGCTGCTGTCGGCCAGGGCGGTGACGACCGCGCGCAGCGTCTGGCGGCCGAACGGGACCTCCAGCAGCGACCCGACCTCGGCGCCCTCCGGCCGGACGTAGTCGAACGGCCCGCGCAGTGCGCGGGCGGTCGTGAGCGGCTCGACCTGGACCACGGACTGCACGGACCGACCAGAGTACGGACGAGGGCGGCCCGACCGGGCCGCCCTCGTGGACGCTGCGGGTGTCGCGCGGGCGCTAGACGCCCGCGGCCGCCTTGAGCTCGTCGACCTTGTCCAGGTTCTCCCAGGTGAAGTCCGGGTCCTGGCGGCCGAAGTGGCCGTAGGCCGCGGTCTTCTGGAAGATCGGGCGGAACAGGTTCAGGTGCCGGCGGTACGCGAGCGGGCGGAGGTCGAAGACCTCGCGGACCGCGGCGTTGATCTTCGCGTGCGGGATCTTCTCCGTGCCGAACGTCTCGACGAGGATCGAGATCGGCTGCGCGACGCCGATCGCGTAGGAGACCTGGATCTCGGCGCGGTCGGCGAGGCCCGCGGCGACGACGTTCTTGGCGACCCAGCGGGTGGCGTACGCGGCGGAGCGGTCGACCTTCGAGCTGTCCTTGCCGGAGAACGCGCCACCACCGTGGCGGGCGGCGCCGCCGTAGGTGTCGACGATGATCTTGCGGCCCGTGAGGCCGGTGTCGCCGACGGGACCGCCGATGACGAAGCGGCCGGTCGGGTTCACGAGGAACTCGCCAAGCAGGGTGTTCTCGTCGTAGAGCTCGGCCGGCAGCACGGGCTTGACGACGTGCTCCCAGAGGTCGGCCTTGATCTTCGCCTGGTCGCTGTACTCCGCGGTGTGCTGCGTGGAGATCAGGAGCTTGTCGATCGAGACCGGCTTGCCGTCGCGGTAGCGGACGGAGACCTGGGTCTTCGCGTCGGGGCGCAGGTAGTCGAGGTCGCCGTTCTTGCGGACCTCGGCGAGGCGCTCGGCCAGACGGTGCGCCTGCTGGATCGCCACCGGCATCAGCTCGGGGGTCTCGTTCGTGGCGTAGCCGAAGATGATGCCCTGGTCGCCCGCGCCCTCGAGGTCGAGGTCGTCGGCGGAGCCGCCCTTGTGCTCGGCGGCGTCGTCGACACCGGCGGCGATGTCGTCGGACTGCGGGTCGATCGCGTTGAGGACCGCGCAGGAGTCGGCGGAGAAGCCGAGCGCCGCGTCGGTGTAGCCGATCTTGCGGATCGTGTCGCGGGCGATCTTCTGGATGTCGATGTACGCGTCGGTGCGGATCTCACCGGAGACGACGGCCAGACCCGTGTTGACGAGCACCTCGCAGGCGACGCGCGCCTTCTCGGGGTTCGGGTCGTTCGCCAGCACGGCGTCGAGGACGCCGTCGGAGATCTGGTCGGCGACCTTGTCGGGGTGCCCCTCCGAGACGGACTCGGACGTGAACAGGTATTCGTTGTCGGCGTAGGTGCTCATGGGATCGAGAGAAGGATCTCCGCGGTGGATTCGTCCGCACTGCCGCTCGAGCGGGCTCCGATCGCCCGGACCTTCACCAGGTCGTCGCGGACGGCCTGGTAGGCGCGGTCATCGTTGAGGCCGGTCTGCTCGGCGAGGCGCAGAAGCTGACTGAGGTCGAGAAAGACTAGCGAGGTGGTCGGCTTTCCGCCGTTTCCGAGCACCGCCCGCCACGCGTCGCTGTCGGCGAGGCCGCCGTCGGCGCTCCGCGCGTCCAGGACGCCGTCGCGCCGGGTGGCGATGAGGACGCGCCCCTCGTCGACCGCGTAGTGGACCTCGATGCCCGCGGTGAGCCGCAGGGACGCGACGCCGTCGGCGCGCGTCCAGCGCGGTGTCGGCCCGCCCGAGGGGGCGAGGATGCGGGCCAGCGGCGCCTCGACGCGGCGCAGCGCGGCCGCGGTCGCGTCGCGGTCGCGGGCGGCGACCGCGACGGTCAGCGTCGGGGCGGGCAGGCCCGGGGTGAGCGTCAGGCCGACCTCGCCGCGGAACAGGTCGAGCAGGTCGCGCTGCAGGCCGGGGGTCTGCCGGGCGAGCTCGCGGCGGGCGCGGACGAGCAGCGGGCCGAGGCCGGCGAAGCTGCCGCCCGCGACGTCGGCGATGCGCGCCAGCCCGCCGGAGACGCCGCTCACCGCGAGGTACGCGAGCGCACCGCGGGGCGCGGTGTCCTGCAGCCGCGGCGTGAACGGCCGGAACGTGCCTGCGGCGCCCGTCGGCCGCTCCAGGGCGGAGCGGACCGTCAGCAGGGCGCCGTCCTCCCGCGGGCTGACCGCGATCGCGGCCCCGACGAGCCCGGGCTGCGCCAGCAGGGTCCCCGCCCCGCCGAGCAGGCCGCCCCGGGGGGCGAGCAGCCGCGCGACCCCCTCGCGGGAGACCCAGCCGTCGGCGACCCGGTCGGCGGGCAGCTGCGCGGTCGCCCGGCGGTAGCGGGCCTGCTGCGCCAGCGACCGGCCCTTGCCGCGGGCGAGCTCGCGGGCGAGCTGCAGCGTCTGCGGCTGCCCGACCGCGAGGAACCGGCCGATCCGCGCGGTCTGCACCGGGCCGCACTGGCGGTCGCGCGGGGTGCCCTGCGGCTCGCGGCCGGTGTCGAGCAGCACGAGCGAGCCGGCCGTCCCGCCGCCGGTGTCGAGGAAGGCGAGCGCGGCCTCGGCGCCGCGGACGTCCGCCGGGCGCACGCCGCAGCTCGGGGCGGTGACGCGGCGCACGACGTCGTCGCGCACGCGCGCGAAGCCGGGGAAGCGGCGGGCGATCGCCTCCGCCTCCCGGGTCCCGGGGCGCTGCGCGTCGGTCGAGAGGTGCAGGTAGACGAGCGCGTCCGCGGGGATCAGCGCGGTGGCGCGCGCCGCGGGCGGCGCGTCGGGCTCGTCGTCGCCACCGGTGAGCAGCAGCATGAGCGCGGCCGCGACCGCGACGACGAGCGCCGCCGCGAGGACGGCGAGGAGCCGCGGGCGTCCCGCGGGCATCAGCGGTCGCTGCGCCGCTGGTCGCGCTCGTTGAAGTCGATGATCACCGGGATCCCGTCCAGGCCGTAGCGGGCACGGAGCCGATTCTCGACGAAGTACGCGTAGTCGCGCGTCACCCGGTTGCGGGAGTTCACCTGGATCGCGAACCGCGGCGGCCGCTCATCGATCTGCGCCATGTACAGGAGCTTGAGCCGGTGGCCCTGCTTGGCCGGCGGCTGCTTGGCCTGCACGGTGTCCGACAGGAAGCGGTTGAGCTCGGAGGTCGGGATCCGGCCCTTCATGCGGTCCCCGAGCGCGATCGCCTCGGTGAGGATCCGGGCGACGTGCCGCCCGGTCTGCGCGCTGGCGGTGAGGACCTTCGGCCGCAGCCGCAGCTTGCGGGTCGCGTGCGCGCGCTCGTGGTCGAGGTCGGCCTCCTGCATCGGGGCGGCGTCCCACTTGTTCAGCACCAGCGCGGTCGCGCAGCCCTCCTTCATCGCCAGCTCGGCGATCCGCAGGTCCTGCGCGGTGATGCCGTCCTGCGCGTCGCAGATCACGAGCGCGACGTCGGCGCGCTCGACCGCGCGCTGGGAGCGCAGCGTCGTGAAGTACTCGACGGACTCCTGGACCTTCGCCTGGCGGCGCATGCCCGCGGTGTCGACGACGATGAGCTTGCGGCCGTCGACCTCCAGGGGCATGTCGATCGCGTCCCGGGTCGTGCCCGCGACGTCGCTGACGATCACGCGCTCCTCGCCGAGGAAGCGGTTGAGCATCGTCGACTTGCCGACGTTCGGACGGCCGATCAGCGCGAGCCGGATGACGTCGTCGTCCTCGTCGGCCTCGTCCTCCTCGGGCAGCAGCGCGGTGATCGCGTCCAGCAGGTCCCCGGTCCCGAGGCCCTGGGCGGCACTGACGGCGATCGGGTCGCCGATGCCCAGCGCGTAGAACTCGGCGGTCGCCGCCGCCTGCTCGACGCTGTCGACCTTGTTGGCGGCCAGCAGGACCGGCTTGTCGTGGCGGCGCAGCAGGTCGGCGAGCTCCTCGTCGCCCGGCCGGATGCCCGCGCGCGCGTCGACGACCAGCACGGTCACGGCCGCCTCCCCCATCGCGGCCCGGGCCTGCGCGCGGATCGAGACGCCCATCGGGTCCTCGTCCAGCGCGTCCATGCCGCCCGTGTCGATGAGCGTGAAGCGGCGACCGTTCCAGTCGCACGGCAGCTCCTTGCGGTCGCGCGTGATGCCCGCGCGCTCGTGCACCACGGCCTCCCGCGTGCCGGTCAGGCGGTTGACGAGGGAGGACTTCCCGACGTTGGGGTAGCCGACGATCGCGACCTTCATGCGGATGCTCCTGGTGTGCGCGGGACGAGCGCGACGATGGCGGCGACGACCTCCTCGATCGTCAGCCCGGTGGTGTCGACGTGCACGGCGTCCGGGGCGGCGACCATCGGGTCGTGCTCACGGGTGGCGTCGCGCTCGTCGCGTTCGAGCAGGTCCTCGACGGGGATGCCGCGGCGGGCGGCGCGTTCGGCGGGGTCGGCGTCGAGCCAGACCTTCACCTCGGCGTCGGGGGCGACGACGGTGCCGATGTCGCGGCCCTCCGCGACCCAGGCGCCGTCGGCGATCAGCGCGCGCTGCCGGCCGACCATCGCCTCGCGCACACGCGGGTCGGTGGCGACGCGCGAGGCGGCCTGCCCGGCCTCCGGCGTGCGGATCGCCTCGCTGACGTCCTCGCCGTCGAGCAGCACGCGGTCGCCGTCGAAGCGGATGTCGAGTCGGCCCGCGTCGGCGAGGTCGATCGCGTCGGCGCGCAGGCCGACACACCGGTACATGGCACCGGTGTCGAGGTAGGTGTAGCCGAGCGCGTCGGCGACGGCGCGCGCGACGGTGCTCTTCCCGGCCCCCGCAGGACCGTCGATCGCGACCAACATGGCCCCGATGGTGGCACGCCGCCGCCTCGCGCGGCGGTGCGGCGGCCCGCGGCCGGTCGGCTCAGCGCCGCAGCAGCGCCGTGATGTCCTCGGTGAACGTCGGGTAGGAGACGGCGGCCGCGTCCATACCGACGACCGTGACGCCCTCGCGCGAGGCGAGGCCCGCGACGGCGCCGAGCATCGCGAGGCGATGGTCGCCGTGGGACTCGATCGTGCCGCCGCGCAGGCCGCCGGTGCCGGTGACGACGAACCCGTCCTCGGTCGCCTCGATCTCGGCGCCGAGGCCGCGCAGGCCGTCGACGACGAGCGCGATCCGGTCGGACTCCTTGAAGCGGAGCTCCTCGGCGCCGCGAACGACCGTCTCCCCCTCGGCGAAGCAGCCCAGCAGCGCCACGAGCGGCAGCTCGTCGATCGCCAGCGGCACCTCGTGCGGCTCGACGACCGTGCCGACGAGCGAGCCGTGGGCGACGTCGAGGTCGGTGATCGGCTCGACCCCGGGGATCTGGCCGTCGCCCGCCGGGTCCTCGAGCTCGCCCAGGACGACGCCGCCCATCCGCTGCAGGATCCGCACGAAGCCGGTGCGCGTCCAGTTCGCGCCGCTGCCCTTGACGAGCAGCCGGGACTTCGGGACGAGCACGCCGGCGGCGATCGCGAACGCGGCGCTCGACGGGTCGCCCGGCACGGTGATCGTGTCGAGCACGAGCTCGTCGGCGTTGGTGACGGTGATGCGGTCGCCCTCGCGGTGCAGCGACACGCCCGCGGCGGCGAGCATCCGCTCGGTGTGGTCGCGGCTGGGGACCGGCTCGACGACCGTGGTCGGCCCGTCGGCGGTGAGCCCGGCGAAGAGGACGCACGACTTCACCTGGGCACTGGCGACCGGGAGCGTGTACTCGATGCCGCGCAGCCGCGCCCCGGTGATCGTGAACGGCGGGTAGCGCTCGTCGGTCGCCTCGATCGACGCGCCCATCTCGCGCAGCGGGATCGCGACGCGGTCGACGGGCCGCTTGCGGATCGACGCGTCCCCGTCGAGCGTGTAGCTGCGGCCCTCCTGGGAGGCCAGCAGGCCGGGCAGGAGCCGCATGAGCGTGCCCGCGTTGCCGACGTCGATCGGCCCGTCGACCTCGGAGGACTCGCGCAGGCCGGTGCCGCGGACGACGATCTCGTCCGGGCCGCGCTGGACGATCGCGCCGAGCGTGCCCATCGCGTCGAGCGTCGAGGTGGTGTCGGCCGCCTCGAGGTAGTTGCGGATGACGACCGGCTCGGTCGCCATGCCGCCGAGCATCGCGGCGCGATGCGAGATCGACTTGTCGGCCGGCGGGACGATCGAGCCCTTCAGCCGGCCCGCCGGATCGAACCGGACGGTGGTGCCCTTCCCTGCGGTCACGCTTCCCCCTCGATCTGCAGCCCCAGGCCGGCGACGAGCTCGGCGGCCCGCCCGGCCCGGTCGGCGGCCACCCAGAGGGCGACCTCCCCGGTCCGCCGGTCGGCGGACGGCGACAGGGTCATGTCGTTGATGTTGATGCCCGCCCGCCCCAGGGCGAGCGCGATCTCGGCCACGATGCCGGGCCGGTTGGTGACGGTCACGCGCAGCTCGCGTGCCGGTCCCTCGCCGCCGGCGAGCCCGACCTGCAGGAGCGCCTCGCGGTCCGCGCGGGCCGCGTCGTTCCAGCGCGCGATCGCGCCGGCGTCCTGGGCGACGAGCGCGGCGCGGACGTCCTGGAGCCGCGCCACGGCGTCGTCGAGCTGGTCGACGAGCGCGTCGCGGTTGGCGAGGTAGATGTCCGTCCACATGGTCGTGTTGGCCCCGGCGACGCGGGTGGCGTCGCGGAAGCTGGGGCCGGTGGCGGGCAGCGACCCGTCGCCGCCGAGCGCCTGCGCGGCCTGGGCGACCATGACGTTGGCGATCACGTGCGGGAGGTGCGACACCGACGCCATCAGGCGGTCGTGCGTGGCGGCGTCGATCGCCTGCGGGCGCGCGCCGATCCCGGCGACGAAGCGCGTGAGCCGCTCGAAGTGCACGCCTGAGGTGGCGGACGTCGGCGTCAGGTACCAGGGGGCGCCGTCGAACAGGTCGGCGCGGGACCCCGCCGCCCCGGCGGTCTCGGCCCCGGCGAGCGGGTGGCCGGCGATGAAGCGCGGGTCGGGCAGCGCGGCGACGACGTCGCGCTTGGCGGAGCCGACGTCGGTGACGATGGCGTCGGGGCGGGCGGCGGCGAGCGCGTCGGCGGCGACCGCGGGGATGCGGCCGACCGGCGCGCAGACGACGACGAGGTCGGCGTCCCCGACCGCGGCGGCGAGGTCCTCGGCGGGCGCGTCGAGCGCGCCGACCGCGAGGCCGGTGCGCACCGCGTCGCCGTCGGGGTCGTAGCCGACGACCTGCGCGCCCAGCCGCTCGCGGGCGGCGAGGCCCACGGACCCGCCGATGAGCCCTACTCCGAGGATGGCCAGACGCACGGGGGCGAACCCTACGCGACCATGGCCGACCCGGCGGTCAGCGCGCGCCCGCCGATGGCGGCGGCGTCGCGCAGTCGCGCGACGTAGGCGGGGAGGTCCCGCGTGTGGAGCTGCTGGGGCCCGTCGCAGACGGCGGCGTCCGGGTCCGGGTGCGTCTCGACGATCAGCCCGTCCGCCCCGGCGGCGATCGCGGCGAGCGACAGCGGCTCGACGAGGTCGCGGCGGCCGGCCGCGTGCGAGGGGTCGACGATGACCGGCAGGTCGGTCATCCCCTTCAGCACGGGGATGGCGAGGATGTCGAGCGTGAAGCGGTAGGCGGTCTCGAAGGTCCGGATGCCCCGCTCGCAGAGGACGACGTCGTCGCTGCCGCCGTTGCGGATGTAGTCGGCGGCGCTGACGAGCTCGGCGAGCGTGGCGGACAGCCCGCGCTTGAGGACGACGGGCATCCCGGCGCGCCCGAGCTCGGTGAGCAGCGTGTAGTTCTGCATGTTCCGCGCGCCGACCTGGACGACGTCGGCGACGGCGGCCACCCGCTCGACGTCGCGGGGGTCGACGCACTCGGTGACGATCGGCAGGCCGGTCCGTTCGCGGGCCTCCCGCAGCAGCTCGAGACCCTCGGGGCCGAGCCCCTGGAAGCTCGTGGGCGACGTGCGCGGCTTGTACGCGCCGCCGCGCAGCATCGTGGCGCCCGCGGCGAGCACCGCGTCGGCGGCGGTGGTGAGCTGGGCGCGCGACTCGACCGTGCAGGGGCCGGCGATGAGCAGCAGCTCGTCGCCTCCCACGGTGTGGCCGGCGATCGTTCGGGGAGTGGTGCGGTGGGTCATGGCGGTGGCGTCCTTCGTCAACAGGGATACGGTCGGCGGGTGGAGCCGGGATGGCTCCGCGGCGGCGGCGCTCGGCTCTGAGGGCCTCAACGAGGGGCGATTCGCGCCCGGTCAGGACGACGAACGGCCGAGCGCCTGGCGAAATCGCCAGGACCGGGCATAGGACGCGGCGCGATGGGCCACGGGAGAGCCGACGGCGGTGCGGGTGCTGCTGCTGTCGGCGAGGAACGTCACGGGCACGGCGAACCGTAGCAGCGCCGGCGCCCGGTCACGAGCGGCGCGGGGCGCAGACCCGGTAGGTGCGGGTCTGCACGAGGCGCGCACCCGTACTGGTCCGCGCGACGATCCGCAGCGTCACGAGCCCGGGTCGGCGGCCGGCGAGCCGCACCCGCACGACGGACCGGCCGCGACGGTCGCGGCCGACGGCGACCCGGCGCCCGCCGAGCGTGGCGCGCACGGCGACGAGGCGTCCGCGGGCGGGGCGGCGCACGGCGACCGCGAAGGTGCGGCGTGGTGCGCACGGGCGGCCGGGTGCCACGGCGGGCGGGCGGGCGCCCGGGGTGGCGGACGGGGCGGGATCGGGCGGGACGGTGCAGGTGCTGTTCGCCGGGCGTCCCGCGAACCGGGCGGTGAGGAACCGCAGGGCCCCCGGCTCGCCGACGGCGACCTCGGTGAAGTGCTCGCCCGGGTGCTCGACGTGCTCCACGGGCACGCCGGCGCGGCAGAAGCGGCGCAGCAGCTCCCGCGAGGGGGCGATCGGGGCGAGCTCGTCGCCGGTCGCGTGGTAGTCGTAGACCGGGACCGCGGGGACGCCGGGATAGGTCAGCGGGCTGGCCTGCCGGAAGACCTCGGTGAACGGCTCGCGGTCGATCGCGCCCGGGTCGGTCAGGCCGTCCGCCGCCCGGAACGCGGGGTGCTTCAGGGCGGCGTCGACGATGCAGTCGTCCTGGCTGCGCGCGACGGCGGCCCGTCCCCGGGCGGAGAGGAACGAGGTGAGGCGCGCCTGCGGGTAGGCGCGGTCGAGGCCGATCAGCCCGATGACGATCGCGCCGCCGGCGGGCCCCCCGTCGAAGGCGCGCAGGCCCTCGCGGATGCTGGCGTTGTTGCCGCCCAGCGCGACGCCGACGAGCGGCAGCTCGGGCGCGTGGGTCGGGTGCAGCTGGGCGGCGGTGCTGGAGGCGATCGCGCCGCCGGAGTAGCCCCAGAGGCCGATCGGGGCGCGCGGGTCGATCCCGGCGGGCGCGAAGGCACGAGCGGCGCGCAGCCCGTCCAGGACGCCGCGGGCCTGCCCGTCGGCGCCGAGCCAGGCGGAGTCCGGGCCCTGGTAGTCGGGGACCACGACGGTCCAGCCGCGCTCGACGGCGGAGGCGACCGTCTGCGCGTCGGGCGTGGTGTTGGTGGGCGCGCGCAGGCCCTGCGTGAGCACCCACGAGGGGGCGCAGCGCAGCCCAACCCCGTCTTCGGGCATCTGGTAGCTGAGGACCGGGCGCGGTCCGTCCCCCGTCCACGGCGTCCGGGGCCGCAGGACGGTGGTGAGGTAGGCCGAGGGCGCGCCGGTCGTGTCGCGGGTCTTGAAGCGGACCTGCCAGGCGTCGGCGTCGATCGGCAGCGAGAACCGGGTGGCGGTGACCGGTCGCGCGTCGATGACGGTCCCGTCGGCGAGGCCGGCGATGCCCGCGGGTACCCCGTAGAAGGGGTCGTCGTCGGGCCGGGACTGGGCGGTCGCGGTGGCGACGGGCGCGGTGGACAGCAGGGCGGCGGCGAGCGCCAGGACGCGTCGGCGGGACATGCGCTCCTCCCCGGAGGCAGATCTGGTCACGGGCATGACCGGATGGACGGAGGCGACCGTACCACCCCCGCCCGCGATCCGGCAAGCGCCCTGACCAGACGGCTGCGCCGTCGGTCCGTCAGGCGCCGAGCAGCACCCCGAGCTCGTGGAGGAAGCGGTCGTTCTGCTGCGGCGTGCCGTAGGTGACGCGCAGCGCCCCCTCGCGACCGAGCGCGCTGCCCGCGCGCACGAGCACCCCTCGGGCGGCGAGGCCGTCGACGATCGCCTTCTCCTCGTAGCCGTCGGGCAGGTCGAACCAGGCGAAGTTCGCCTGCGAGTCCGCCGGGGTGATGCCCAGCTCGGCGAGTCCGGACTCGAGCTCGACCCGCGCGATCACCGCGCGCTCGACGCGCTCGGCCACGGCGTCCTGGTGCTTGAGCGCCTCGATCGCCGCCGCCTGCGCGGCCTGGTTGCAGAAGAACGGCTGGCGGACCTGGTTGACGGCGGTGGGGAACTCGTCGCCGCCGCAGAGCGCGTAGCCGACGCGCAGGCCGCAGAGGCCGTAGATCTTGGAGAACGTCCGCAGCAGCACGAGGTTGTCGTGCTTCTTCAGCAGGTCGATCGACGAGTCCGGGTCCTCGAGCGTGTTGTACTCGCAGTACGCCTCGTCCAGCAGCACGCAGACGTGCCGGGGCACCTTCTCGAGGAACCTGGCGATGTCCGCCAGCGGGATCGCGGTCGAGGTCGGGTTGTTCGGGTTGCAGACGATCACCAGGCGCGTCGCCGCGGTGATCTCCGCCGCCATCGCGTCGAGGTCGTGCTCCTGGCGGTCGTTCAGCGGCACGCGGATGCCACGCGCACCCGAGGCCGCCTCCAGGTGCGGGTAGACGCTGAAGCTCGGCCACGCGTAGACGAGCTCGGCGCCCGGCTCGAGCAGCGCGTCACCGGCCGCCAGCAGGATGTCGCAGCTGCCGTTGCCGATCGCGATCCGGTGCGGCGGCACCTCGGTGCGGTCGCTGAGCGCGCGACGCAGCAGTGCGTTGGTCGGGTCCGGGTAGCGGTTGAGCCCGCCGAGGACCTTGGCGACCGCCTCCTGGACCGCCGGGAGCGGCGGGTCCGGGGCCTCGTTGGAGGCCAGCAGGGCGACGTCCTCGGGCAGCGCGTAGGCGCTGGCCGCAGGGTAGACGGGGATGCGCGCGACGCGCTCGTTGAACTCGATGGCCACGCCAGCAGGCTACCGCGGGTGCGCGCCGTCCCGGCGCCCGTGCGGCTACTGGGCGGAGTCGAGGTCGGTGCGCAGGGCGCGCGCCTCCCCCAGGTACACGTGCCGGGCCTCGTGGCCGTCGGGCGCGTAGTAGTGCATCAGCACGCGGATGACCTTCGGGAGCGCGCCGGGGACCGGGATCTCCTGCGCGCACAGCAGCGGCACGCGGTCGAAGCCCAGGGCGCGCGCGGCGACGGCGGGGAAGTCGGCGTCGAGGTCGGGCGTGAGCGTGAAGATGCAGCTGACGACGTCGTCGGGGGTCAGCTCGTTGCGCTTCATGATCTCGCGCATCAGCCAGTCGGTCGCGCCGAGGATCGCCTCGCCGGAGTTCTGGTCGACGGACGAGGCTCCGCGGAGGGCGAACAGGCGCATGGACGCGGATTGAATCAGCCGCGCGGCGGCGGTGACGGGCGCCCCGCCGCGCGCAGCCGCTCGACCTCCGCGGCGGTCAGGCGCCGCGCGCGCCCCTCGGCCAGACCGGTGAGCCGCAGCGGGCCGAACGCGACGCGCTGGAGCGCGACCACGGGATGGCCGACCTCCTCGAGCATGCGGCGGACCTGGCGCTTGCGGCCCTCGCGCAGCGTCAGCTCGACCTCCTCGCGCGAGAGCGCCCGGGCCTTCGCGGGGAGGGTCATCCCGTCCTCGAGCCGCACCCCCTCGCGCAGGCGTCGCAGCGTCGCCTCCTTGACGGGCGGGTGCTCGACCCGCGCCCGGTAGGTCTTGGGGACCTCGAAGCTCGGGTGGGTGAGGTGCTGGGCGAGCTCGCCGTCGTTGGTCAGGAGCAGCAGGCCGGTGGTGTCGGCGTCGAGGCGACCGACGGGGTAGAGCCGCACGTGGGCGTCGACGAGGTCGACGACGGTCGGGCGCCCGTGGGTGTCGCGCGCCGTCGAGACGACGCCGGCGGGCTTGTTGACGGCGTAGACCACGCGGGCCTGCGTCGTCGGGGAGGCGATCTCCAGGCCGTCGACGGTGATGTGCTCGGTGCCGGCGACG
Organism: Paraconexibacter algicola; assembly: GCF_003044185.1. Lineage (GTDB taxonomy): Bacteria > Actinomycetota > Thermoleophilia > Solirubrobacterales > Solirubrobacteraceae > Paraconexibacter > Paraconexibacter algicola. The sequence goes on from NZ_PYYB01000003.1 coordinate 94,278, forward strand.
TCGGTCGCCGGGTCGAGCACGACGACCCCGTCGACCATCACGCGACCCTCGAAGACGAGCTTTTCCGAGGCGCGGCGGGACGCGACGCCCGCGTGGGCGAGATGCTTCTGCAGACGCACGCCCAGCACCGTACCCCGCCCGGGCCCCGGGGCGACCCCGCGACGCACCGCCCCGACGGCGACCCGGACGCGAACGCGGCGCCGCCGCACCCTGCCTGCCGGACCGCAGCTCGCGGGTCCCGCGAGCTGCGGTCCGGCGGGCGGCGTCGGCCCGCGGGTCGCGCCGCGCGAGCCACGGTCGATCGACCGCGCCACCGGACCTGCCGGTGGCGTCGGGGAGGTGGCCGCGATGCCTCGGACGCCCCGCCGACCTACCATGGGCGCGTGGACCTCGCGCTCCTCGACAGCACGCTCGCCGACCTCGGCCAGCCCGCCTTCCGCGCCAAGCAGGTGTGGGAGTGGGCCTCGCGCGGCGCCGCCGGCTACGAGGAGATGACGAACCTGCCCGCCGGGCTGCGCGACGAGCTCGCCGCGCGCGTGCCGTTCTCGACGCTCGAGCTCGTCCGGGAGGCGCACGCCTCCGACGGGACGGTCAAGGCGCTGTTCCGCACGCAGGACGGCCGGCTGATCGAGGCGGTCCTGATGCGCTACCGGGACGGCCGCCGCTCGGTCTGCCTGTCCTCGCAGTCCGGCTGCCCGCTGACCTGCACGTTCTGCGCGACCGGCACGATGAAGTTCGGCCGCAACCTGTCCGCCGGGGAGATCCTCGACCAGGCCCTGCACTTCCGGCGGATCGAGCCGATCGACAACGTCATCTTCATGGGCATGGGCGAGCCGATGATGAACCTCGACAACGTGCTCACCACCTGCGAGCGGCTGCCCGACGTCGGGGTCGCCCACCGCCGCCAGGCGATCTCCACGGTCGGCTGGATCCCCGGCATCGACCGGCTCGCGCAGCAGGAGCGGCCGATCCGTCTCGCGCTGTCCCTGCACGCCGCCGACGACGCGCTGCGCTCGGAGATCATGCCCGTGAACGAGCGCTACCCGCTCCGCGACGTGCTCGCCGCCTGCGCCCGCTTCTACGCGCGCAAGAAGCGCAAGATCTTCGTCGAGTACGTGATGCTCGAAGGCGTCAACGACGCGCCCGAGCAGGCCGTGCAGCTGGCCCGGGTGCTGGACCCCAAGGTCTACAAGGTGAACCTCATCCCGTACAACCCGACCGGGTCCTACGACGGGTCCTCGCGCGAGGTCATCGACGTCTTCCGCGACACGGTCGAGGCGCACGGCGTCGAGGCGACCGTGCGGCTCACGCGCGGCCGCGACATCGACGCGGCCTGCGGCCAGCTGGCCGCCAAGTCCGCCTGAGCCGCTCGCGCGGCGCGGGTCAGGCCGCGGGCGACGGCGCGGGATCGGGCTCGAGCCCGGGAACCGTGCTCGGACCGGTGTCCGCGTCACCCGGCTGGGCGACGGCGGTGGTGCCCGCGCGGGCCTCGCCGGCGCGCAGCAGCCGCTCGCGCAGGTCGGCCTCCTCGTCGGGCGAGGGGTCCCACTCGGTGACCGGCGGCAGGTCCTTCAGCGAGCGCAGCCCGAACAGCTTCAGGAACAGCGGCGTGGTGCGGTAGAGCACGGCGCCGAACTGGGAGCGGCCAGCCTCCTCGATGAGGCCGCGCTCGAGCAGCGTCTGGCTCGCGCTGTCGGCGCTGACGCCGCGGATGCGCGTGATCTCCGGGCGCGAGGCGGGCTGCAGGTAGGCGACGATCGCCAGCGTCTCGGCCTGGGCGGGCGACAGCGGCGGGGTGCGCGGCTTGGCGAGCAGCCGCCGCGCGGCCGACTCGGTCTCCGCCGCCGTGGCGAGCGCGTAGCCGCCGCCGACCTCGCGGAGCACCAGCCCGCGACGGCCCTCGGCGAGCTCCTCGCGCAGCAGCGCGATCGCGGCGGCCAGCTCGTGCGGCTCGCACTCGCAGGCGTCCGCGAGCTGCGGTGCGCGTACGGGCTCGGAGGACAGGAACAGCAGCGCCTCGACGCTGCGGCCGATCTCCGCGGCGCGCGCCGGGTCGACGTCCGCCGGGTCGCCCACGAGCTCGGGCTCCGCGGCCGGCACCTCCTCGGCCGACGAGACGGCGGGCTCCGCGTCGGCGGGCGGCGCGTCGGGTGCGACATCGACCGCGGTGGCGTCGTCGGTCGCGACGGTCGCTTCCGGGCCGGCGCCGTCGGCGGCGGGAGCGGGGTCCGCGTCCGCGGCGGGCACCGGGACGGGCGTCGTGCCGGGCGCGGTGGCGCGCTGGCCGAACGGGACGACGACGGCGCGGGGCTCGTCGCGGCGGTCGTCGCTCATGCGGTCACCGCGTCCCAGATCGGCCGCTCGTCCTGCCGCGGCGGGCGGATCGCGATGTCCCCGAACGGCTCGGCCTGCTCCCAGGTCGCCTCGCCCTGCTTGTAGAGCTCCAGCAGCGCGAACAGCGTCACCGCGACCGTCATCCGGTCCGCGCCGCGGACCGCGTCGTCGAACGAGCAGGTGCCGCGTCGCAGCAGCGAGCGCAGGATCGACAGCCGCTCGGCGACGGTGACCTTCGGGATGTTCAGGTGGTGCAGGCTGATGCGCTCGGGCATCTTCAGCAGGCCGCCCATGGCCTTGCCGAGCCGTCGCGGGTCGTAGACCGAGTCGGCCTCGTCCTCGCGGAACTCGCGCAGCCACCGTGGCAGTGGCGCCTCGCGGTAGCGGTGGTGGTGCTCGCCGGCCAGGCGGCGCTGCAGCTCCTCGGCGGCGCGGCGGTAGCGGACGGCCTCGAGCATGCGGGCCAGCAGTTCCTCGGCGGCCTCCCCCGGCTCGAGGTCCAGGAGGTCCTCCTCCTCACGCGGGAGCATCAGCCGCGACTTGAGCTCCAGCAGCGCGGCGATGAGCACCAGGAACTCGGTGGCGACCTCGAGGTCGAGCTCGCCCTTGGCCTCGAGGTGGTCGATGTAGGAGAGCACCACGTCGGCGAGCTCGACCTCGAGCAGGTCGACCTCCTCGCGCAGGACGAGGGTCAGGAGCAGGTCGAACGGCCCGCTGAAGACGTCGAGGTCGAGCTCGAGCTCTGCCACGGTGATCGGCACGCCCGGCACGCTAACGGCCCGATCGGACGGCGGCGAACCATTTCGCGAAGTCCCTGCAACCGCGATGGTTCGGCCGTGAACGGCCCCGGTCAGGGGGCGAGCCGGGCGACCGCGACCGGCGGCCGGACGCCGTCCAGATGCCAGCGCGCGAGGTCCCCGCCGCGCAGCGCCGGACCGCGGAGGTTCCGGCCGCGCCCGGACGGCACGTCGAGCCGCCGGCGCAGCACGATCCGTCCGGCCCGGCGCACGGTGACGACGCCGCGGCAGCGCCGGGCGTAGGGCCGCACGGGCGCGCGGTACGCGCGCGGGCAGCGCACCCGCAGGCGTGACGGGGCGGTGCGGCGCGTCACGCGCAGCACCGGCAGCTGGCGGCCACGGACCTCGCAGCCACGCAGGTCGTCGACCGGGTCGACGACGACCTGGTCGAGCCCGGGGCCGCAGTCGAGCACGTCCCGGACGCCGTCGAGGGCGCTGATGCGATCGTCGCCATCCCCGCCGTCGAGCACGTCCCGAGCGGTCCCGCCGACGAGCCGGTCCTCGCCGCCGAGGCCTCGCAGCGTCACCGGCGTGATGCCGCCCGCCAGGAGGTCCGCGGCGGTCGCCGTGCCCTCGACGATCTCGACGTCCCGACCGATCCGGTCGCGCTCCCCGGACTCGCCGTCGTCGGCGATCTTGTCGAGCGTCACCCGCACCGGGCCGCCGACGAAGATCGAGGCGTACGCCACCCGGTCGACTCCCGCCCCGCCCTCGACGGTGTCGTCCCCGCGGTCCCCGAGGAGGACGTCGTCCCCTCCCCCGCCGCGCAGCACGTCGTCGCCGCCGCGGCCCGACAGCCGATCGGCGCCGTCGGAGCCGACGAGCAGGTCCGGGCCCTCGCCGCCGATGAGCTCCTCGATCCCCAGGAGGTTCCCGGTCGCCGCGCCGCGCGGTCCGTCGTTGGCGCGGCCGTCGAGACTCAGGACCATCGGGACGGACCCGAGGTGGCGCGCCACGTCCCCATCCCCCGCGCCGCCGTCGCACACGTCGGGACCGGGCCCGCCGAGCAGGCAGGCGTCGTCGCCGGGCCCGCCGTCGAACCGGTCCGCCCCCGCCCCGAGGTCGACGACGTCGTCCCCGCCCCCGCCGATCACGGTCTCGTCGGCGTCGGTCCCGCGGACGAGGTCGTCCCCCGCACCGCCGACGACCACCTCGACCTCGCGCACGTCGTCCTGCTCGCCCAGGCGCCCGTCGTCCTCGCCGCCGCCGAGCGTGACCGCCACCCCGTCGTCGTGGCGGCCGTCGTCGTAGCGGACCGTGTCGCGCCCGGGGCCGCCGACGAGCCGCTCGGGGCCGGCGCCGCCCGTGAGCTCGTCGTCGCCCGGGCCGCCCGACAGCAGCGTCGGCCGGGCGACCCGCGTGACGAGCCGGTCGTCCCCGTCACCCGCCTCGACCCGCACCACCTCGACGGGCGCCGCGGCGCACACGACGGCGAGCGGCGTGTCGGGGGCGGCCGCGCAGCCGTCGCGGGCGACCGGTGGGGTCGCGGCGTCGGTCACGCGCACGAGCTCGCCCTGCGGCTCGAGGAGCAGGTCGTTGCGCTCGCCGGGCGCGGCGGTCACGGTCAGCGCGCCGTCCCCGACCGCGACGGTCGCGGCGGCGGCGGTCCCGGGGAGCGCCAGCCCCACGAGCAGCGCGAGGACCGAGACCCTCCCGTGCCGCCGGACCCTGCCGCCCATGGCACGGACCATACGCCGCGGGTCAGCGGCGCGGGCCGACGCCCATGACCTCCCGGACGTCCGCGAGGACCCCGGAGGCGATCGCGCGGGCCTTCTCCGCCCCGGCGCCGAGCGCCTCCTCGATGGCGGCCTCGTCGGGCCGCAGCTCGGCGTAGCGCTCGCGGACCGGCGCGAGCAGGCCGTCGACCGCCTCCGCGGTCGCGAGCTTCAGGTCGCCGTACCCGCGGGCGTCGGCCATCGACGCCTGCGCGTCCGCGATCGTGGTACCGCGCGCCACGGCCAGGAGCTCCAGCAGGTTGCTGACCCCGGGCTTGGCCGCGCGGTCGAAGCGGATCTCGTTGTCGGAGTCGGTGACCGCGCGCTTGAACTTCTTCACCAGCGCCGCGGGCTCCTCCAGGACGTAGAGCGTGCCCTCGACGCTGCTGCTCGACGTGGACATCTTCCGCGTCGGCTCCTGCAGGTCCATGATCCGGGCGCCGACCTCGGGGATGCGGTGCTCGGGCACGACGAGGACCGGCTCGCGCTCGGCCGCGAACCGGGCGTTGAAGCGCAGCGCGATGTCGCGCATCAGCTCGACGTGCTGGCGCTGGTCGTCGCCGACCGGCACCTCGGTGGCGCGGTAGGCGAGCACGTCGGCGGCCATCAGCGTCGGGTAGAGGAAGAGCCCGGCGGACACGAGCTCGCGCTGCTGCGCGCTCTTGTCCTTGAACTGGTGCATGCGGTTGAGGTCACCGTGCGCGGTGACGCTGCACAGCAGCCAGCAGAGCTCGGCGTGCTCCTGCACGTCGCTCTGGCGGAACAGCACGCAGCGGGCGGGGTCCAGCCCGGCGGCGAGCAGCAGCGCGGTCGTGTCGTAGAGGCGCTCGCGCAGCTCGGCCGGGTCGTACTGGACCGTCGTGGCGTGCAGGTCGACGATGCAGAAGATCGCGTCCCCGCCGGCCTCGACGGCCCGCTCCTGGCCGGCGACGTACTGCCGGATCGCCCCGACGTAGTTGCCGAGGTGCTTGCGGCCGGTGGGCTGGATCCCGCTGAAGATGCGCATCGGCCGGTCAGCCTACCCCTCGCGCCCGGTCCCTCGACCCGTGGTGGGGGACGGGCGGCGCGTCGTGGCGCCCGCCCTGCGCGGGCGGACGCCGGTGCCGTCTCAGCGGACGACGATCGGGATGTTGACCCGCGCCGCGTTGCCCGTGCTCGGGACGTAGCGGAAGCGGATCGTGCGCGTCGAGTAGTTCGTCGGGTTGAACCAGGTGATCGCGCCGCGCTGGCGCACCGTGGCGCCGGACTTCGCCGCGAAGCGGCCGCGGACGATGTTCAGCACCTCGACCGCGGTCCCGGCGGGCGCGACGACGCGCTTGCCCCTGTCCCTGCAGGTGAGCGTGCCGCGGAAGCGGTAGCGCTTGCCCTTGGCGAAGATCGCCGCCCCGGAGGACGTGCGACCGACCGGCTGCTGCGACAGGCGGACCGTCAGCCGCGGCACGAGGCAGCGCCCCGGATCCGCGGTGAGCGGGAGCGCCTGGCCGAGCACGCTGCCGTCGGGCAGCCGGTTGACGGCGGGCGAGTTGTCGATCCGCACGTCGCGGTCGAGGATCGTGCTGACGTTGCCCGACAGGTCGGTCAGCCGCAGTACGAACCGGTGCTGCCCGTCGGCGACGGTCCGGGTGTCGAAGCTGAACGACGGGCTCGCCGTGGTCGGGCAGGCGACGCCGGCCGGCAGGTCCTTCCCCGGACGCGCTGGGCCGATGTCCGTGCAGGCCCCGGCGAGGTCGACCGACTGACGCAGCACGCCGTCGACGAACAGGTCCGCCCGCTCGAGGCCGGCACCCTGGTCGCTGGTGGTGGCGCCGAAGGTCATGACGTTCCGGGCGGGCTCTCCGAGACCGCCGACGGCGCCGTCGGGGGCGTTGTCGTCGCTGACGGTGACGCTCAGCGACGCGAGGTCCACGACCGCACCGGCCCCGCCACACGTGGTGGGGAAGCCGGCCTCGCAGCCGAGGGACGCCTCGGCGAAGGGGCCGGCCGCGACGCCCGACGCGGTGGCGGTCCCGGCGGCCGCGCTGGTGGTCTGGACCTCCTCGAGCAGGCTGCCGGACGCGGAGCCGAAGCGGTACAGGCCAGGGGTGCCGGATCCGCCGAACCCGCCGAGCGTCCGCTGCGCGGCCGCGGTGGTCAGGCGCACGCCGCCGGGAGGCACGATCCGCCACGACGCCGCGCTGCCGGTCCCGGGCGCCGAGCTGGTGAACGCCAGCCGCAGGCCGTCGTTGGCCCCGGTGCCGGAGCACCCGGCCCCGGTGGTGGTCGCGGTGGCGTTGCCGGCGCTCAGCGCCTGCAGGCCGCTCGTTCCGAGCGCCTGGCCCGCGGGGCCGTGGCAGCCCCAGTAGGTGACGGTTCCGGCCTGCGCGAGGCCGGTCGTGGCGGTGAACGCCACGACGGCCAGCGGGGCCACGATCATCGTCTTGCGCATGGTCTCAGTTCTCCTGGAGTCGTCGGATCGGTTCGCGTGACCGATCACGGACCGGTGGCCAGGACGGTGAAGGTCAGGTTCTTCGCGTACGCGCCGGTGCGGAGCGCCTCGTTGGCGGCGATCCGCTGGCGGAGGTCGACCGAGGTCGTCTGCAGCGTCGGCCCGACGACCGGGCTGGTCAGCGTCGTCAGCGTCAGCGGGTTGCGGCCGATCGCCTCGTACCCGGCGGCACCCACGCGCGCCTCCAGCTTGTTCTGCAGCAGCCCCGGGGTGCCCGGCGCCGAGTTGACGAGGTACCCCGGGTCGTTGCCGAGGTCCTGCACCGTGATCGTCGACGGCCCGGCGTCGGACGTGACGCTCAGGGTCAGCGACCCGGTGTAGTCGAGGTCGACGTCCGCCGGCCGGAAGCCGAGCCCGCCGTTGACCAGCTCGCCGCTGCCGGCGATCGACAGCGACACGCTGGGGATGACCACGGTGTAGCTGCCGCTCGCAGTGGTCGACGTGCCCCCGTTGGAGGCGGTGACCACGATGTTGTGGGTGCCCAGCGACGTGGTCGGCAGCAGGTCGCCGTCGGCAATCGGGGTGCCGTCCACGGTCGCGGTGCAGCTCGTGGCGTTGGTGCAGGCGAAGTCGATCGGCACGCGACGGTCGAGGCCGATCCGCTCGCCCAGGATCGGCCGGGAGATCGTCGCGGTGGGGTTCGCGACCGGCGGGGAAGCGGGGATGACCGTGCCCGTCGTGCCGCCGGCCAGCTGGTACGCGACCGTGCGGGACGCCCCGGCCGGGATCGCGACGCGGAACTGGAGCAGCATGCGCCGGTCACCCTGCCCCGTCAAGATCGGGGACGAGCTGTAGTCGAGCGTCGGGGAGATGTCCTCCGCCTCGCCGGCGCCGGACCGCCCGAAGATGTTCAGTCCACGAAGGACGTAGAAGATGCCGCTCGGATCGTCCTGCCGGACGCCGTCGGTGCCCTGCGCCGTCGTCGTCTCGTCGGTGCTGTCGAAGTTTGGTGAGGACAGCACGTCGATGTCGACGTACATGTAGAGGTCGTAGGTGCGGTCGGTCGCCTCGGTGTTCTGGACCGTGATCCACTCGGTCCAGTACCCGGACGCCCCGATGTCCGTGAGCGTGCCGTGCCGCTCGACCTGGGCGAGCGTCGGCCCCCCCTGGGAGATCGTCCCGCTCGAGACCACGGTGTCGCCGGACGCGACGCCCGCCGAGGTCGAGATCGTGCGCTTGGCGTTGTCGACCCCGGTACGCGCGTACGTGAGACTCGTCCGGAAGATGTGGTTCGCACCCAGGACGTTCAGAGCCCCCAGATTGCCACTCGACCCGGTGGTCGCTGTCGAGTTCCCCGCGACCGCCGTCGCAGCCGACGCCCCGGCGGGCGCGACGATGCCCGCCGCCGTGGCGGCGAGCGCCAGGCCGAGGGTGAGTCGACGCCGGATCGGCGTCCGTCCGCTGCTCTTCATGATCAGTCCCCACATGGTCCGTTCGTCCCCGTTTCCTGCTCAGACCCTGAGCGTGAACGTGACGCGCCCTGAACCAAGCTGCGTCACGTCGTAGATGTATCCCTGACGTCCCGTGTCAGAGGTGGTCCCGTCCCCGGCCGCCTCAGTGCCGTAGCACGGGAAGCGGTCCCCTGCCTTGACGGCGCGGCGGAACGGGCAGGTGAAGTCGGCGATCGCCCCCTGCTTCGTCACCAGGTCCTCGGCGATGCGGTACTCGATGTCGCGCAGGAGCAGCCCGAGGGGGGTCGCGACGAACCCGCCCTTGGTCGACGTGAACCGTACGCGGATGGTCGTCGCGTCGCCGGTGGCGAAACGCGCCTTGCACCGCGAGATCGAGCCGGGCGCGTAGCGCACGGTCGTGTTGCACTTCACGCTCGTGGCGGTGATGCGGAAGGTCGTCGTCAGACGATCGGCGAGCCGCTTGGCGAAGACCGTCCCCTTGACGGTCGTGCCGGTGGTCGTCGTCGATGTCTGTCCGTGCGTGGCGGCCGGCGCCAGCAGCAGGGCTGCGGCGGCGAGCGCGGCGATGGTCGTCCGTGTGGGCATGCTGCTCCTGGTCTCCTCGGTCACGGCACCGGCGGTGCGATCGTGACCATGACGTGCTTCTGGCGCAGGTCCTTGATCTGCTGGCCCTTGCGGACGCGCTGCGTGAGCTCGATCCGCACGGGGCTGTTGGTGATCGCGTCGTCGAACTCGACGAGCGGCGGGCGCACGGGCTCGCTGAGCGCCTGGCGGCGGCCGTCGGCCGAGGCCACGATCGGGAGTCCGAGGCGGCCGGCGCTCGTGGCGATCCGGCCCCGGGCGCTGCCCGAGCTGTCCGCGTCGTCCGCGCCGATCGTCACGCGATCGGTCGTGGTGACCCGGACGACGAGCGTGCTGCGCAGCTCGCGCAGCTCGCCGACGAGGTCGGGCGTGAACTCCCAGCTGGTCGGCGTGCTGATCGCTGCGCCGATGATCCGGCCGACGACGAGGCCGACCGCGCCACCGAGGTCCCCTGGATCGTCGGCCGCTGGCGTCGGCGTGGGGGTCGGCTCGGGCGTCGCGCTCGGGGCGGGCGCCGGGTCGGCAGCGGGCTGCGGCTGCGGCTGCGGGTCCGGGGCGGGGCCCGACGGCCCCGAGGGGCCCGTCGGGTCCGCCGGGCCGGCGACGCCGGTGGGTCCGGTCGGCCCCGTCGTGGCGGGGTCGGGGTCCTGCGCCCACGCGGGAGCGCCGGTACCGACCATCGCCAGGACCACGAACAGCAGCAGGGATGTCAGCCCGCCGCGCTTCACCGCACGATGATCCGCTGGGTCACGCGCGCCGCCGCGCCCGTGCGCGGGCGGTAGCGGAACTCGATCTCACGGGTCGTGTAGTTCGCCGGGTTGAACCAGGTGATCTCGCCGCGCGTGCGCACCGACGCCCCGGACTTCGACACGGCCCTGCCGCCGATGCGGTTGACGACCTCGATCGCCGTTCCGCGCGGGGCGATGACGCGCTTGCCGTTGGACAGGCAGGTCAGCTTGCCGCGGAAGCGGTAGCGGCGACCCTTCTTGAAGATCGGCACGCCCCGCCGGTCACGGCTGGCGGGCCGCTGCGACAGCGCCATCGTCAGGCGCGGGCTGAGGCAGCGGCCGGGGGCCGAGGTCAGCGGCAGCGACTCGGCACCGACGAGGCCCTCCTGGAGCGCGCCGCCGATGTTGATGGCGACCGACGTCGAGCCGGGCTGGACCGCCGAGTTGTCGACGCGGACGTCGCGGTTGAGCAGCTCGACCGCGTTGCCGGAGAGGTCGGTGAGCACGACGAGGAAGCGGTGGTTGCCGTTCCCCAGCGTCGTGGTGTCGACCGCCAGCGCGGCGTTGCCGGTCTTCGGGCAGGCGACGCCGATCGGCAGGTCGTTCCCGCCGCGGCTCGGGGCAATGTCGGCGCAGGCCGGACCGGCCAGGTCGGTCGCCTGGCGCAGCACACCGTCGACGAACAGCTCGGCCTTCTGCAGCCCGAGCCCCTGGTCGCTGGCCTGGACGTTGATCGTGGCGACCCCGCGAGCCGGCTCGGTGAGCCCCGCGATGCTGCCGTTGGGCGGGTTGAGGTCGTTGACGGTCAGCGCGAGCGAGCGGATGTCGACGACCGGCCCGCCGGGCACCGCGCACGTGGCGGGGGCGTCGCAGCGCAGCTGCGCCTCGACGAAGTTGCCGGCCGCGTTGCCGGCGATCGTGGCCTGGCCGTTGGCACCGGACTCGTTGGTCAGCCGCTGCTCGAGCGCCGTTCCCGCCGCGTCACCGGACCGCAGCCGGTAGGCGGCGGGCTGGGCGCTCGCGTTGCCGAAGCCGCTGAGCGTCCGCTCGATCGTCGCGCCGATGACGGTCACGCCGCCCGGGGAGGTGATCCGCCAGGCCGCGAAGGTGCCGTTCGTGGGCGAGTTGCCGTTGAACGACAGCCGCAGCCCGTCGCTCGGGCCGGAGCCTGAGCAGCCGGCACCGTTGGTGTTGGCCGTGGCGCCCGAGGTACCGAGTGCCTGCAGGCCGTCAGCTCCGAGCGGCGCGCCGGTCGGGCCGTGGCAGCCCCAGAGGGTGGCGGTGCCCGCCTGAGCGGACCCGGCCGCCCCGAGGGCGATGACCGCCGCGAGCGGGGCCGTGAGAAGGATGTTGCGCATCGGTGGTTCTCCTGATGGAGGTCTCGCCGCGGTTACCCGCCGACGACGACCTGACGCTTGACGGTGGTCACGACACGCGATCCCTGGGTGAGACGGACGGTCAGCGTGTACTTGCCCCGCGCGAGGCCGCGCGTGGTGGTGAGCGGGACGTCGACGGCGTAGCCGGGAAGCACCCGGACGGCCTGGATCGAGCCCGCGCGGCTTCCGGCGGCGTTCGTGAGCCGGAAGTCCCCGGTGACGGGGGTCGCGGTGTTGCCGGCGTTGCGGACCGCGAGCTGCAGCTGGCGCGAGCGGACGGCGACCTGCCCGCCCTGGAGCGCAAGGCGACGACGGGTCGCGGAGGGGTTGAGGCGCAGGGCGCCGATCAGCCGGTAGCTGACCTTCACCTGGCCCTTCTTCTGCCCCCGCGGCGTGGCGACGAACTCGACGTTGCCGTAGAGCGACCCCGCGGTCGGGACCTTGCTGAGGTCGACGCGGACCGTGCGCGAGCTCCGTGCGGGCATCGCGAAGGTCCGGGTGGAGAGCTTGATGCCGGAGAGCGTCCGGCGACGGTCGGGCGTCACTGCCCCTGTGCGGGCCTGCAGCCAGGGACGCGCCGCGACGCGGACGTCCACGGTCCGGCTGAGACCGTTGGTGATCGTGATCTGCCCCACGCGACCGCTGGTCGCCTGGCGCTCGATGACCGAAGGAGAGAGCGTCAATCCGGACGCCGCCCCCGCGTCCTGCCGCCCGAGAGCGAGCGGCAGGACGAAGGCGACGCCGGCGAGCCCGGTGAGGAGCTGCCGGCGATGCATTACGGCGTGCTCGTCGAGAGCGTGAACAGGACCGGCATCGCGTACTGGCCGGTGCGGATCGGCTCGTTCGGGACGATCGTCTGGGTGAACGTCACGCCGACCGACTTGTTGGTGACCGGGTCGTTGATCGACGCGATCTGGACCGGCGGGTCCGACTGCATCGACGCGTTGGTCACCGTGCCGGTGATCGTCGAGTCGACCGAGGTCGAGCTGATCGCAAGCGGGGTGTTGAGCTTGTACGGGCCCGTCGCCGCGCTGTTCTTCAGGAAGCCGCGGAACGCGTTGCCCGCGGGGCTGCCCGCGTCCTCAGCGGTCAGGAACGCCTGGTCGGCGGTCGAGACGATGTTGAGCGAGAGACCACCCGAGTACAGCTCGTTGGCCGAGCTGGTGTTCGGGCGGAACGCGCCGAAGCCCGAGTTCGTCAGGACGGTCGTGGCGCTGCCCGCGGACGGGGTGAGCGTGAGGACCGGCGCGACGTTGCCGACGACCGTGGTGGTCGCGGTGGTGCTCGTGCGGACGTCGTAGTTCACGACGAACGTGGACTGCGGGATGGTGGTCCCGTAGGACAGGATGATCGTGTGCGACCCGACGGAGCCGATGCCGGTCCCGTTGGTGGGCACGGCGATCGGGCTGGCGCCCTGCGGCACGCCGTCGATCGTGATCGACGCGTTGGTGCCGGTGAACTCGATCGAGCCCGCCGTGCCCTGGTTGACCAGGAAGTAGTCGTTGGTGCTCGGAGCATCCGTGACGTTCTTCAGCGTCACCGACGTGCCACTGGTGGGCGAGAACACGACATCGGCAGCGTTCGCAGCGGGCGCGAAAGAGCCCACGGCAACGAGTGCCGTCGCCGCGACGAACGCGCGGCGGAGATGAGACTTCATGAGATTCCTCTCGTCGGACCCTCCGGGCTGCGCCGATGTCGATGCACGCGGATTGCTGACCCGTGCACCTGACTTCCGTCCCCCGCCCCCGGCTGACCTATGGATGTTTGGACCTCCGGTCCGGGCCGCTCATCCTCGCGGTCCGAAACTGGAGATCCGGGTTATAGCGACTCGCGCCGACGTTCCACAAGTCCCGGTGGATTCCCTGCACGAAAACCTGGTCCGTCGGACGGGCCAGGTGTCTCGTATCGGACGCGCGGCGGGGGAATCGCACGTCCTGCGCGGGACGAATGACGCTCATGCACCGTGTCCCACCCCACACAACGACGTGATCCACAACGACCTCGACCGCCATTCGGCGGTCGAGGACTACGTCATATGTCGTGCGTACTTCTGCGCGCGCGAACGCGCCAGGTCAGGCCGGCAGCGGCTGCCGGATCACCGGCTGCTTCGCCGCGGCGGCCTCGTCCAGGCGGCGGACGGGCGTCGTGTACGGCGCGTTCTGCGCGATCGAGGGGTCCTCCTGCGCCTCGCGCAGGATCGCGACGACCGCGTCGGCGAACGCGTCGAGCGTCTCCTTGGTCTCCGTCTCGGTCGGCTCGATCATCAGCGCCTCGTCGACCAGCAGCGGGAAGTACACCGTCGGCGGGTGGAATCCGTGGTCCAGCAGCCGCTTGGCGAGATCGAGCGTCTTGATCCCGAGCTCCTTCTTCATCGGCGCGCCCGACAGGACGAACTCGTGCATGCAGCGCTCGCCGAAGCCGAGCGGGAGGTACTCCCTGACGCCCTCGGCCTGCAGGCGGGCCAGCAGGTAGTTCGCGTTCAGCACCGCGGTCTGCGACGCCTCCTTCAGCCCCTCCCCGCCCAGCGAGCAGATGTAGGAGTAGGAGCGCACGAAGCAGCCGTAGTTGCCCTGGAAGCCGCGCAGCCGCCCGATCGACTTCGCGCCGGGCGCCCCCTCGGGCAGGCCCTCGGCGACGAGGTCGAAGACCGGGCCGTCCGCGCTGTCGGTGCGACGGATCACCGGCGTGGGCAGGTACGGCGCGATCCGGTCGCTCACCGCGATCGGGCCGGAGCCGGGGCCGCCCCCGCCGTGCGGCTGCGTGAACGACTTGTGCAGGTTGTAGTGGACGATGTCGAAGCCCATGTCGCCCGGGCGCGACACGCCCATGACCGCGTTGAGGTTCGCGCCGTCGTAGTAGAGCGTCGCCCCGACCTCGTGGACGATCCGCGAGATCTCCTCGATGTTCGGGTCGAAGATCCCCAGCGTGTTGGGGTTCGTGAGCATCAGGCATGCGACGTCGCCGTCGGCCTTCGCGCGCAGGTCGTCGAGATCGACGCCGCCGTCGGCGTTGGTGCCGACCTTCACGACGGTGTAGCCCGCCATCGTCACGGTGGCCGGGTTGGTGCCGTGCGCGGTGTCCGGGGTCAGGACCTTCGTGCGGACCTCGCCGCGGTCCTCGTGGTAGGCGCGCGTGACGAGCAGGCCGGCGAGCTCCCCGTGCGAGCCGGCGGACGGCTGCAGGCAGACGTGCGGCAGACCGGCGACCTCCCCGAGCGCGCGCTCGAGGTTGTACATCAGCTCCAGCGCGCCCTGCGAGCGCGACGGGTGCTGCAGCGGGTGCAGCCGCGCGTGGCCGGGCAGGCCCGCGACGCGCTCGTGCAGCCGCGGGTTGTGCTTCATCGTGCACGAGCCGAGCGGGTAGAAGCCCGAGTCGAGGTCGAAGTTGCGGCGGCTGATGCGCACGTAGTGGCGCACGAGCTCCGGCTCGGACACCTCGGGCAGCCGCGGCGGCGCCATGCGGCGCAGGCCCGCGGGCAGGAGCTGCTGCGGGTCGACCTGCGGCACGTCGAGCTCCGGGCACGTGAACGCCCGGCGGCCGGGCGCGCCCTTCTCGAAGATCGTGACGACGCGGTCGCGCTGCATCGGCGTCTCCGCCGTGGGGACGGACGGCGCCGCGGGCGACGCGGTGCCCGCGTCGGTGCCGAGCTCGCCGTCGGCGAACTGGCTGGCGGTCTGGGCGGACGGCAGCTCGCTCATGCCGGGACCTCCGTGCTCGTCGTGGCGGTGGCTCGCTCGGCCGCCACGGCCTCCGCGAGGACCTCGGCGAGACGGTCGACCTGCTCGCGCGTGCGCTGCTCGGTCAGGGCGACGAGCAGGCCCGTCGGGTGCCCGCCCTCGTCGCGGCCGAGCGGGTAGCCGGGGTTGTAGCCCGCGGCGCAGCAGCGCGACACGACCCGCTCGACGCCCGCGAGGCCGTCGACGTCGAGGTCCAGCGCGAACTCGCGCACGACCGGCTGGTCGTGCAGCGTCGAGACGCCGTCGACCGCGGCGAGCGTCGTGCGCGCGTAGTGCGTGCGCTGCAGCAGCAGCTCGCCGAGCTCGACGATCCCCTGCCGGCCGAGCCAGCTCAGGTACACGACGCCGCCCAGGGCGTTGAGCGCCTGCGAGGTGCAGATGTTCGACGTCGCCTTCTCGCGGCGGATGTGCTGCTCGCGCGTCTGGAGCGTCAGCACGAAGCCGCGGCGGCCGTCGACGTCCTTCGTCTCGCCGGCGATGCGGCCGGGCATGCGGCGCAGGTAGGCCTCGGTGGCGCAGAAGAAGCCGAACGACGGGCCGCCGAAGTCGAGGCGGTTGCCGAGTGCCTGGCCCTCGCCGACCGCGACGTCGACGCCGCACTCGCCGGGCGGGGCGAGGATGCCGAGCGTGATCGGGTCGTACTGCCCGACGACGACCGCGGGCGAGTTCTTCGCCGCGTCGGCCAGCGCCTTGGCGTCCTCGACCGCGCCGAGGAAGTTCGGGTTCTGGAAGAACACGGCGCTCGTGTCCTCGTCGATCGCGGCGGCCCACGCCTGCGGGTCGGTGACGCCGTCCTTCAGCGGCACGTCGACGACCTCGATCCCGTAGCCGACGGCGAGCGTGCGCAGCGTCTGCGCGGAGTGCGGGTGCAGCCCGGCGCTGACGACGAAGCGGCCCTTGCCGTTGGCGAGCTTCGCCAGGTAGCCGGCGGCCGCGACCGCGGACGGCCCCTCGTAGACCGACGCGTTGGAGACCGGCAGGCCGGTCAGCTCGGTCATCGCGGTCTGGTACTCGAACATCACCTGCAGGCCGCCCTGGCTGATCTCCGGCTGGTAGGGCGTGTACGGCGTGAGGAACTCCGAGCGGCTCATCAGCATGTCGATGAGCGCCGGCACGTAGTGGTCGTACATGCCCGCCCCGAGGAACGTGACCTCGTCCTCGGCGGAGACGTTCTTGCGGGCGAGCTCGAGCAGGTGCGCGTACACGTCCTGCTCGGGCAGGCCCGCAGGGAGGTCCAGGCCGCCGTCCAGGCGCACCCCTTCCGGGATGCCGGCGAAGAGCTCGTCGATCGAGCCCACGCCGATCGCCGCGAGCATCTCGCGGAGGTCGTCGGGGGTGGTGCTGATGTAGCTGCTCACAGGCGGTCTGTCCCTCGGGTGCGTCGGGTTCTCAGGAGAGCGTCGCGACGTAGGCGTCGCGGTCCAGCAGGGCGTCCTTCTCGGCGGGGTCGGAGAGGCGGACCTTCACCATCCACCCGGCGCCGTACGGGTCCTCGTTGACCGCCTCGGGCGTGTCGCCGAGCGCCTCGTTGACCTCGACGACCTCGCCGCTCAGCGGGGCGATGACGTCGGAGACGGCCTTCACGGACTCCACCTCGGTGTACGGCTCACCGGCCGTCACGGTGCTTCCGACCGCGGGCGCCTCGAAGAAGACGACCTCGCCGAGGGCGTCCTGGGCGAACCAGGTGATGCCGAAGGTGGCGACGTCCCCGTCGATCTGGGCCCAGTCGTGCTCGGGGTGGTACAGCAGGCCCTCGGGGTAGCTCGCGTCGGCCATGGTGGTGGTCTCTCTCCTCGTGTGTGGCGGGTCGGTGCGGCTGCGGAGGCTACGCGGCCGGTCGGGCGTACAGGGGCTTGGCGGACACGACGGCCTGCCGGGTCCGGCCGCGGACGTCGATCTCCAGCGCGGTGCCGACCTCGGCGAGGCCGGCGGGCACGTAGGCCATGCCGACGCCGACCTCCAGCGAGGGCGACATCGTGCCGCTGGTGACCTCTCCCCCGCCGAGCACCGGGTTGCCCTGGCGGGCGATGCCCCGGTCGGTGATCGTGAACGCGACGAGCCGCTCGGCGGGACCCTCGGCGCGGACGCGCGCGACCGCCTCGGCGCCGATGAAGCCGGTCTCCTCCTTGCAGGCCCAGCCCAGGCCGGCCTCGATCGGCCCGCGCTCCTCCATGAGGTCGTTGCCGTAGAGGTGGAAGCAGACCTCCAGGCGCAGCGTGTCGCGGGCCGCGAGCCCGGCGGGCACGGCGCCGCGTCGCACGACCTGGTCCCACACGTCGGCGACGACCTCGGGGGCGCAGAGGATCTCGACCCCGTCCTCCCCGGTGTAGCCGGTGCCGCAGACGAGCGCGTGGTGGCCGGCCAGGCGCGCCGAGCCCGCGGTCATCCGGGACGGCAGCGGGCCGTCGGCGACCGCCTGCACGATCTCGCGCGCGAGCGGGCCCTGCACGGCGATCATCGCGTGCTGGTCGGCCTGGTCCTCGACGGCGACGTCGGGGAACTCGCGGGCCTGCTCCTGGAACCACGCGAGGTCCTTCTCGTGGTTCGCGGCGTTGGTGACCGTCAGGTAGGTGTCGGGCGCCAGCCGGTAGGTGAAGAGGTCGTCCAGGACGCCGCCGTCCTCCTTGCACAAGAGGCTGTACTGGGCGCCGCCGACCGCGATCTTCTCGACGTCGTTGGAGAGCACGCGCTGCAGGAACGCGAGCGCCTGCGGACCGGAGGTCTTGATCTGCCCCATGTGGGAGACGTCGAACACCCCGGCGGCGGTCCGCACCGCGTGGTGCTCCTCCTTGATCCCGGCGTACTGCACCGGCATCTCCCAGCCCGCGAACGGGACGATCTTCGCCCCCGCGGCGACGTGGGTCTCGTAGAGCGGGGTGCGCCTGAGGGTCTGCGCCTGGGTCACCCGCTCCACGGTATCGGAGAGCGCCTCGACGGCTTGTCGAGCGGGCGCCGCCGCGCGGTCCGGGGGGCGCCCTCGTGGCGCGCCCCCGGTCGGGCGGTGGCTAGCGCAGGAACGGCGGGATGTCGATGTCGTCGTCGCTGATCTCCAGCGACGAGCGCTCGACGCGCGGCGAGCGGTCCTTCGTGGTGCGCTCGGCGCGCTTGGAGGTCTCCTCGCGCGCGGTGCGCGGGCGGGCGCGGCCGTGGTCGAAGCCGGTGGCGATGACGGTCACGCGGACCTCGTCGCCCATGCGCTCGTCGATGACGGAGCCGAAGATGATGTTCGCGTTGGGGTCGGCGGCGCCCTGGACGATCTCGGCGGCCTCGTTGACCTCGAAGAGGCCGAGCTCGTGCCCACCGGTGATGTTCAGCAGGATGCCGGTGGCGCCCTCGACGCTGTCCTCGAGCAGCGGGCTGGAGATCGCCGCCTTCGCGGCGTCGCCGGCGCGGTTCTCGCCGCCGGAGGTGCCGATGCCCATGAGCGCGGACCCGGCGTCGGCCATGATCGTGCGGACGTCGGCGAAGTCGAGGTTGATGAGACCGGGGATCGTGATCAGGTCGGTGATGCCCTGGACGCCCTGGCGCAGCACGTTGTCGGCCTCGCGGAACGCCTCGATGATCGTCGTGCGGCGCTCGACGATGCCGAGCAGCTTCTCGTTCGGGATGACGATGAGCGTGTCGACGACCTCGCGCAGGCGGGCGATGCCCTCCTCCGCCTGGCGCATCCGCTGGGAGCCCTCGAAGGAGAACGGCTTGGTGACGACGCCGACGGTGAGCGCACCGATCTCGTTCTTGGCGATCTCGGCGATGACGGGCGCGGCGCCGGTGCCGGTGCCGCCGCCCTCGCCCGCGGTGACGAAGACCATGTCGGCGCCCTTCAGCGCCTCCTTGATGTCGTCGCGCGACTCGGCCGCGGCGCCGAAGCCCACGTCGGGGTTGGCGCCGGCGCCCAGGCCCCGGGTCAGGTCGTGCCCGATGTTGAGCTTGATGTCGGCGTCGCACATCTGCAGCGCCTGCGCGTCCGTGTTGGCCGCGATGAACTCGACGCCACGAAGGCCCGCGTCGACCATGCGGTTGACCGCGTTGGTCCCACCACCGCCGACGCCGACGACCTTGATGACCGCGAGATAGCTGCCGCTGCTGTCCATGTAAGAAAATTCCGTCCGACTCTGGAGGGACACTTGAGAGTTTGGTGTTCTGTCCCCCGCTTGGGGGCACGCACGGTACGCGCGCCCTTTGCGTGGTGTCAACGGGAATCCTACCCCGCAATGGGCATTGCATGACGGCCAACCCTCGACCTGAGCAGGAGATTTCCGGCTCGGCCGAGACTCGACCTGAAGTTGAGGGTTGAGGTGGGCGTGGCCGCCGGTTAGGGCGTCACCCCGTCGGTCGGGCTCGGCCCCGGGGCGGCCGCGCCGGTCGCCCCGGCCGCGCCGGTCACCGCCGCGCCGGGCGCCGTCGCCCCCGCCTCGAGGGTCTGCTGCTGCTGGGCGGCGACCTGCTCGAGGCCCCCGGCCGTCGGCCGCTCCGGCAGCCGGACGTCGAGGTAGGTCGCCCCGCGCGAGCTCGGGTCGGCGAGCACGCGGGCGACCGCCGCCCACTTCGCGGCGATCCGCTCGGTCGTGCCGAGGTAGAGCGCCGGCCCGGCGGTCAGCCGGACGGTCAGGCCACGCGGCCCGACGAAGACCTTGGAGAACGTCTCCCGCAACGGCGCGGGCGCGGCGCCCAGGGCGGCGACCACGCGGGCCGTCTGCCCGGCCGGGACACGGTCGCCGGCGGGCGGGGTGCGCAGCGGCAGCACCGGCAGGCCCTTGGCGTTGGAGCCGCGCAGCAGCGTGCCGTCGCTCGCGACCGGGACGCGTCGCCCGTCGACCCCCACGGCGGCGACCGGCACGTGCTCGACCACGTCGATGCGCAGCCCGTGCGGGAAGTCCGGGGTGGCGCGCACGTCCTTGACGATCGGGTACGGCGCGACCGCGGTGCGCAGCGCGTCGACGTCCACGTGCAGCGTCGTCATGTCCTGCGCAGCGGACTGCAGCGCCCCACGGATCCGCTCCCCCTCGCGACCGGCGACCCCGGTGACCTCGACGTCGCGGACGGCGACGAGACTCGACTCGCGGACGATCAGGAACGTCGCGACGACGAGCCCGGCGACCGCGAGCACGGCGAGCAGGCGCCGGCGCGCGTGCGGGCTGCGCGGCGCGACCGGACGGGCCGCCGGCACGCGCAGGCGCGGCAGCGGGATGGAGCGGGCACTCACGACTCGGCGTTCGCCGCGCGGACGGCAACTCCTCCCCGCGGTGGACGCCCGGGCGACCCGGCGCGCGGGCGGTCAGGCCACCAGCGCGCGCCCGAGGGCGTCGACGTCACCGGCGCCCATGACGACGCAGAGGTCGCCCGGGCGCAGCAGCGCGCCGACGACGCGCTCGGCGTCGGCCAGCGACGGCAGCCAGTGGACCGGCATGCCCGGCCGGGCGTCGCAGGCGGCCTGCGCGATCAACAGGCCGGTGATCCCCGGGAAGTCCTCCTGGACCTCGCGCGCCGGGTAGATCGGCACGACCGCGGCGACGTCCGCCAGCGCCAGCGCCGCCCCGAACTCGCGGTGCAGCTGCTGCGTGCGGCTGAACAGGTGCGGCTGGAAGACCGCGACGACCCGGGAGCCGTAGGAGCGCGCCGCCTCGAGCGTCGCCCGGACCTCGGTCGGGTGGTGCGCGTAGTCGTCGATCACCGGCACCCCGAGCGCGGTCTCCCCCAGCCGGTCGAAGCGCCGGCCCGCGCCGCGGAAGGTCGCGAGCGCGGCGACCGCCTGCGCCTCGTCGGCCCCCGCCAGGCGGCAGGCCTCCAGCGCCGCGACCGCGTTGCGCGCGTTGTGCTCGCCCGGCACCGCCAGCGTCACCTCGTGGCCGCGCCAGGCGAAGCGGCTGCCGCCTGGCACGAGCGTCACGTCCGTGGCGTCGAACGGGACGACCGGTGTCCCGGGGTCGCGCAGCTCGAGCAGGTCGGGACGGTCCCAGATCACCGCCTGCGGCGGGCCGTCCAGCAGCTCGCGGAAGACCTCCCGGACCTCCTGCAGCGACCCGTAGGTGGCGTGGTGGTCCAGCTCGACGTTCGTGACGACGGCGACGTCGACGTCCAGGCGCAGCATCGAGCGGTCCGACTCGTCGGCCTCGACGACCAGCCAGCCGTCACCCGCGGGCCAGTCGGCGTGCAGGCCGGTCGTCGTGAGCGCCCCGCCGATCAGGTACGCCGGGTCCGGGCCGTCGACGGCCAGCAGCACGTGCGCGGCCATCGACGTCGTCGTCGTCTTGCCGTGCGCCCCGGCGATCGCGAGCGTCCGGCGCAGCGCGCTCAGCTCGGCCAGCAGCTCGGCACGCGGCACCGCGCGCAGCCCGCGCTCGCGGGCGGCGGCGCGCTCGGGGTTGTCCGCCGGGACCGCCGAGGAGTAGACGACCTCGACGTCGTCCCCCGCCGGGACGTTGGCGGCGTCGTGGCCGACGTGGACGTCCACCCCCAGCTCGCGCAGGCCCGGCAGCTGCGGGCCCTCCGCGCGGTCGCTGCCGCTGACGCGCGCGCCGAGCTGGGCGCAGACGCGGGCGTAGCCGCTCATGCCGGCGCCACCCACCCCGATGAGGTGCAGGCGGCGGTGGGACCAGGGACCGTCGGGGCGGGACGCGGGCATCGCGCCGCAGCCTACGACGCGCGGGCGGCGGCCAGCACCTCGGCCGCGATCGCGGCGGCCGCGTCCGGGCGGGCCAGCCCGGCCGACGCGGCGGCCATCGCCGCGAGCCGGTCGCGGTCGGCCAGCAGCGCGTCGACCTCGCGGCGCAGCCGGTCGGCGTCGAGCTCGGCGTCGGGGACGAGGACCGCGGCGCCCCCGTCGACCATCCAGCGGGCGTTGCCGGTCTGGTGGTCGGCGGCCGCGTGCGGGTAGGGCACGAGCACCGCGGGCCGCCCCGCCGCCGCGACCTCGAAGACCGAGCCGCCCGACCGGGCGACGCACAGGTCGCAGGCCAGCAGCGCCTCGCCGAAGCCGTCGATGTACGGGCGCAGGTCGTAGTGCGCCGGCGCGGGATCGCCCAGGCGGGCGGCGAGGTCGTCATGGTCGCGCCGGCCGGCCGCGTGGAGGACCCGCAGGCCGGCGGGCGCCGCCGTCCCGTACGCGCCGATCGTCGCCTCGTTGAGGCTGCGGGCGCCCAGCGACCCGCCGAACACGAGCAGGCACGTGTCCCCGTCGGCCAGGCCGAAGCGGGCGCGCGCCGCGGCCCGGTCGGTGGCGGGCGGCGGCACCGGACGGCCGGTCACGCGGTAGCGGTCACCCTCCCGTCCGGGCAGCGGGAAGGCCAGGCAGACCCGGGTCGCGCGTCCGGCGAGCAGGCGGTTGGTCAGGCCCAGGTGGCTGTCGGCCTCGGTGAGGACGAGCGGCAGCTTCGCGCGCAGCGCGGCCGCGCCGACCGGGCCGGCCACGTAGCCGCCGCCGCCCATCACGACGTCCGGGCGCTCCTCGCGCAGGATCCGTCGCGCCGCGCGCAGCGCCCCCGCCGCACGACCGACCGCGCGCGCGGCCTTCAGCGGGTTGGAGCGGCTGATGCCCTCGACGTGGATGCGGTGCAGCCGGTACCCGGCGGCGGGCACCAGCTCGGCCTCCGCGCGGTCCCCGCCGACGAACGCGACCTCCGCGCCCTCAGCCCGCAGCGCGTCGGCGACCGCCAGCGCCGGCACCACGTGCCCCGCTGTCCCGCCGGCGGCGATCACGACCTTCGTCACGGTCGTCCATCCTCGGTCGGCGGCGGGGAGCCTGGCGGGCGCGCAGCCCGGTCGTCCCCCCGCTCGCGATGTTCAGCAGCAGGCCCATCGAGGCCAGGACGGTCCACAGGCTCGTGATCCCGTAGGAGACGAACGGCAGCGTGACGCCGGTGATCGGCGCCAGCCCGAGGACCGTGAAGATGTTCAGGCAGGCCTGGCCGAGCACCATCGCCGTGATGCCCGCGGCCAGGAGCTTGGCGCCCGGGTCCCGCGCCATCTTCGCCACGCGCAGGCCCGCGTAGCCGATGACGCCGAAGAGGAAGAGGATCCCGGCGATCCCGGCGATCCCGAGCTCCTCGCCGATGATCGCGAGGATGAAGTCGGTGTGCGCCTCGGGCAGGTAGTAGATCTTCTGCACCGACTGGCCGAGCCCGAGCCCGAAGAAGCCGCCGGATCCGAGCGCGATCTGTCCCTGGACCGACTGGAAGCCGGTGGTCCCCGCGGTGTCCCAGGGGTCGAGGAAGCTCGTGAGGCGCGCGCGGCGGTAGTCCGCCGACAGCGCGTAGAGCAGCGCCAGGAAGCCCGCGACCGCGACCACGACAAGCAGCCAGCGCACGGGCACGCCCGCGGCGACGAGCACCGCCGCGACCGTGAACGACACGACGATCGCGGTCCCGAGGTCGGGCTGGCTGGCGATCAGCAGCAGCAGCGGGCCGGCGACGACCGCGAGCGGCATGAGCTCGCGCGGGTGCTGCGGCGGGCCCGGCTTCACCGCGAGCATCCGCACCGCGTAGAGGATCAGCGCGAGCTTCGTGAGCTCCGACGGCTGGAACGTCAGCGGCCCGACGCCCAGCCACGACTGCGCGCCGCCGCCGCTGACGCCCAGCGGCGTGCGGACCGCGAGCAGGCAGACGAAGCAGAAGATCAGCAGGCCCGGGGTGAACGCGAGGATGCGCGGCAGCGAGGCGCGCGACAGCACGGTCAGGCCGACGAACCCGAGCGTCCCGAACACGAGGTACTTCACGAGGTAGGAGGTGCCGTCGCCGTGGCCCTCCAGGAGCGTGGTGGCCGACGAGGCGCTGAAGACCATGACGGCGCCCGCGGCGAGCAGGCACAGCGTCGCCGTCATCAGGAGGTTGTACTCCAGGGGGTGCGCAGGGGTCCTGCGCTTCGCGGTGGCGGCGACGCGACGCATCCGGACCTCTGTTCGCCGCGGCGTGACGGGTCCCTCCCGCCGCGGACGGTGTTCGCTACGGGTGGCGCGCGGCCACGAGCGCCGCGAAGTGCCGGCCGCGCTCCTCGAAGTCCCGGTACTGCCCGAAGCTCGCGCACGCCGGGGACAGCAGGACGACCTCGCCCGGACGGGCGAGCGCGGCCGCGGCGGCGACCGCGCGCTCGAGGTCGCCGCGGTCCTCGCCGCGGCCGAGCGCGTCGCGCAGGCGCCCCGCGGCGGCCCCGACCAGCTGGACCGAGGCGGCCTTCGCGGCGACCGGGGCGCGCAGCGGGCCGAAGTCCTCCTGCTTGGCGTCGTCGCCGCCGAGGATCAGGTGCAGCGGGACGTCGAACGCGGCGAGCGCGGTCAGGGCCGACTCGACGTTCGTCGCCTTGGAGTCGTTGACGAACCGCACGCCGCCGACGGGCGGGAGCTCCTGCAGGCGGTGCTCGACCCCCGCGAAGGTCACGAGCGCCTGGGCGATCGCCTCCTCGGGGATGCCGCGCGCGCGGCACGCGGCGGTGACCGCCCGGGCGTTGACCCGGTTGTGGGCGCCCTGCAGCGCCGGCTCGGCGGGCAGCTCGACGAGGTCGAGGTCGATCGCCGCGCCGTCGCCGGGGAGCGGCAGCAGCGCCCCGGGGGCGATCGCCGTGTCGGCCGCGTGCTGGCGGGCGAACATGCCGTGGCGCTTGGCGTCCCGGTAGGCGTCGACCGTGCCGTGCCAGTTCAGGTGGTCGCTGCCGAGGTTCAGCAGGATCCCGACGTCGGGACGGAACGCGAGCGTGTCGTGCAGCTGGTAGCTCGAGCACTCCGCGATGACGGTGGCGCCCGGCTCGTGCGCGTCGATCAGCGAGGTGTACGCGGTCCCGACGTTCCCGACGACGTGCACCGGCCGGCCGGCGACCCGGTGCGCGTGGCCGAGCCACTCCGACACCGTGGTCTTGCCGTTGGTGCCGGTCACCGCGACGACGTCGAGCGGGACGAGCCGCCAGCCGAGCTCGAGCTCCCCCAGCACGGGGATGCCGCGCTCGCGGGCGGCGGCGACGACCGGGGCGTGCGGCGGCACCCCGGGGGACTTCACGACCGCGCCGATGCCGTGCGCGTCGAGCAGCGCGAGCCCGTCGCTGCCGTCGTGGACCGGGAACCCGGGGTCGGCGGGCAGCTCGGGCCGCCCGCTGTCGACGCCGACGACCGCGTGCCCGGCGG
This sequence comes from Paraconexibacter algicola, assembly GCF_003044185.1. Lineage (GTDB taxonomy): Bacteria > Actinomycetota > Thermoleophilia > Solirubrobacterales > Solirubrobacteraceae > Paraconexibacter > Paraconexibacter algicola. Next base: position 119,549 of record NZ_PYYB01000003.1, read on the forward strand.
CGACCAGGGCGCGCCCGGCGGCGAGGCCCGAGCGGGCCAGGCCGACGACGAGGTACGGGCCGGGAGGCAGCACGGGCGCGGCGCGGCTAGGCGACGGACTGCTGGTAGATCGTGAAGCCGATCGCCGCGCAGACCGACGCGATGATCCAGAACCGCAGGATGATCTTCGTCTCCGACCAGCCCGCCATCTCGAAGTGGTGGTGGATCGGGGCCATCAGGAAGACGCGCTTGCGGAAGTTCTGGAACCAGAACACCTGGATGATCACGCTCAGCGCCTCGACGACGAAGATGCCGCCGAGCAGCACGAGCAGCTCCTCGGTCTTCGTCATCACCGCGAGCCCCGCGACCGCGCCGCCGAGGCCGAGCGACCCGGTGTCCCCCATGAACACCGTGGCGGGGAAGGCGTTGTACCAGAGGAACCCGATGCAGGCCCCGACCACGCAGCCGCACAGCAGCGCCAGGTCCTCCTGGCCGCTGGTGATGAACGTGATGCCCAGGTAGGCGAGCATCACGATCGCGACGCAGCCGGCCGCGAGACCGTCGAGGCCGTCGGTGAGGTTGACCGCGTTGGTCGTGCCCGCCACCACGAGGTAGATGAGCACCGGGTAGAAGACCCCGAGGTCGATCGTGGCGTCCAGCGACCGCAGGCGCAGGGTCGGCGGCAGGTCGGCCAGCTCGACGGCGACGAACCACAGCAGCAGCGAGATGCCGATCGTGACGATGAGCTTCCACCGTCCCCGCAGGCCCAGGGAGCGACGCTGGAAGATCTTCTGGGCGTCGTCCGCGAAGCCGAGCATGGCCGAGAGGATCGCGACGCCGAACACGCCGATCGAGCGCCAGTCGTAGTCGCTGAGGATCAGGAACGGGACGCTGATGGCGGCGAAGATGATGACGCCGCCCATCGTCGGCGTGCCCGCCTTGGCGTGGTGGCCGGCCGGGCCCTCCTCGCGGATGTGCTGGCCGAACTGGCGGCGGCGCATCCCGGCGATGAACCGGGGGCTGAGGAAGACGCAGATGAGCAGCGCGGCGGTACCGCCGATGAGGATCTCGCCCATCAGCGCGCCCCGTCCGCGGGGGGCCGGGCCGCGCGCAGCGCGGCGCTGACGGCCTCCAGTCCGACGCCGCGCGACGCCTTCACGAGCACGGTGTCCCCGTCCTGCACGAGCGTCGGCACGAGCCGCGCGGCCTGCTCGGCGTCCTCGACGGACTGCACGGCGCCCAGGCCGGAGCCGGCGCCCAGGTAGGCGGCCAGCGGTCCGACGGTGACGAGGACGTCGACCCCGACGTCGCGGGCGTGCACGCCGAGCTCGCTGTGGAAGCGGCCGCCGTCGGGGCCGAGCTCGAGCATGTCGCCGAGCACGGCGACCTTGCGGCCGGGCGCCGTCGCGGCGAGGTCGTCCAGGGCGGCGCGCATCGACATCGGGTTGGCGTTGTAGCAGTCGTCCACGACGACGACGCCGCCCTGCAGGCGCTCGCGCTGGCCGCGCATGGCGCTGAGCGCGACGTCGACCTCGCCCGCGGGCTCGACCCCGGCGGCGCGCGCGGCGGCGGCCGCGGCGAGCGCGTTGCGCGCCATGTGCGCCGAGGTGAGCGGCTGACCGGCGGACAGCAGCGTGACGCCGGGGAGCTCGGTGACGTCGCCGCCCGACCCGAACCGCACCACGTGCAGGTCGTCGCGCAGGTGGGGCTCCAACAGCGGCTCGTCGGCGGGCACGATCGCGGTGCCCCCGGGACGCAGGCCGTCCAGCAGCTCGGCCTTCGCGCGGGCGATCGCGCCGATCGACCCGAGCAGCTCGAGGTGGACGGGCCCGATGTTCGTGACGATCGCGATGTCCGGCTCCGCGATCCGCGCGAGCTCGGCGATCTGGCCGGGGCCGCGCATCGCCATCTCGAGCACGAGGACCTCGGTGCCGTGCGGCGCCGACAGGACCGTCAGCGGCAGCCCGATCTCGGTGTTGAGGTTCTGGCTGGTGGCGGTGACGCGCCGGCCCGCGGCCCGCAGCATCGCGGCGAGCACGTCCTTCGTGGAGGTCTTGCCGGTCGAGCCGGTGACGCCGATGACGACGGCGGCGAGCTGGCGCCGCCACGCGGTCGCGAGGCGCTGCAGCGCCGCGAGCGGATCCTCGGCGGCGAGCACGACCCCACCGGTGCCGGGCGGCAGGCTGTCGGCGTGCCGGGGCTCGACGAGCACGCCCCAGGCGCCCGCCTCCAGGGCGGTGGCGGCGAAGTGGCCGCCGTCGACCCGCTCGCCCGCGATCCCGACGAACAGGTCGCCGGGACCGACGCCGCGCGAGTCGATGACGACGCGGGTGGGGCCGTCGCCCGCGGACTGCGGCTCGCGCAGGTGCGCGCCCGCCGCGTCGGCGATCCACTGGGGTGATCGGTCAAGCATCGCGCAGCGCCTCCCGGGCCACCGTGACGTCGTCGAACGGGATCTTCTCGCCCCCGGCCAGCTCCTGCCCCTGCTCGTGGCCCTTGCCCGCGACGACGACGACGTCGCCGGTGCGGGCGGCGCCGATCGCGTGGGCGATCGCGGCGCGGCGGTCCTCGATGACGACGGCGTCGTCGCGCTCGATCCCGGCGGTGATGTCCGCGAGGATCGCCTGCGGGTCCTCCGAGCGCGGGTTGTCGCTCGTGACCACGACGACGTCGGCGAGGCGCGCGGCGATCTCCCCCATCAGCGGCCGCTTCGCGCGGTCGCGGTCACCGCCGGCCCCGAAGACGCAGAGGACGCGGTGCCCGCCGGCGAGCCCGCGCGCGGCGGCGAGCACGTTCTCCAGCGCGTCGGGGGTGTGCGCGTAGTCGACGAGCACGCCGAAGTCCTGCCCCTCGTCGACCGGCTCGAAGCGGCCCGGGACGCGGCCGAACGCCGCGAGGCCGTCGGCGATGACCTCGTCCGGCACGCCGTGCGCGCGCACGGCGGCGATCGCGCACAGCGCGTTGAGGACGTTGAAGCGGCCGGGCAGCGACAGCGACCAGGAGCGGCCCGCGGCGGTGAAGGTCGTGCCCGTGACGCGGCTGACGACGTCGGTGGCGCGCAGCGACGCGTCCTCGCGGTCGATCCCGACCGTCACGACGCCCGGGAGGTCGGCGGCGAGGCGGGCGCCCCACGGGTCGTCGACGTTGACGACCGCGGTCGCGGGCGGGCGGCCGGCGGGCGAGACGGGGACGAACAGCTCGCGCTTGGCGGCGAAGTAGTCGTCCATGTCGGGGTGGAAGTCGAGGTGGTCCTGCGTGAGGTTCGTGAAGACCGCGACGTCCCAGTGGATCGCGTCGGCGCGCCGCAGCCGCAGCGCGTGCGAGCTGACCTCCATGACGCAGGCCGCGTCGCCGCCGTCGAGCATCGCCGCGAACGTGCGCTGCAGGTCGATCGCCTCCGGCGTGGTGCGCACCGACGCCGTCTCCTGCCCGCCGACGACCTGGGTGACCGTGCCGAGCATGCCGGTGGCGGTGCCCGCGTGCTCCAGCAGCGCGCGGACGAGGTGCGCCGTCGTGGTCTTGCCGTTCGTGCCGGTGATGCCGGTCGTGCGCAGGCGCGCGGTCGGGTCGCCGTGCAGCCGGGCGGCGGCCGGCGCCATCGCGGCGCGCACGTCGGGGACGACGACCTCGGGGACCCCGAGGCCCAGCGGCCGCTGCACGACGAGCGCCGCCGCGCCCCGGGCGACGGCGTCCGGGGCGAAGTCGTGCCCGTCGCGGGTGAACCCGGGCACGCAGAAGAACACGGTCCCGGGGGTGACCGTGCGGTTGTCGTAGGCGAGTGCGCTCACCTCGACGTGCGGGGCGTCGCGGGCGGCGTCGCCGATCACCTCGCGCAGCGTCATGCGTCGGGCAGTGTGTCAGCTGGGCGGGACGCGCAGGTGGGTCAGCGCGAACTCGGTGATCTTCCCGAAGGCCGGGGCGGCGATCTTGCCGCCGTAGATCTCGCCCTTGGGCTCGTCCACGATCACCGACACGAGCAGCTCCGGCCTGGCCGCGGGCGCGAAGCCCGTGAACGAGGCGATGTAGTTCGCCTTGGAGTACTCGCCGGTCTTCGTGTCGACCTTGTTCGCGGTGCCGGTCTTGCCCGCGAGCTTGTAGCCGGGGATCGCGACCTCCGCGGCGGTGCCGCCCGGGGCGAAGACGCCCTCGAGCATGCTGCGGATCTGCGCGCTGGTCGTGCGGCTGATGATCCGGGTGCCCTTCGCGCGCGGGACGCGGCGGCCGTTGACCGCGCGGATGATCTGCGGGGACCGCAGGACGCCGCCATTGGCGATCGCCGCGTAGGCGGAGGTCATCTGCAGCGGCGTGACCGAGAGGCCCTGGCCGATCGGCAGGTTGCCCATCGAGGAGCCCGAGTACTGGTTCACGCGCGGCACGATGCCGCGCTCCTCGCCCGGCAGGTCGACGCCGGTCGGCGTCCCGAACCCGAACCTGCGCACCCAGCGGTCGAACTCGACCTTCCCGAGCCGCTGGCCGATGAGGATCGACCCGACGTTCGAGGACTGCGCGAGGATCCCCGCCGTGCTCAGGGTGATCGGGCCGCGCGGGTGCGACTCGCCGATCGTGCGGTCCGCGACGACGATCTGCGGCGGCAGGTTGAACTGGGTGTCGGGGGTGACCTTGCCGTCCTCGAGCGCCCCGGCGACGGTGAACGCCTTGAACGTCGAGCCGGGCTCGTAGGTCAGGCCGACCGCGCGGTTCTGCAGCGCCTCGGGCGGGGCGGCGCCCGGGTCGTTGGCGTTGACCCGCGGCCAGTTGGCCATCGCGAGGACCTCGCTGGTCTTCGGGTCCATGACGATCGCGGTGGCGCTCTTGGGCCGGTAGCGCTCGCCGACGTCCCCGAGGACGCTCTCGACCTTGCTCTGGAGGGCGGCATCGAGCGTCAGCTCGAGGTTCTCGCCGGGCTTGGCGGTCCGCAGGTCGGTCGTCTCGATCGGCTCGCCCTTGGCGTCGCGGACGGTGCGGCGACGCCCGTCGGTGCCGTGCAGCTGCTCGTCGCGGAGGTACTCGATGCCCGCCAGCCCGTGCCCTTCGGTGCCGACGGTGCCGAGCACCTGGGTGGCGAGCCAGTCGCGCGGGTAGACGCGGCGGGTGCCGGGCGTGAGGTCGATCCCCTCGATCTTCAGGCGCTCGACGCGGTCGGCCTTGTCGGCCGCGACGCGGCGCGCGAGGTAGACGAAGCCGGTGTCACGGCGCGAGAGCTTCTCGGTGAGCTCGGCGGACGGGATGCCGAGGATCGGGGCCAGGCGCGCGGCCGCCCGGACCGGGTCCTTGACGAGGTACGGGGTGGCGCTGACGTCGTCGGCCGGCTCGCTGACCGCGAGGTCGACGCCCTCGCGGTCGACGATGAGCCCGCGCTGGGCGGGCACCTCGGCGGTGACGACCTGCTGCGTGTTCGCCGCGCGCGCGAGGCTGTCGCCGCGCACGGCGCCGAGCCAGAACGCGCGGACGAACGCGAGCGTCAGGAGCAGCAGGAACGCCGCGAACAGCAGCGAGATGCGGCGGTCGACGATCGTCACGGCGCTATCCCGCCGTCGGGTCCGCGACGACGCCGCCGGCGGTCGGCTGCTGCGCGGGCGCCGACGTGGACGGGGTGCCGGGAGGCGCGGCCGTGCCCGCGGGCGCTGCGGTGGTCGAGGTCTGCGGCGCGGCGGTGGTCTGCGCGGGCGCCCGGGCGGCCTGCGCGGCCGGGTCGGGCGCGGTCGCGGCGGGCGCGGAGGCGGTCTGCGTGGGCGCGGCGGCCGGCGTGACCGCGGGCGCGGCGGTGGCGGCCGGGGCGCCCGCGACGCCCGTGGCGCCGGGCTCGAGCGCCTGCTGCACGACCGGTGCGGGCGCGGTGATCGAGCGGGCGGCGCGGGCGGCGTCGCCCGGGCGGACGGTCAGGTAGTTGCGGTCGCCGGGCGCGGGCATGACGAGGCCGAGGCCGGTCGCAGCGGTCTGGATGCGCTCCCCCGCGTCGAGCCGCGCGATCTCGCCGCGCAGCAGCGCGTTCTGGCGCTCGAGCGTCGAGGAGGTCTGCACCGCCCGGCCGATCCCGGAGTTGAGCTTCAGCAGCGACACCTGCAGGAACACGAGGCCCATCAGCGCGCCGGCGAGCAGGACGATCCACAGGCGGCCCCGGATGATCCGGTCCAGCAGCGTCAGCTGGGACCCGCGCGCGGCGGCGGGCCGGGCCGCCGGACGGGCGGCGGGCCGTCCCGGGCGCCGTGCGGGCGCCGGGGCGGGCACCGGCCGGGGCCGCGGCCGTGCGGCGGGCCGGCGGGCGGGGGCATGGGTGCTGCGGGCGGCTGCCGCGGCGGGCGGGGTCATGCGACGGGTCCTTCCTGGAGCTTGCGGGCGGCGCGCATCCGTGCTGAGGCGGCACGCGGGTTGTCGGCGATCTCGCCGGGGGTCGGCACGATGCCGCGTCCCAGCAGCTCGGCCTGCGGGGTGCGCCCGCAGGCGCACACCGGGAAGTCGGGCGGGCAGATGCACCCCTGGGCGAGGTCCGCGAGGAACCGCTTCACGCGGCGGTCTTCGCCCGAGTGGAACGAGATACCTGCAAAGCGGCCGTCCACGCGCAGGACGTCCCAGGCGACCGGCAGCGCGCGGTCGACCTGGCCGAACTCGTCGTTGACGGCGATGCGGATCGCCTGGAAGACGCGCTTGGCCGGGTGGCCGGCGGCGAACCGCGCCGGCGCGGGCACCGCGGCGGTGATCACGTCGACGAGCGCGGTCGTCGTCTCGAGCGGGCCGCTCTCGCGGGCCCGGACGATCGCGCGGGCGATCGGGCGGGAGAACCGCTCGTCCCCGTACTCCTTGAACAGCCGGCCGAGCGCCCGCTCGTCCCAGGTCGCGACGAGCTCGGCCGCGGTGAGCTCCTGGGTGGTGTCCATGCGCATGTCCAGCGGCGCGTCGTAGCTGTAGGAGAACCCGCGCTCGCGCGTGTCGATCTGCATCGAGCTCATGCCGAGGTCGAGGTAGACGAGGTCGGCGCGGACGCCCTCCTCGCGGAGCTCCTCGAGCCCTTCGGCGAAGCCCGCGCGCAGGAAGCGGGTGCGGCAGGGCAGCTCGGCGGCGAGCGCGGCGAAGCGGCCCTCGGCCTCGGGGTCGCGGTCGATGGCGATGAGCTCGCCGTCCGGCCCGAGACGCTCGGCGACGAGCCGGGCGTGCCCGCCCGCCCCGAAGGTGCAGTCCACGGCGGTCTCCCCCGGCGCGGGGGCCAGGAGGTCGATGAGCTCGCCGGCGAGGACGGGGACGTGTTCGCGGGCCACGATGTCGAGCAGCCGGCTCACGCCTGGCCGAGGGTCGGGAGGCGGGACGCGCCCTTGCGGCGGCGCGAGATGTCCTGGACGGCGTCGGGGAGCCGCTCGCTGCGCGCGTCCCAGGTGCTGCGGTCCCAGATCTGGATGTGGGTCTTGCTGCCGACGAGGACGACGTCCTTGGTGATGCCCGCGTACTGCGCGAGGCGCGAGGGCATCGCGATGCGGCCGGCGCTGTCGAGCTCGACGTCGTGGGAGCCGCCGACGAGGTGCGAGTCCAGCGTGGCGTAGTCCTCGTCGAGCGGGTCGAAGCCGCTGAGCATGTCGGTCGAGTACGCGTCGAACTCGGCCGGGATCCAGAGCGAGACGTTGCGGGTGAGGCCCCGGGCCAGGACGGCGCCCTCGGCGAAGTGGTGGCGGACCTTGGCCGGCACGGTGAGCCGGTTCTTCGCGTCGAGGGTGTAGTCGAAGGATCCGCGGAGGAGCACTGTCCCGCCCCTGTGAAGGAGGCGCGAACCGGGGAGGAGGAGTGGGAGGAGCCCCTCCACCCCGGTTCGCTGGCCCGGGAAGCTAGCCCACCCTTTCCCACCGGTCAACACCTTTCATGCAACTTTTCCCACAGGAGTTCGTGCGAGAAGGACGACGCGGCGAAAACCTCAGTGTTCATCGGGGATTCCGCGTGGGACGACCGGCTCCTGCACGGGACGTTGCAGGCCCGACACCCGTCCATCCGAGGCCCTTCCGGCGGCTTCCGTCCGCCGGATGTGCGTCGGAGGGGCGTTCCGGTGGGGAATCGTGTGAGGACCGGTGGGAGCGGGTGTGCGCGAGGGCCGCAGGGGGAACGGTGTGAGGCGACCGTCCCGAGGCGGCCCTACCATGAGCGGGCCGTCGTCCCCCCGTCCGAGGAGCCCCGCGTGCCCGCCCCGACCCTTCCCGACCTCCGACGCCTCGCCCTCGGTGGCGCCGCCGTCGCCGCACTCGCCCTCGCCGGCTGCGGCGACAGCGAGAGCGGCGACGCGGGCACCGACCCGGCCGCGGTGATCCCCGCCAGCGCCCCGCTGTACTTCGAGCTGACGGTCCGCCCGGACGGCGACCTGCGCAGCGACGTCGAGGCGGTCGCCAAGAAGGTGCTGCGCACGCAGGACCCGGCGGCCGAGATCACCAAGGCCATCGACCAGGTGGTCAAGGACCAGGACGGGGCGAGCTTCGACAAGAGCATCGACCCCTGGCTCGGGGACAAGGCCGCCGTCGCGATCACCTCCCTGCGCGATCCGGAGAAGCCCGACTTCGCCGTCGCGATCGCCTCGAAGGACAACGACAAGGCGTTCGAGGCGCTCAAGGGCGACGGCAAGGACACCGTCGAGGCCGAGTACGACGGCGAGAAGTACCTGCGCGAGACCGGCGACGACGACCTCGTCGCCGGCCCGGCCGGGGACACGTTCGTGATCGGGACCGAGGCGGGCTACAAGTCCGCGGTCGACGCCGCCAAGGCGGACTCGCAGCTCGACGACGCGGCCGCCTTCAAGAAGGCGCGCGAGAACACCAGCCAGGACGACGCGCTCGGCTTCGTCTACATCGACGTGCTGAAGGGCGTCCAGGCGCTGACGGCCAGCGAGCCGCTCATCGCCTCCCAGATCGAGCCGCTGCAGCAGGCGCTCGGCGGCGCGACCTCGGTGACCGCCGCGATCGCGGTCGACGACGGCGCGATCCGCATCGAGACCGCCCAGCAGGGCCTTCCCGCGCAGCAGGCGGCCGGTGACCCGGCGGCCGCGCTGGCCGACCTGCCCGGCGGCACCGTGCTGGGTGTCGGCCTCGGGGAGATCGGCGCGATCGCGCGTCAGGCGATCCAGCAGATCGGGGCGATCGGCCCGGTCGCCGGCCAGGACCCGCAGACGCTCCTGCGCGGCCTCGAGTCCTCGCTCGGCCTCTCGATCGAGGACGACCTGCTCTCCTGGATGGGCCAGGGCGCCCTGTTCGTGCAGGGCCGCTCGCTCGCGGACGTCGGCGGCGGGCTCGTGGTGACCTCGAAGGACCCGGCCAAGACGAAGGCAGCGCTGACGAAGATCGTGCCGCTGATCGAGCGGTTCAGCGGCCAGCAGGTCGTGCAGCGCGCGCCCGCCGGCGCCGACGCCGGGTTCCGCGTCCCGCTCGGGGACGGCGCCCCGTTCGAGCTGCTCGTCGGGCTGAAGGACGACCGCTTCGTCGTCGGCGTCAACCCGACGCTCGTGCAGAAGACGCTCGAGGGTGGCTCCGGCGACCGGCTCGGCGACCAGGCCGCGTTCAAGGCCGCCGCCGCGAAGGTCGGGGACGGGATCAAGCCCGCGTTCTACCTCGACTTCCCGACCGTCGTGTCGTTCCTCGCGCTCGGCGCGGGCAGCGACCCGAGCTTCCAGCAGGCCAAGCCCTACCTCGACGCGTTCGGCGCGATCGTCGCGGGCGCCAAGCGCGAGGGCGACACCTACCGCTCGCGCTTCGTGCTCACCGTGAAGTAGCCGGTCCGCGTCGCGGTCGGCGCCCCGGATCGGGGGCGCCGACCGCTCAGAGCGTGCTGACCATCGCCGCGGCGACCAGCAGCAGGACCCCGGGGACGAGCAGCAGCGCGATCACGAGCTGGATCTTCGGCGCGGCGCGGGCGGCGTGGTCGGCGAGCAGCCGGACGCGGTCGGCGCGCGCGTCGGCGGCGATCGCCGCCAGCGCCGGGGCGAGCGGTACCCCGTGACGCTCCGCCCGGCGCAGCGCGGCGACGAGCGCCGCGACCGCCGGGAGTGGGCACCGCGCCCGCAGCGCCTCGAGCGCCTCCTCCCGGCGCGTACCCGCCCCGATCTCCCGCGCGGTGCGCCGCAGCTCGGCGGCCAGCAGACCCGGGTGTCGGCGGCCGACCTCCGCCAGTGCGCGGACGGGCCCGCGCCCGGCCGCCACCCCGACCCGCAGCAGGTCGAGCACGTCGGCGACCTCGACCGCCATGACCGCCGCCCGCCGGCGCGCGCGCAGGACCAGCCAGCGGTCGGGGACGAGGAAGCCCCCGCCCGCGGCGACCAGCAGCAGCGGCAGCGCGGCGGTCCCGCCGAGCGCCGGGAGCAGCGTCAGGCCGACGGCGGCGACGAGCAGCACGGTCGCGCCCTTGATCGCCATCAGGTCCGCCGGGGTGAGCCGCGCGTCGAGCCCCGCGGCGGCCAGGCGCCCCGCCAGGCCGCGGCTCGGCCGCGGTGCGCCGGTCCGGCGGCCGAGCCGCAGCAGCGCGGCGAGCGCCGGGCCCGGGGCCGGCGCGCCGCGGTCGGCGGCCGGCTCGGCGCGCGGCGGCCGCGCCGCGTGGGCCTGCGCCGCCGCCCCGAGCGCCGCGACCGCGCTCGCGGCCGCCAGTCCGGCGATGAGCGCCGCGACGCTCACCGCGGCACCCGGGCGAGCTGCCCCACGACCACGAGCGCTGCGACCAGCAGCACCACCCCACCCGCGGCGAGCAGCCGCGAGAGCGGCTCGGCGAGCATCCCGGTGATCGTGCCGGGCGCCGCGAGCTCGGCGAGCACCCCGGCACCCACGGGCAGCCCGGCGACGAGGCGTGCGGTCAGCCGTGCCTGCGCGGTCGCCGTCCGGGCGTCGGCGGTCGCGCGGCGCCCCTCCTCCAGGTCGCCCGCGAGGTCGCGCAGGAGCCCGGCGAGATCTCCGCCGGACTCGCGCTGCAGCAGCACGGCGGCGACGAGCACGTCCGTGCCGGGGGACCGCAGGCGGGCCCCCCAGTCCTCCAGGGCGACCGGGGTCGGGCGGCCGAGCTCGAGCTCGCGGGCCAGCGCCCGGACCTCCACACCGGTGGCACCGCGCACCGCACCGTCCTGCGCGGCGGCGAGCACCGCGCCGCGCAGCGAGCGGCCACCCGCGAGCGCGTCGGCGAGCGCGCGGGCCAGCAGCGGCACGCCCTCCCCCGCCTGGATCCGCCAGCGCTCGCGCCGGGCGCGCAGCAGGCGCCCGGCGGTCCACGGGCCGGCGACCGCGCAGACGAGCGCCGGGCCGATGCCCAGCACGAGCCAGGCGGCGGCCGCGATCGTCGCGCCGCACACGATCCCGAGCCGGCGGCGCTCCGCGTCGGTGACGTGCCCGTCCCGCCCCGCCGAGCGCCACGGGTCCGTCAGCCGGGCCGCCAGCCGCCCGAGGCCGCCCGCCTGCACGACCCCCACGAGCTCGGCGAGCGCCAGCACGGCCAGTGCTCCCGCGCCCGCCGCGCACAGGACGGTCAGGCTCACGGCGCCACCGCCGCGACCGCCGCCCGCAGGCGCGGGTCCTCCGGGTGCCGCCAGGTCGGCCGGCCCGACTCGTCGGTGCGCAGCAGCTCCACGGGCTCGGCGCTGCCGTCGTCGCGGCGGCGGACCTCGGCCACCTGGACCACGCGGCGCGAGCCGTCCGCGCGCCGGGCCTGGTGGACGACGAGGTCGATCGCGGCGGCGACCTGCTCGCGCACCGCCGCATGCGGCAGCCCGACGTCGGCCATCAGCGCCAGGACCTCCAGGCGCCGCAGCGCCTCGTGCGTCGAGGACGCGTGCACCGTGCACAGCGAACCGTCGTGACCGCTGGACATGGCGGCGAGCATGTCGAGCGCCTCGGGCCCGCGGACCTCCCCCACGACGATCCGGTCGGGCCGCATCCGCAGCGCGTTGCGGACGAGCCGGCGGATCGTGACCTCGCCGCGCCCCTCGACGCTGGCGGGCCGCGCCTCGAGCCGCACGACGTGCGGCTGCTGCAGCCGCAGCTCGGCCGTGTCCTCGATCGTCACGATCCGCTCGTCGGGCCCGACGAACGCCGAGAGCGCCCCGAGCGTCGTCGTCTTCCCCGAGCCGGTGCCGCCGCAGACCAGGACGTTCAGGCGCTGCCGCACCGCGGCGTGCAGCAGCTCCCGCGTGCCGGCCGGCCAGCTGCCCCGCGCAACGAGCTCGTCGGCGAGCAGCGGACGGCTGCGGAAGCGGCGGATCGTCAGCTGCGGCCCGTCGACCGCCAGGGGCGGCAGCACGACGTTCACGCGCGAGCCGTCGGGCAGCCGCGCGTCGCACAGCGGCTCGGCCTCGTCCACGCGCCGGCCGACCGGGGCGAGGATCCGCTCGATCGCGTGCCGCAGGTCGTCCTCGCGCGCGAACCGCACCGTGGTGGGCTCGAGCCGGCCGTGGCGCTCCACCCACACGGGGCGGGTGCCGCCGACCATGATCTCGTCGACCTCCGGGTCGGCCAGCAGCGGCTCCAGCGGCCCGAGCCCGAACGACCGCTCCGCGATCCGCGCGCACAGCGCCTCGCGCGTGTCCGCCGGCAGCACCGCCGCCTCGCGCTCGACCAGCCGCCGGATGCGGTCGGTCAGGTCGTCCCCGCCGTCGTCGATCGCCACCTCCCGCAGCAGGCGGTCGCGCAGCTCGACGGCGAGGTCCTCGACGGGGTCCATGCCCCCACTAGGGGGCGGCGGCCTGCGACTCTCCCCCCAGGCGCACCGGCCGGACCTGCAGGACCGCGAGCGTCACCGCGCAGCACAGCGCCGCGATGCCCAGCGGCACGCCGTCCGCGGTCGCCTCGGCGAGTCCGCCGCCGAGGCCCGAGCCCGCCACCTGCCCGGTCGCCCAGGCGAGGTTGACGAGGGCGAACGCGAGCCCCTGCTGCAGCCGCGCGGACTCCGCGGCGTCGGAGAGCATCGCCATCGCCGGCGCCCAGAACGTGCCGAGCGCGGCGCTCGTCGCGACGATCGCGATGCCGAGCAGCAGCGCCGTCTGCGGCACGGTGACCAGCGCGAGCACGACGGTCGCCGCGGCGAGCCCGGCCCGGACGGGCACGAGCCGGCCGCGCCGGTCGCTGACGCGGCCGACGAGCGGGCTGACGACCCCCTCGACCGCGGCGGCGACGAGGAACGCGGCGCCGACGGCCGCACCGCCCGCCCCGAAGCCGTCCATCCGCAGCGCGCCGAGCACGCCGACCATCCCGAACGCGAACGCGGGGAGCGCCACGAGCCACATCGCCACGAGCACCGGCGCGGTGCGGACCGCGTCGACGAGCACGCGCAGCGGCTGGGCGTCGGGCCGTCCGGTGCCGGGGGTGCGGGCCGCCGCCAGCGCCAGACCGCCCGCGAGCACGACGACCGAGCTGAAGACCGCCTCGGGCGAGGTGGCCTCCGCGAGCGCCCCGACGACCGGGCCGAGCAGCGAGCCGCCGATCGCGGCGCCGAGCGCCGTGCCGATCACCGCGCCGCGCGTCTCGGGTGGCGCCGCCTCGACGAGCCAGGCGAGGCCGCCCGCCCAGGAGCAGGCGCCGCCGAGGCCCTGCACGAAACGGGCGCCGTCGAGCACGACGACGTCCCCGGCGAACCCGAACGTCAGCGTCGAGACCGCGAGCAGCGCGAGGCCGAGCAGCACGGTGGGCTTCGCGCCCAGGCGCGCGGCGACGATGCCGGCGGGGATCGCCCCGATCAGGGTGCCGGCCGGGTAGGCCGCCGCGAGGATCCCCGAGGCGGTCTTGCCGAGGTCGAGCTCGTCGGCGTAGGTCGGCAGCAGCGGCGTGACCACCGCGTAGAACATCGTGTCGACGAGCACGATGGCGCTGACGAGGAGGACGAGGCGGCGCACGCGACGTGCACCGTACTCCTCCTCCCCGGGACTACGGGCCCTGCTGGTGGTGCGGGCTCTCCCAGTCCTCGTTGCGACCGTAGTAGGCGAGCGGCGCCTTGACGTGGCAGGCGTCGGAGTAGACCGGCTTGCACGGGTTGAACGGCTGCATCCGCGCGAGCTTGTCGGTCCCCGGGTGGCCGGTCGACACGTAGGTCGTGCACCAGTCCGACGGGCGGCCCTGCTCCATCGCGTTGGTGAAGCCGTCGTGGTCGATGTCGTCGGCCCCGTCCTTCAGGCCGTCGCCGTCGGTGTCCGCGTCGACGAAGTTCAGGCCCTGGTAGGCGGGTCCGGGGTACACGGACTCCATGTAGTCGGGCGTGCACTTGACCGACTCCTGGGAGGACCAGATGTCCCACCACTTCGGGTCGCTGAGCGACGAGTTCGCCTCGACGTCGTTGGCCAGGCCGTCGCGGTCGGCGTCCTTCTCGTTGTCGGAGAGGGTGCCGTCGCCGTTGTTGTCGTAGCCCGTGCCGACCGGGTAGCTGCCGACGGGCAGCTTGCCGCCGGTCCACTGGGTGCCGGCGCTGTAGCTCAGCGGCAGCGTGCCGCCGGTGAGCCGCCAGGCCTTGTACTCCTGCACGAGCGTCAGGCTGTCGCCGTCGTGGTCGCCGGCGCCGTCCTCCCCGTCGAGCGGGTTGGGGTACGGCCGCTTGCCCGGGTACGGGAGCGCGGCGGAGTTCAGGTCGATCGCCGAGTAGTACTCGTAGCCGTCGGTGACGCCGTCGCCGTCGCTGTCGGCGACGAGCGGGTCGGTCTTGATCCGGCGCTCGTCGACGTCGCTGATCAGGTCGCCGTCGTCGTCGGTGTCGTCGCGGTTGTCGAGGCCGTCGACGTCGATGTCGACGCCGCCGAGCAGGCAGTAGCGCGAGTCGGAGTTCGGGATGCAGGCGTCGAGGTGCCGGTAGCGGCGGTCCGCGTTCGGGGTCGCGAGCTCCTCGAGGTACTCCTGCAGGTTGGGGACGTCGTCGTGGTCGACGTCGTCGCGGTCGTCGCGGATGCCGTCCCCGTCGGAGTCGGCGTCGACCCAGTCGAGCGTGTCGACCTTCGAGACCTTGACCGCGCCCTGGTCCAGCGAGTCCAGGCAGTAGAACGGCACCTGGTTGATCCCGCCGCACCGCGGCTGCGTCTGCTTTGACTGCACCGCCGCGATCTTGTCCATGTAGGTCTGGCCGAACAGGCCGTACTCGAAGAACCGGGGGTCGTCGATGTCCGCGATCAGCCCGCGGGCCGCGTCGGCGGTCGTGCGCTGCTCGTCCATGTTCGGGATCTGGTCGCCGTCGGCGTCGCGCTCGAAGTCGCTGAGGAAGCCGTTGCCGTCGCGGTCCATGTAGGCGAGCGCGTCGGGCCGGCGGCTGCGGCCGTCCGACGCGGGGTTGCCGCCGCTGTAGCTCAGGCGGCTGGTGAACGGGTCGTCGTCCTGCGGCTTGAGCGCACCGGAGTGCGTCACCCAGGCGATGTACTCCTCCAAGTTGGTGAGCCCGTCGCCGTCGTGGTCGATCGCGCCGTCCGCGCCGTCGAGCGCGTTGGGGTAGGGCTTGCGGGTCGGGGCGGGGACGGCCTTGCCGTTGCGGTCGAGCGCCGAGTAGTGCTCCCAGCCGTCGGTCATGCCGTCCTTGTCGCTGTCGCGCAGGCACGGGTCGGTCTTCAGCGACGCCTCGGTCGTGTCGCTCAGGAGGTCGTTGTCGTCGTCGGTGTCGCGGGCGTTCTTCAGCCCGTCGCCGTCGCAGTCGTCGGTGGCGACCTTCGCGTTGCGCGGCAGCGGCCCGATCATCGGGCTGGCCTTCGCGCTGGTGTAGCGGCGACCGAAGCGGGCGGCGAGGACGCGCACGCGAAAGCGGGTGGAGACCGGCTGGCCGGCCTTCTGCGCGAGCATCGGCAGCAGCTTGGCGGGCAGCAGGACCGAGATCCGCTTCGTCGAGGTGCCGGTGGCGCGCACGAAGATCGCGCGCTTGCCGTCGCGCTTGAAGACGACCGTGTTGCGGTTGCGGCCCTTGCGGAAGCTCTTGCCGGTGATGACGAGCCGGTCGCCGATCCCCGCCTGCTTGGGGCTGACCTTCTGGATCGACGGGTAGAGCTTCGTCGGCGTGGCGGCGCGCGAGGCGGCCCCGGCGCCCGCGGGGAGCACCAGGAGCGCCAGCGCCGCGAGCGCGAGCAGCGCCGGGGCGAGGAAGCGGATGGGCGGGAACGGGCGTGGGATCATGAGCAACGGGCCTCCCTGCCCGTATCGGCGTGGTGCCGGATCCCTTGAGCGTCCGGCCCGGGCGTCCAGACCGGCTGGACGCCTCATCCCGCGCGACCGCGGTCCCCGGCAGCCCGCGACAGCACGCGCACTTCCCGGGCGTACTGCTCGGCGTCGGCGAGCAGCATCGCCTGCCGCACGGTCACCCGCAGGGACACGCGCACCCGCTCCCCGGGCTCGCGCGCGTCCCCGTCGACGGCCGCCGCGTCGAGCACCTCGGCGTCCTGCAGGGCCAGCTCGGTCCGACCGTCGCCGCCCTGCGGGCCGTCCCGGGTGACGAGGACGTCGACCCGCATGCCGGGCCGCACGAGCTCGGGCGCGCCGCGGGCGACGATGTCCGCCACGCGCTCCCCCGGCCGCACCGGCGCCCCCGGTCCCGCGTCGGCGCGACCGTCGTCCAGCAGCGCGGGGACGAGGTCGGTCCCGGCCGCGAGGTCGGCGGCGGCCCGTATGCCGGCGAGGCCGCGCGGGCGCGCGAACGCCCCGCGCGGGGCGTAGCGCTCCGGCACCTGCCGGACCGCGAGACTCGCCGCCGGGATCGGGTCCCCGGCCGCGACCGGTGCGCGCAGCACCACGACCCCGACCACGGGCTGCAGCTGCCGCTCCAGCGCCCCCTCGCGGCGGCGCACGTCGCTCGCCGCCAGCACCCCGAGCACGATCGCGAGCCCGGCGAGGAGCGCGGCCCGCCGACGCGGGCTCACGCGACCAGCCGCCCGTCCGCGACGGCCGCGGGCAGCACGAGCGCCACCCCGTCCCCGGGCGGCGCGCTCAGCCGGCCACCGTGGGCGAGCGCGACGGCGTGCGCGACCGCGAGGCCGTGCCCGTGCGCGCCGGTGCCGCGGCGCGCACGGGCCAGCAGCCGCTCGACGGGCACGCCCGGCCCGGGCCCCTCGTCGCGGACGATGATCCGCACGGCGCCGGCCTCGCGGACCAGCTGCACGACGACCTCGCCGCGCCCGTGCTCCAGCGCGTTGGCGAGCAGGTTGCCGGTCGCCTGCGCCAGGCGCACCTCCTCCCCGGGCACCGGGCACGACGCCTGCGCTCCCTCCCAGCGCAGCGTCCGGCCGCGCGCACCCGCCACGGGCTGCCACGCGGCGACCTGCCGGCGCACGAGCGCGGCGAGGTCGACCCCGGCGCCGACGGGCCGGACGTGTCGGCCCGGCGCGGCCGCGCGGCGGGCCCGTGCGGCGTCGAGGTCGGCGAGCGCCGCGACGACGCGGTCGAGCTCGCCGCCGATCACGCGCGCCCGCTCCCCGACGCCGTCCGGCGGGATCCGGTCGAGCCCGGCGAGGCCGAGCATCACCGCCTGCAGCGGCCCGCGGACCTCATGCGAGGCGCGGGCCAGCGCGACGTCGCGCCGGTGGGCGCGGACACGGCAGACCACGAGCGTCAGCGCCGACGCCGAGGCGAGCAGCCAGCCGAGCAGCGAGACGGTCACGACGACGGCCCCGGCCCGTCGATGAGGCGGTAGCCGACGCCCCACACGTTCACGATGAAGCGGTCCCCGTCGCGCCCGAGCTTGTGCCGCAGCCGGCAGGCGTGCGAGTCGAGCGTGCGGCTCGTCCCGATCGCCCGGCAGCCCCAGACGGTCTGCATCAGCTCGTCCTTGGTCCGCACCCGGGTGGGCTCCTCCAGCAGCGCCTGGAGCAGCGCGAACTCCTTCTGGGAGAGGTGCAGCAGCTCGCCGTTGAGCCGCACGAGCCGCGCCCCCGGGTCGAGCTCGATCGGCCCGACCCGCATCCGCCCGCCGCGCCGCCGGACCGCGGCGCGCCGCAGCAGCGCCGCGATCCGGACCTGCAGCTCCGCGTACGCGTAGGGCTTGGCGACGTAGTCGTCGGCGCCGCGCTGGAAGCCGCGGATGCGGTCGATCTCCGCGGCGCGACCGGACAGCAGCATCACCGGCAGGTCGCGGTCGACGCGGTTGGCGACCCCGTCGCTCTCGCGGATGCGGTCCAGCAGCTCCAGGCCGGTGCCGTCGGGCAGGCCGACGTCGAGGATCGCGACGTCCGGGTAGCGGGTCTCCGCGAGCCGCATGCCCTCCGTCGCGGTCGCGGCGACGAGCAGGTCGTACCCGTCGGCGGTGAGGTTGTCGGCGAGGAACCGGCGGGTGAGGTCGTCGTCCTCCACCAGCAGGATCGTCGTCGCGGTCTGGTCGTTGTCGCTCATGGCACAGCCACTAGGGCGACCGCGCACGAACTCTCCCCCCGGCCGTGACGGACCGGGGCCGATCCGTGACGGTCGGCGGCCGGCCGCGGCTCAGGTGCGCTGGCCGGTGGGCCGCACGAGGATCTCGTTGACGCTCACGTGCGCGGGCTGCTCCAGCGCGTAGACGATCGCGGCGGCGACGTCCTCGCTCTCGAGCACCTTCCCGATCTCCTGGCGGCGGTGAGCGGCCCCGGCCTGGACCATGGGGTCGGTGTTGTGGTCCAGCAGCTCGGACTCCGTGAAGCCCGGCTCCACGACGGTGACGCGGATCCCGTGGTGCAGGACCTCCTGGCGCAGCGCCTCGCTGAAGCCGCAGACCCCGAACTTCGTCAGGTTGTAGACCGCCGCGCCCAGGGAGGCGTTGCGGCCCGCCGTCGAGCTGACGTTGACGATGTGCCCACCCGCCGGGTCGGCGTTGCGCTGCATCACCGGGATCGCCGCGTGGGTGCAGTAGAGGAGCCCCAGCACGTTGACGTCGATCATCCGCCGCCACTGCGCGGTGTCCGCCCCGGTGACCGCGCCCAGCAGCATCACCCCCGCGTTGTTGACCAGGCCGTCGAGGCGGCCGAACGCCTCGTAGGCGTGCTCCACGAACGCGCGCGCCTGCCGCTCGTCGGTCACGTCGGTCGGCAGCGCGACCGCCCGGCCGCCCTCCTGCTCGATGCGCTGCGCGAGCGCCTGCACCCGGTCCGCGCGCCGTGCCGCGAGCGCCACCGACGCGCCCGCGCGGGCGCACGCGAGCGCCGTCGCCTCCCCGATCCCGGAGGACGCCCCCGTGATCGCGATCGCCTGTCCGGTGAGGTCCTGGGCCATGTCGGCGACCCTATCCGGGCCCCCGCGGGCGCGGGGTGCAAGACCGGTTGCATTCCGTCCGTCCGCGCAGGGTTCTCCCATACGATGCCGACGCACCGAGGGGGCGATGCCCGCCGCCTCCGTGCCCCTCTATCTATGGACATGACCCGCCGCGGCAACTACGACTCCGGAGAGGACTTCGTCCTCGAGTACGGGGAGCTCCGCTTCACCTTCAACGAACGCGATTTCGCGGAGCGCTGCGAGCAGGCCGCCCTGAAGCTCGGCTTCGTCGGAGGCCGGCTCGAGGACCACGAGCTCGAGGACCTGGTGAACCTCGCCGTCAACGGCGAGATCCAGGATCCGGCCTCCGCGCTGGGCGAGCACGTCAACGACTGCTGGCCCGAGCTCGTCGGCCCCTCGGACCGCTCCCTGGTCCACTGGCTGCGCCGCCTGGTCTTCCGCTCCGCCTGGCTGGACCAGCGCGTCAAGGAGGGCGAGCTGGACGTGCGCTTCGACGCGGACGCCCAGACCTTCGCGTACGTGCAGCCCGAGCGCGACGGCGAGCCCGTCGAGCTCGCCCCCGAGCCCTCCTGGGGCCGGGTCGCCTACTCGCGCCGCTAGGTCGCGCGGCGCCCTCTCCCCCTCCCGTCCGGCCGCGACCGGACGGTCACCGCGTGCGCGGCGCGACCCCGACCGGGGCCGCGCCACCGGCACGGCGCTAGGCCAGCGCGCTCGCGCGGGCCGAGGCGATCGCCTCGGCACCGGCGGCGCCGACCAGCAGCTCCGGCTTCAGCGTGCCGGACGCGACGAGGTCCAGGGCCGGCAGGCGGCCCGTGCTCGTGAGCGTCTGGTCGAGCGCGATCACGGTCGTCTCGCCGCCCAGCGGCGCGCTCGCGGTCGCGATGACGGTCAGCGAGCCGCCGTCGACGACGTTGCGGGCCGCGGCCAGCGCGCGCCGCGCGACGCTCTCGTGCACGCCGTCGAGCGTGTCGATCAGCACGACGGCGTGCCCGCCGCGGGCCACGACGCGCTTGGCGGCGTCGAGCGCGCGCTCGATCGCCTGGCCGCGCGCGTCGGCGCTGGCGCTGAACGGCAGCGCCGCGACGGGCTCCACGCCCTCCGGGGCGGAGGCGAGCTCCTCGGGCCGCACGCCCGCGAGCACGAGCGAGGTCTCGACGCCGTCCTGGCCGGCGAGCGCGCCCGCCAGGCGCAGCAGCGCCTCGGTCTTGCCGCTGCGCGCCGCGCCGCTGATCGTCACGCGCGAGCCGCGGCCGATCGGGGTCAGCCACTCGATCGCCTTGAGGGTCACGTCCTCGCCGCCGAGCGCGAACCGCTCGGTCGGGAACGTCGCCGCGAGGTCCTCGAAGCGGGTGCCCTCCGCGACCTCGTCGGCCGGCCGGTCGTTGATCGTGTCGACGCGCACCAGCGACGGGTAGCGCTCCGAGCGGCGCGGCTCACGCCGCGGACCGCTGACCGTGTCGCCGCTGACGAGCTCGCAGCGGCGCACCTGCGCGGCAGAGATGTAGACGTCGTCGTCGGACGGGTCGGGCGGCGACACGCGCAGGAAGCCCGAGCCGTTGCCGAGCACCTCGACGACGCCCGAGACGATCACGTCATCGCGGCCGGGCGCCTCCTGGGACTCCTCGTCCTCGGCCGCCGCACGGCCGCGGCCGCCACGGCCACCACGCCGCGAGCGGGGCCGCGGGGCCTCCTCGTCGGCGTCGGCGTCCTTGGAGGCCGTGTCCTCCACGCCCTCCGCGTCGGCATCGGCGTCGGCGCTCGCGGCCTTCGCGCGGCTGCGGCCGCCGCGGGTGCGGCGGCGCGGCGCGGGCGCCTCGTCGGCGTCGGCGGCAGGCGCGGCCTCGCCGCCGGCGGCCTCGAGCATCTGGTCGATCAGGTCGGCCTTGCGCAGACGGCGGAAGCCGTCGACGCCGAGCTCCGCGGCGATCGCGTGCAGGTCGGCGAGCGGCGACGCCTCGAGGGCGTCACGGGTCAGTACGGACATGGGGTCCTCCGGTGGGGATGGGTCGTCGGTCGGCGTCCGGACCGCGTTGGACAGCGGCCCGGCGACGCGTTGCCCCGGGGAGGCTAGCGCAGGAAGTGGCGGCTACGCAGGGGCGTTGGTCTTCGCGACCAGGCCGGCGAGCCACTCGCCGAACTCCGGGCGCGACTCCCAGTCCTTCTCGAACTGGGCGATCCCCGACGTCGTGAGCGGATGCTCGAGCATCTGCTTGAGCACCTTGCCGGGCAGCGTGGCGACCTCGCAGCCCAGGGCGGCGGCGGTCACGACGTGCAGCGGGTGGCGGATCGAGGCGGCCAGCACCTCGGTCTCGGTGTCCGACTGGCGCAGGACGTCGACGATCTCGGAGACCACCTGCGTGGAGTCCACGGAGATGTCGTCCAGCCGGCCCATGAAGCAGGAGACGTAGGTGGCGCCCGCCTCGGCGGTCAGCAGCGCCTGGTTGGGCGAGAACACGAGCGTCATGTTCACCGGGTGGCCGTCGTCGGTCAGCTCCCGGGTGGCGGCGAGGCCCTCGGCGGAGAACGGCACCTTCACGCACACGTGCTCGTGCAGCGTGCGCAGCGCGCGCCCCTCGGCGACCATGCCCTTCGCGTCCTTGGCGACGACCTCGGCGCTGACCGGCCCGTCGACGAGCTCGCAGATCCGCCGGATGATGTCCGCCGGATCGCCGTCCTCCTTCGCCAGGAGGCTCGGGTTGGTGGTGGCCCCGGCGAGGACGCCCCAGCGGGCGATCTCCTCGACCTCGGCCACGGATCCGGTGTCGATGAACAGGCGCATGCCTCGAGACTACCCGTCCCCTGCGATGTCATCCGCCGACGCGCGGATCCACTTCAGGCGGTCGTCGTCGGCGTCGAAGTCCGGGACGGGCTCGTGCCCGTCGAGCACGAGCTTCACGTCGAGCAGGTCACGCGCGGCGCGCACGTCGTGGACGCGGAGCATCGCGGCGCCCCGGTCCGCGCTCCAGCCGACCGCGGCCAGCGTGCCGGCCAGCCGCTCGCCGGGCGCCCGGCCCGTGATCGCCCCGACGAAGTACTTGTTGGACACCGCCAGCAGGACCGGCAGGCCGGTCGCGTGGAGCGCGTCGAGGTCGTGCAGGCACGCGACCGTCTCGGCCGGGGTCTTCGCGAAGTCCGGGCCGGGATCGAGCACGAGCTGCTCGTCGGCGACCCCGCGCTCGCGCGCGACCCGGGTGATGTCGGCGAGGAACGAGCGCACGTCGGCGGCCACCGCGCCGCCGTAGTCGGCGAAGTGCACCTCCTTCGGGGCCGCCCGCGTGTGCATCAGGACGAGCGCCGCCCCGGTCTGCGCGCAGAGGTCCGCGAACTCCGGGGAGCGCAGGCCGCTGACGTCGTTGAGCATGTGCGCCCCGACGTCGAGCACGGCGCGCGCGACCGCGGGCTTCCAGGTGTCGACGGAGACGATCACGCCCTCCGCGACGAGCCGCTCCACCAGCGGGACCACGCGCTCGATCTCGACCTGCTCGGCGGTGACACCGGTGTAGGTGACGCCCGACTCGCCGCCGACGTCGATGAGGTCCGCCCCGGCCTCCACGAGCGCGAGCGCGTGCTCGACCTGCGCGTCGAGCGTCGTCAGCCGCCGCGTGTCGGAGAACGAGTCGGGGTTCGCGTTGACGATCCCCATGAGCATCGGACGGCCCGCGGGCACGGTGACGCGCCGGTCGCGGAAGCGGATGACGTGGTCCTTCACGGGTGCTCCCGGGTGTAGTGCAGGAAGAGGTGGTCGCCGGCGCGGTGCACGTCGGCGAGCGCGAGGTCGATGCCGGTGTCGCCGAAGCGGTCGCCCGTGAGCATGGTCAGCGTCTCCCCCGCGACGAGCTTCGGGGCGACGGTGACGAGCAGGTCGTCCAGGCACTCCTGGGCGATCAGCTGGCGCAGCAGGCCCGGGCCGCCCTCGCAGCTGACACCGCGCACGCCGTGCGCGTCGGCGAGGTGCGCGAGCACGCCCGGGAAGTCGAGGGTGCCGGGCGTGAAGCGGGCGACCTCGACGTCGGCGCCGCAGCCCTCCAGCGTGCCGGTCTGCTCCTCGGTCGCGACGACGATCGGGACGCCCGCCTCGTCGAACAGCGGGATCTCGGCGACCGGCACGTCGAGGCGTCGGGAGACCGTGACGACGACGGGGTGCGGGGTGCGCCCGTGCGCGAGGCGGTGCTCGCGCTGGTCGTCGTCCAGCAGCGTCGCGTAGCGCTCGGCGTGCAGCGTGCGGGTGCCGGCGAGGACCGCGTCGGCACCCGTGCGCAGCTCGCGCAGGAGCGCGCGGTCGGCCGCGTTGCCGAGCCCGACCGACCGGTCGGTCAGCTGCGCGCGCCCGTCGGCGGAGACGATCATCGCCGCCGCCACGCGCGGGCGGTCGCCGACCGGCTCGTCCAGCCGCAGGGCGCCGACGACGTCGCGGGCGGGACGCGGCCCGGCGGCCGCGTCGAGCGGGGTGAGGCGGTCGTCGCTCAGGACGGTCGGCGGGTCGGCGCGGTGGGCGCGAGGGCGGGCGCCGGGGCGAGCGAGCGCGAGCAGCCCGCACCGGTCGGCTGGCAGCCGGTGGTCGACGGCGCGCACGCGGTCGCGGTCGGGCGGCACGGTGCCGGGGTCGGCGTGGGGTCGGGCTGTGCGGTCGGGGCGGGCGTGGGCTCGGCGGTCGGCGCCGGGGTCGCCGCGGGCGCGGGATCGGGCTGCGGCGCGGGCGTCTGCGGCTCGGCGGTCGCGGCGGGCGCCGCGGGCGTGCCCTTCAGGGGGTCGCGTCCCCCGGACTGGCCGCCGCTGCCGCCGCCCCCGCCGGAGGTGTCGACCGTGCCCCGTCCCGGCCGGGACGGACGGCGGGTCCCCGGGCGGCGCGTCGCGACGGGCGTCGTCGGCGCGGCGGTCGGGGCGACCGGGATCTGGATCGTCTGGGTGACGCCGGGGGCCACGACGACCGGTACGGCCCGCGTGCGCGGGCGGCTCTTGCGGTCGGCGGTGCGGCGCGTCGGCGTCGTGGCGGTGGTGGTGGACGCGGGCGTCGCCGGCGCACCGGTGGGGCCCGGGGTCGGCGTGCCGATCGCGCTGGCCGGGGTCTCGGTGACGAGCCGCTGCGGCTCGTCGTCGGTGCCGGCGACGAACGCGACCGTACCCGTGACGATCAGCAGCGCGGCGGCGAGCAGCCCGGCGAAGAGGCCGCGGCGTCGGCGGCGCTCGTCGTCGACGACGTCGGCGGCCGCGTCGACCGCGGCACCGACCCCGGCGAGCACGCCACCGGCCCCGGCGGCAGCACCCGTGCCGGTCCCGGCAGCGCCCGCGCCGCCGTCGGCTCCCGGGCGCCCGATGTCGCTCCAGTCGCTGCCGGTGAGCTCGGCGGCCTTGGCCATGGTGTCGCGGAACAGGAACGCCGCGGGAACGATCGGCGTCCAGGCGCGGTAGCTGACGCCCGCCTCCTCCATCGCCTCGACGCTCACCTGGCAGGTCGCGCAGCCCGCCACGTGCCCGGCCAGCCAGTCACGGTCCCCACCGTCGCCCAGCTGCCCGTCCTGGCGCATCGCGATGAGCGGCAGCGCGCGCTCGCAGTCGGCCGAGCTCGCCGCCACCGAGGCCAGCGCGCTGCCGCGCAGCTCGTCCCGCAGCTTGATCCGCGCCCGCGAGATGAGCTGCGCGACCGAGTTGCGGTTCATGTCCATGATCGCCGCGATCTCGTCGTAGGAGAGCTCCTCGAGCTCGCGCAGCGCGAGCACCTCGCGCTGGCGCTCGGGCAGCCGCTCGTTCGCGCCGCGCACGGACTCCTGCAGCGCGCCGAGCATCGCGGCGCGCTCCGGGTCGACGTCCAGCGGCGCGCCGTCGCCGTAGACGGGCCGCGCCCCCGACTCGGGGATCTCGTCGACCGCGTCCGCCTTCTTGCGACGGCCGATCACGTCGTAGCTCGCGTTGCGGGCGGCGGTGAACAGGTACGCGCCGAAGTTGAGCTCGCGGTCCTGGAGCGCGGGCAGTCGCTGGAGCACCTTGAGGAACGCGTCCTGCGTGGCGTCCTGGGCGTCCTGCTCGTTGCCGACGAGCCGGAAGCAGAAGGTGTAGATCCGCTGCTCGTAGGCGTCGTAGAGGCGCGCGAAGGCCTGACCGTCGCCTGCGGCGGCGGCACGGGCGAGACGACCCTCGTCCAGCGGGCCCCCGGACATGGGCGCGATGCTACTCCCCCGCCCACCGGATCTCAGCCCACAGCGCCGACATCGGTCCTACCTGCCGGCCTTCTTGATCGTGATGCGGCGCGTGACGGCGACCGCGTTGCCGGCCTTGTCGGTGGCGCTCACGCGGACGGTGAAGGTGCCGCGGCGGAAGCGGTGCGCGACGGTGCCGCGGTTGCGGCCGCGCACCGTGACGGTCGGGGTGCGGTCGCCGAAGTCGATCCGCACGAACGAGAGGCCGGACGCCTTCGCCCCGGTCGACGACGCGTCCGACGCGGTGAAGGCGACCTTCACGAGCCGGTTGGCGCGGCGCGTCCCCGAGACGGTGAACCGGACCGTCGGCGACGTCGCGTCGACGCGGAGGTTCTTCAGCGGCGTGACGGTCTGCTGGCCGCGGCGGTCCTTGGCGATCACGCGGACCCGGTGCAGACCGTCGGTCAGCGGCGTCGCGGGCGTGAGCTTCGTGTCCTGGGTGGTGCCGACCGACACGCCGTCGACCTGCACCTCGTAGGTCGGCGGGCCCCACAGCTCGAACGAGGGCGACCAGCTGATCGTCGGCCGGGCGATCCCGCGGACCTTCGTCGTCGTGTAGACGCGGAAGGCGCCGGGCGCGCGGTCGAAGCTCGCGGACATCAGCTTGCGGTCGCCGCCGCTGCCCTGGACGAACACCGCGACGAGGTCGCCCGCCCGGTTGCTGGCCGCGTCGAAGCCGCCGTCCGGGTCGACCGGGCCGAGGTCGGGGTTGCTCAGGGGGACGACGGGCGCCGGGGCGGGCACGGTGCGCTTGGCCGGGTCGATGTCCCACGTGCGCACCCGCACCTGGGCGCCGACCGGGCTCCCCTCCAGCCAGGTGACGTAGCCGTCACCGGTCTCCGGGAACGCCGGGACGGGCAGCGGCGCGACGGCGTTGCCGCCGTCGAAGCGCACCGACGGGAAGATCTTGTCGTCGTGCACCGGCGTGCCGATCGCGCCGAACTGGGAGACGGTGCCGACGGTGATGATGCCCTCGCCACGGCCGTTCAGCTCGACCCGCGGCGTCCCGGCGGCCTCCCCGTTGCCGGTCGCCTGCCCGTCGACGACCGACGGCGCCTCGAAGGCCGAGCCGACGAGCCGCCGGGTGATCACGCGCGCGGTCGAGCCGAGGCCGTCGGCGAACGCCTGCCGGAAGGCGACCCACGCGAAGCTCGAGTCGTCCTCGATGTCCAGCTCGGGCGAGTCCGCGTCGCGCGCGGCGCGCCCGTCGAGCTCGGGCAGCGACAGGTCCTGCGGCGCGGCGGAGATCCGCTGGCCGAACACGCGGCGGCCGTAGACGTGGCTGCGCCCGTCGGTCCCCTGCTCGCCCCAGACGACCAGGCCGGTCCCGTCGGCGGAGATCGCGACCTTCGAGCGGCGCGGACCGTCACCCGCCTCGAGGCCCGGGACGATGTCGAGCGTGTCGGGCAGCACCGTGAACGCGGTCTGGTCGCGCTCCAGCCGCGCGACGCGCACGTCGCTCGGGGAGGCGCCCGGCGCGGTGAAGGAGAGGTAGGCGGCGCCGTTGATCGACATGTCGATCGCGGGGTTGGAGCCCGCGGACGCCACGAGCGTCGGGGCCGCGAAGCCCGGGGCGCCGGCGGGCCGCGAGACCGCGAACAGCGAGCCGCCGCTCACGAACGCCACTGCCACCCGGCCCCCGTCGGCGGCCGCGACGACCGGCTGGGAGCCCGCGGCGCCCAGGTCGCCGTCGACGCGCACCGGCGCGCTCCAGACCCCGCGCTCCAGCCGCGACACGAAGATGTGGTCGACGCCGCCGTCACGCTTGACGTACGCGAGCGCCCCGGTCCCGTCGCGGGCGACGTCGAGGTCGCCGAACCGGACGATGTCCCCGCTCGGGCCGTCGATCGGCTCGCCCGGGAAGAACCCGGCCTGGGCCGGCCCGGCCAGGGCGAGCGCGGCGGCGCCGGCCGCGATGAGCGTGGGGATGGTGCGTGACATGGACGTTCGTGACTCCGTTGCTGGTTCCGAGTGGGTGCGCGAACAGCCCGTACGCTGCCATGCGGGGCGGTCGCTCCGTGCCGGTTCCGAGGTTCCAACCGGCGAGTGGGCCAGGAGTTACGCCGCGGGTTCGGAGGATGTCGCGGCCTGCGCGACGATGCCCTCCGCGGCGGCCTCGGCCAGGAAGGTCGAGACCTCCTGCGCGACGCGCGCGTCGTCCCAGCCGAGCTCGGGCGCCATCGCCCGCGCGACGCGCTCGGCGGTGACGCCGTCGAGGGCCGCGACCTCGCGGGCGGCGGTCAGCCCCAGCCGGGTGCGGCGCAGCAGCACGTCGCCGACCGAGCGGGCCTGCTCGCGCCGCGCGGCGTGCACGACCTCGGCGAGGAGGTCGGCCGGGCCGCCCTCGACCACCGGCTGGGCGAGCTCGCCGCGCTCGGCGGCGATCCGCAGCACGTCGTGCGCGGCGTGACCGTAGCGGCCGGCCAGCTGCGCGTAGGCCTCGTCGGGGACGCCCTCGACCCGCGGCAGCTCGTCGGCCCCGACCGCGAACCCCAGCGGGATCTCGTGCGTGCGGCACGGCGCGTCGCGCGCGTCCCGCTCGACGAGCCGGTCGACGGCCATCTTCGCCATTCGCCGCCAGGTCGTGAGCTTGCCGCCGGTGATCGTGATCATGCCGCTGGAGGTCTCGTACAGCTCGGCCTTGCGGGAGATGTCGACCGACTTGCCCGGATCGCCGGTGGAGATGAGCGGCCGCACGCCGGCGAACGCGCCCGTGATGTCCTCCACGCCCAGCGAGGTCCCGAAGAAGCCGTTGGTGGCCTCCAGCAGGTAGTCGAGGTCCTCGGCGGCGGGCTGCACGTGGTCGAGCGCCCGCTCGCCCTCGGGGTCGAAGTCGTTGTCGGTCGTGCCGATCAGCGTGCTGCCCAGCCACGGCAGCGCGAAGATCGTGCGGCCGCCGCCCGCCGGGACGATCGCGCCGCTGACCAGCGGCACGTCCTTGGCGCTGAGCGTGATGTGCGTGCCGCGGGACGGCCGGATGCGCGGCACCTCGGCCTCGTCGTGCAGCTCGTCGGGACGCAGCCGGTCGGCCCACACCCCGGTCGCGTTGACGACGTTCGCCGCGCGCAGCGGGAACGTGTCGCCCGTGGCCACGTCGCGGACGTGGACCCCGGCGGTGCGGCCGCCCTCGTCGAGCAGCTCGGTGACCTCCAGGCCGTTGCAGCACACCGCGCCGAACCGCTCCGCCTCGGCCAGCACGGTCATCACGAGCCGGCTGTCGTCGGTCTGGCAGTCGTAGAAGAGGTAGCCGGAGGTCGGCTCGCGGTCGGCGAGGGCGGGCAGCCGCTCGACGACCTCCTCGCCGCTGATGACGCGGTGGCGGTCCGGCGCCCAGTCGGCGAGGCCGTCCCCGTCGACGTCCTCGGCCACGTCGCCGCGGCGGCCCTTGCGACGCAGCCGCACCTTGTCGAGCGACATCACGTCGTAGAGGTTCAGCCCCGCGCCGACCTTCATGTCCAGGCGCTCGTCGTTGAACGCGGCGACCACGAGCGGCAGCGGCTTCACGAGGTGCGGCGCGAGCCGGACCATGATCTGCCGCTCCAGCAGCGCCTCGCGGACGAGGCCGAGGTCGAAGTTCTGGAGGTAGCGCAGGCCGCCGTGGACGAGCTTGGAGCTACGGCTCGAGGTGCCGGAGGCGAAGTCCGCGCGCTCCACGAGCGCGACGCTGTAGCCGCGGGTCGCGGCGTCGAGCGCGACCCCCGCGCCGGTGATGCCTCCGCCGACCACGACGACGTCGTAGGAGTCGGCCGCCAGGGCGGCGAGGGCGGTCTCGCGGGCGATCACCCCTCGGAGTCTACGAATCGCGATGACGGGCTACAGGTTCGCCGGGGTGCTGCCGATAGGCGCCGTAGGAGCCCAGGGGAGGCTCCCGATCCACGTGAACCCAGGGGACCACTTGCCATGACGGCCCGCACCGCCCGCACCATCGCCCTCGCGGCACTCGCCTCCACCGCCGTCGCGGCGCCGGTCGCGAGCGCCGCAGCCGCCGAGCCGCAGGAGCGCGCCCTCGGCGTGCCGGTCGCCGACGTCGGCAAGATCGTCGCGCAGCTCGGCAGCACGATCGGCGGCATCGTCGGCGGCACGATCCCCGGGGTCGGGGCGATCATCACCGAGACAACGAACTCCGTCGGCGGGCTGATCAGCGGCACGACGCTCGCGGTGAGCGAGTCGGTGGACGCCACCATCGGCCAGGTCCTCAACGACAGCGGCCTGGGCGGCATCATCGGCCCGGACACGCCGGGCGGCGGCGCCAAGGGCGGCCTGCTCCCGACCGACGCCCTGAACAACCTGCTCAAGACGCTCGGCATCCCGACGGTCGCCGGGACCGGCGCCGGCCAGGCGGTCGCCCCCGACGGCACGGTCGTCGCCGACGCGCAGGCGCCCACGGCGCGCTTCACGGTGCTGTCGAAGCTCCGGGACGTGCAGAAGGACGGGAAGCTGCGCCTGCAGGTCACGACCGACGAGCCCGGCGTCGTCGCCTTCAGCAGCACGCTGCGCCCCGGCGTCGCCCGCGCGGCCGCCGCCCGCAGCGGGACCCGCGCCGTCGCGCACTCGCGGCGGGTCATCCACATCCCCACCGTGACGCTCGGCTTCCGCCAGGCGGGCACCCTCAAGGTGACCGTGCAGCTCGCCAAGACGGCGCAGCGCACGCTCGGCAACGCCAAGGACGCGCGGATCTCCGTCGGGATCGTCGCGGCCGACAGCGCCCGCAACCAGGTGTCCGGGCGCGTCAAGCAGACCGTCGGGCGCTAGACGCCGCCCGGCGCGACTGCACGGGCCGTGTCCCGGGAATCCCCCGGGCATGGCACCTCGTGGACGAACGGACGAGCAGCGCCGACAGGCGAAGGCGGCGGCGATCGGCGGTCTCGCCGGCGTCCTCCTCATCGGCGTCGTGATCGTCCTGGTCGGCTACCCGCTCGGGCTGATCCCGCTCGCCGGGTCGCTCGTGATCCTCGGCATGGTCTACCGCGGCACGTTCGACCGCTAGCCCGTGGCGCCCTCGCGGCCGCCCGGACGCCGCCAGACCTCCCAGAACGGCCCGTCCCAGACGCGCGTGTAGCCGGCCGGCATCTGGCCGGGGGCGCCGACGCGGCGCACGAGCAGCGCGTAGACCGCGAGGTCGGCGGCGGCGACGCGGTCGACCGGGACCTCGGTGTAGTCCGGGGCCAGCGAGCCGTCGACGAGCCGCACGAAGCGGTCGCGGCGCTCGGAGGCGCCCTCCACGTCCATGTCCCGCAGGAAGTGGCGGGTCGCGTAGACCTGGTGGCCGAGGAACAGCGTCGGTCCCTGCCCGTCGAAGCGCTCGCCGATGTCGCGCAGCGCGGTCAGCTCGTCGCGCGGGACGCCCGGGGTGCTGCGGGCGACCGCCGTCGTCGACACGGCCACGGCGACCGCGAGCAGGACCGCGGCCGCGGCGGCGGACCGCCGGCCCCGGTCCACCGTCTCGTGCGCGACGAGCGCCAAGGCGCAGCCGAGGACGAACGGCGACGTGATCGCCAGCGACTTCGCGTCGATCCACGGGGAGCCGAGCGCGACGATCCCGACCGTGCCCGGCACGACGATCGCCAGCAGGACCGCCGGCGCGTACGCCCGGCGACGGACGCCGACGACCGCGGCCGCCAGGGCGAGCGCGACGACGCCGAGCGCCAGCAGCGTCACGAGCGTCTCGGCGCTGGAGGCGGTGCGGAAGTCCTCCTGCGGCCACAGGCCGGCGCCCTGCAGCAGGTTCAGCGGGGCGAGCAGGCGTCCGAGACCCTCCGCCTCGGTGATCGCGTTGGCGCCGAACGTCGTCGGGCTCGTCTTCACCAGCAGGTCGGCCATCGACAGCGCCGGGAGCGCGGCGAGCACCCCGACCGGGAGCAGCCAGAGCGCCGAGCGGCGCAGCACGCCCCGCTGCGCGACCACGAGCCAGCCGACGAACGCCAGCAGCACCGCGGGCAGGACCCACGGTCCCGCACTGACCCCGAGCGTGCCCGTGAGGCCGCCGACGACGAGCACGACCGCGAGAAGGGTCCGCTCCCCGCCGAGGCGCCAGGAGCGCGCGACCAGCGGCGCGAGGGTCGCGAGCAGCGCGGCGGCGGCCAGCTCCTTGACCCCACCCCACTGCGCGTAGCCGTACAGCAGCGACGCCTGCGCGGCCCCGAAGCCGACGAGCGCGGCGGCCACGCGGGAGGCGACGAGCGTGCGCGCCACCGCGTAGAGGGAGCACGACACGACGACCGCGTACATGCCGATCGTCGGCTGGTAGGCGTTGGCGACGTCCTGGCCGGAGAGCCGCGCACCGACCCCGACCGGCAGCAGCGAGCCGACCGGGTACCCCTGCGCGAGGTAGTCCTGCAGGACGCGGGTGTACGTCCCGGGCGGCAGGCCGGTGACCGCTCGGCCCTGCTCGATCACGCGGTCGGTCAGGCCCAGCCAGGTGGCGGAGTCGTCCAGGCGCCCGTAGCCCGCGATGACCGCCCCGTCGAGGAGCGTCGGCAGCGCCTGCACGACCAGCACGCCCGCCGCCGCGAGCAGCGGCGCGGCCCAGAGCCGCAGGTCCGCGCGCGCGAGGCGCTCGCGCCCGAGCACGAGACCCAGGACGGCGCCGGCCGCGGCGAGCGGTGCGACCAGCGGCCCCGCGCCGTCGCGCAGCACGACGAGCCCCGTGGCGCAGATCATCGCCGCCAGGCCGACGCCGGGCAGCAGCGCGGCGGGCAGCTCGCGGCCGGTCAGGCGGTCCACCAGCAGTCCCCAGCCGACGGTCACGACCGTCAGGACGAGCGGGACGAGCAGCCAGCCTCCGGCGGCGGTCACGGGCGGGTCGGGTCGGGCACGGGCGACCAGCGTAGTGGTCCTACAGCGGTGTACATTCCCGCGCCATGGCTCGCACGGTCCTCTTCACCGGGTTCCCCGGGTTCATCGGCGCCCGGCTCATCGGGCGCGTGCTGCAGGACGACCCGGACGCGACCGTCGTGGCGCTCGTCGAGCCGCGGATGGTCGGCCGCGCGCGCGAGCTCGGCGCCGAGCACGGGCCGCGCCTGGAGATCGAGCCCGGCGACATCACCCGGCCCCGGCTGGGCCTGGAGCCCGACCGCTACGCGCAGCTCGCCGGCCGCGTCACGAGCGTCGCGCACCTCGCGGCGATCTACGACCTGGCGGTGCCGCTCGAGCTCGCCGAGGCCGTGAACGTCACCGGCACCCAGAACATCCTCGACTTCTGCCGCGCGTGCCCGAACCTCGAGCGCCACGACTACGTGTCCACCGCGTACGTCGCGGGGCTGCGCTCCGGCGTCGTGCGTGAGGACGAGCTGGCGGCCGGCCAGGCGTTCAAGAACCACTACGAGTCGACGAAGTTCGCGGCGGAGGTGCTCGTCCGCGCGTCGATGGACGACATCCCGACGACGATCTACCGGCCCGCGATCGTGGTCGGCGACTCGCGCACCGGCGAGACGCAGAAGTTCGACGGTCCCTACTACGTGCTGCGGTACATCTCGCTGAACGCGGGCCGGCCGCTGCCGATGCTCCAGACCGGCAGCACCGCGTCCTCGTTCAACGTCGTCCCCGTCGACTTCGTCGTCGAGGCGATGGCCGCGGGCATCCGCGACCCGCGCATGACCGGGGAGACGCTGCACCTCGTCGATCCCGAGCCCGTGACCGCGGCCGAGCTCGTCGAGCTGCTGACGCGGACCTACAGCGGCCGCTCCCCGTCGCTGCGGCTGCCCCAGGGGCTCGTGGAGTTCACGCTGCGCCGTCCGCCGCTGCGGCGCTTCCTCGCCGCCGACACGCCGGTCGAGTCGATCGCGTACCTCAACCACCCGGTGACGTTCGCGACGACGCGCACCACGCCGCTGCTCGCCGAGCACGGGCTGCGCTGCCCGCGCTTCACCGAGTACGTCGGGGCGATGGTCCGGTTCTTCCAGGACCACGAGACCGACCCGGCCTACGTGGCCCACTGAGCGTCAGCCGGGGAGCGAGATCCCGGCGATCACGATCTCCAGCAGCCGCCGCCAGTCGTGGCGCTCGCCGCCGGGCCCGGACGCCATCAGCATCGCGCTGCCCAGGGAGCACATGACCACCGGCATGTCGGTGACCGAGAAGTCGGGGTGCAGCCGCCCTTCCGCCTGCGCTCGCTCGATCAGCGCGCCGCCGATCCGCTGGAGCCGCAGCTGGGCGTCGAGGGCGTGCGCGAACGCCTCCTCGGAGCTCTCCCACATCATCCGCTGCTGGGCGACGTCGCTGGCCATGTGCTCGGCGCTCTCGCGGACGAACGCCTCGAAGTTGTCGTAGGCGGAGCCGGGCAGCTCGTTGTAGTGCGTGGCGCGCTCCACGAGCCGCTCGAACTTCAGCCGCACGAGCTCCCCGACCAGCGCGTCCTTGGTGGGGAAGTTCCGGTAGACGGTGCCGACGCCGCAGCCGGCGCGGCGGGCGACCTCGTCGATCTGCGCGAGTCCGCCGTACTCGGAGAACACCTCGCGGGCCGCGGCGATGATCCGCTCGCGGTTGCGCCGCGCGTCGGCGCGCAGCGGGCGGTCGTCCGTGGCCTGCGGGGTCGCCATCCCTCGACGGTAGCACGCCCCCTTGACAACCGGAACTGCTGTTCCGTATCGTCCCGCGCCGCACAACCGGAACCACGATTCCTCTTTCCCCTCTCCCCCCTCCCTCCCCTTCTCCATGACCGACACCACCGCCCCGGACCGCACGAAGTGGCTGGCCCTCGCCCTCCTGGCGATGGCCCAGTTCGTCGTCGTGCTCGACGCCTCGATCGTCAACGTCGCCCTGCCCACGATCGGCGAGAAGCTCGACTTCACGCGCGAGAACCTCACGTGGGTCGTCAACTCCTACACGCTCGTCTTCGGCGGCTTCCTGCTGCTCGGCGGGCGCCTCGCCGACCTGCTCGGCCCGCGCCGCATGTTCCTCGGCGGCATGGTCGTCTTCGGGCTCGCGTCGCTCGCCGGTGGCTTTGCCCAGAACGAGGCGCAGCTGATCATCGCGCGCGTCGTGCAGGGCCTCGGCGCCGCGATCATCTCCCCCGCCGCCCTGTCGATCGTCACCCGCACCTTCGCCGAGGGCAAGGAGCGCAACACCGCCCTGGGCGTGTGGGGCGCGGTCGCCGGCTCCGGCGGCGCGGCCGGCGTGCTGCTGGGTGGCGTGCTGACCGAGTTCCTCTCCTGGCGCTGGGTGCTGTTCGTGAACGTGCCGATCGCCGTCGCCGTCGTGCTCGCCACCCCGCGGCTGCTGCAGGAGTTCACGGGCCGCCGCGACCAGGCGTTCGACTTCGCCGGGGCGGTCACCGTCACCGGCGGCCTCGCGCTGCTCGTCTATGCGCTCGTCGACGCCGAGAGCGCGGGATGGGGCTCCACGCAGACGCTGGTCCTGATCCCCGCGGCGCTGGCGATCCTGGCGGCGTTCGTGGTCATCGAGACCCGCCAGAGCTCGCCGCTCGTGCCGTTCTCGATCTTCCGGCTGAAGACGCTGCGCGGCGCGAACATCGTCGGCCTGCTCGTCGGGATGGGCCTGTTCTCGATGTTCTACTTCATCACCGTCTACATGCAGTTCGTGCTCGGCAAGGACGCGCTGGCGACCGGCCTCGCCTACCTGCCACTCGCGTTGACGATCATCTTCGCCGCCGGTGCCGCGTCGCAGCTGGTCACGCGCATCGGGTTCAAGAACACGCTGATGATCGGCCTGCTGCTCGTCGGTGCGGGGCTGTTCTGGTTCTCGCGCGTGTCCGCGGACGGCTCCTACGCGGCCGACGTGCTCGTGCCGTCGATCATCGCGGGCGCCGGCCTGGGGTTCTCGTTCGTCCCCGTGACGATCGCCGCGGTCACCGGCACCAAGCCGCAGGAGGCGGGCCTCGCCTCCGGCCTCATCAACACCTCCCAGCAGATCGGCGGGGCGCTCGGTCTCGCGATCCTCTCGACGATCGCGACCGCCTCGACCAACGACGCGGCCGGACCGGCCGGGCAGGTCACGCCGCTGGCCCTGACCGAGGGCTACCGCGACGCGTTCCTGGTCGGCTCGATCTTCGCGCTCGTGGCGGTCGTGCTGTGCCTGACGATCATCAGCAGCCGGGACTCGCGCGAGCAGGCCGAGGCCGCCCGCCGCGGCGAGGCCGCGCCGGTCGCGGTCTGAGCCCGGCCGGACCGCAGCTCGCGGCACCCGCGAGCTGGCGTCCGCCGTCCTCGCCCGCCGCCCGATGGCGGACCCCAGCTCGCGGCACCCGCGAGGTGGGGTCCGGCGGGCGGCGCCGCCGTCAGCGCACGTGCTGCACGCGCTGCGAGGGGGTGCGCAGCAGGACCCGCACGTCGCCCTCGCGGTGGAACGGGTAGCGGTACTTCTTCGCCATCCGGTCGCCGTGCTCGAACGCGCCCTCGGTCGCCTCAGAGGCGACCTCGCCGCTGATCGACACGTACTCGTAGGGGTTCTCGCGGTCGCCGTCGACGTCCAACCACGTCGGAACGGTCAGGATGCTGCCGTCCTCGAGCGTCGGCCGCCGGACGGCTGACCTGAGCTCGCGGGGCCCGCGAGCTGCGGTCCGGCGGGCACGGGTGCGGGAACGACCGAGGGGGCGATGCGACCGGTCCCCGCGCACGGCGGGGTCGATCGCATCACCCCCTCGGGTGACGCAGGGCGACGGTGGCGCTACATCGCGCGGAGGATGTCCTCCACGCGGTCCTTCGCGTCGCCGAACAGCATCGCGGTGTTCTCCTTGAAGAACAGCGGGTTCTGCACACCCGCATAGCCCGAGGCCATGGAGCGCTTGAACACGATGACGTTCTCGGCCTCCCAGACGTTGAGGACCGGCATGCCCGCGATCGGGCTCGACGGATCGTCGTTGGCCGCGGGGTTGACGGTGTCGTTGGCGCCGATGACGAGGACGACCGACGTCTCCGGGAAGTCGTCGTTGATCTCGTCCATCTCGAGGACGACGTCGTACGGCACCTTCGCCTCCGCGAGGAGGACGTTCATGTGCCCGGGCAGGCGGCCGGCGACCGGGTGGATGCCGAACCGCACCTCGACGCCCTGGTCGCGCAGCTTGCGCGTCAGGTCGGCGACGCCGTACTGCGCCTGGGCGACCGCCATGCCGTAGCCGGGCGTGATGATCACGCTCTTGGCGCTCGTCAGCAGGTCGGCCGCGCCCTGCGCGTCGATCTCGCGGTGCTCGCCGTAGTCCTTGGCCTCCCCGGACGGCGCCTCGATGCCGAAGCCGCCGGCGATGACGGAGATGAACGAGCGGTTCATCGCCTTGCACATGATGTAGCTCAGGTACGCACCCGAGGACCCCACCAGCGCGCCGGTGATGATCAGCAGGTTGTTCGAGAGCAGGAAGCCGGACGCCGCGGCGGCCCAGCCGGAGTACGAGTTGAGCATCGACACGACGACCGGCATGTCGCCGCCGCCGATCGAGGCCACGAGGTGCAGGCCGAGCGCGAGCGCCAGCACCGTGATGAGGATCAGGGCGACCAGCGTCGGGTCGGCCGTGAACCACACGGTCAGGACGCCGAACAGGCCGAGCGCCCCGAGGTTCAGGTAGTTCTTGCCCGGCAGGACCAGCGGGTCGGACTTCATCTTCGCCGACAGCTTCAGGTAGGCGATGATCGAGCCCGTGAAGGTCACGGCACCGATGAAGATGCCGATCGCGACCTCCGCGTGGTGGATGCCGAGGAGGTCGAGCGCCTCCAGGCGCAGCGCCTCCTCCCCGTCGAGGTGGTTCTCGACGTGCAGGTACCCGTTCCAGCCGACGAGCACGGCGGCCATGCCGACGAACGAGTGCAGGAGCGCGATGAGCTCCGGCATCCCGGTCATCTCCACGACGCGGGCGCGCTGCAGGCCGATGGCCGCACCGATCACGGTCGCGGCGAACAGCAGGACGAGCCCACCGGTCTGGATGTCCTCGTCGATCGCCAGCACGATCGTGGCGATCAGGGCGGTCGCCATGCCGGCGATGCCGTAGGTGTTGCCCAGCTTGGCCGTCTCGTGACGGGACAGGCCGGCCAGGGCGAGGATGAAGAGCAGGGCCGCGACGATGTACGCGGCCTGTGCGGCGATGTCGGCGCTCATGGTCTAGCTCCTGGTGAACATGGCGAGCATGCGCCGCGTGACCGCGAAGCCGCCGAAGATGTTGATGGACGCCAGCAGGATGGCCAGCGCGGAGACGATCGTGATCGCGTCGTCGCCCTGCCCGATCTGGAGCAGGCCGCCGACGACGATGATCCCGGAGATCGCGTTGGTCACCGACATGAGCGGCGTGTGCAGCGCGTGGTGCACGTGCCCGATCACGTAGTAGCCGACGACGATCGCCAGCGAGAACACGAACAGCTGGTTGATCAGCGCGTTCGGGGCCTGCGAGACGATCAGGAAGAACACGAGCGCGGCCACGCCGACGATCGTCAGGCGCTTCTCGTCGGTCATCGGCGCGGGCGGCTCCGCCGCGGGCGCCGGGGCGGCCGCGGGAGCGGCGGCCGGGGCCGCGGAGACCTCGACCTTCGGCGGCGGCCAGGTCAGCTCGCCCTGGCGGACGACCGTCATGGCGCGCTGCACGACGTCCTCGAAGTCGAGCACGAGCTGCCCGTCCTTCTCCGGCGTCATCAGCTTCATGAGGTTCACCAGGTTGGTGCCGTAGAGCTGCGACGCCTGGGCGGGCAGGCGGCCCGCGAGGTCGGTGTAGCCGATGATCGTCACGCCGTTGTCGGTGACGACCGCCTCGCCGGCGACCGATCCCTCGACGTTGCCGCCGTTGATCGCGGCCATGTCGACGATGACGCTGCCCGGCTTCATGCTCGCCACCATCTCGGCGGTGATCAGGCGCGGCGCGGGCCGGCCCGGGATCAGCGCGGTGGTGATGAGGATGTCGACGTCCGGGACCTTCTCGGCGTAGAGCGCCGCGGCCCGCGTGTTGTAGTCGTCGGACATCTCCTTGGCGTAGCCGGTGGCGCTGACCTCGACCTCGTCGGACTCGACGCTGAGGTACTCGCCGCCGAGCGACGCGACCTGGTCGGCGACCTCGGGCCGCGGGTCGGTCGCGTAGACGATGGCGCCGAGGCTGCCCGCCGCGCCGATCGCGGCGAGGCCGGCGACGCCGACGCCCGCGACGAGCACGGTGGCGGGCGGGACCTTGCCCGCCGCGGTCACCTGGCCGGTGAAGAAGCGCCCGAAGACGTGGGCGGCCTCGACGACGGCGCGGTAGCCCGCGATGTTCGCCATCGACGACAGCACGTCGAGGGACTGGGCGCGCGAGATCCGCGGCACCGCGTCCATCGAGAGCGCCGTGATCGGCCGCTTCGCGAGGTCCTCGACGATCTCCGGCTTCAGCATGGGCGACAGCAGGCTGATCAGCGTGGCGCCCTCCTTCAGGCCGTCGAGCTGCGCCGCCGTCGGCGTGTTCACGCCGAAGACGATGTCCGCGGCCAGCGGGTCGCCGACGGTCGCGCCGGCCTCCGCGTACGCCTCGTCGGAGAAGCTCGCGGCTGCTCCGGCTCCCGGTTCGACGACGACCTCGTAGCCCAGCTTCAAGAGCTGCGCGACGGTCGCCGGAGTGGCGGCCACGCGGGTCTCGCCCGCCTGCGCCTCCTTCAGAACCCCGATATTCACGTCCTCATCACGTCGGCGAGGGTAACGAAACCGGGGCGTCGACGCCCCTCAGCGGGACACGCACCGTGACCGGTCAGAGCGTCCGAGCAGGGCGGCCCTGACAGGGCGCGTCGGGACGCCCTGTCAGCGGATGGGGAGCGGACGGCGCGCGAGTGCCGCGACGGCCTGCGCGGTCACCCACACCGGGGTCTGCGCGCGCGTGCGCGAGTACCTGACGCTCCCGTCCCCCGCCTGCAGCGAGCGCAGGTAGGCCAGCGGCGAGCGGGACCCCCGGCGGGTCACGCGGTCGGGGTTCACCCCCGCGGCGAGGAGCGCCTGGACGGCGAACGCGGTGGACTGCGCGTTGGACGCACTGCCCGGGGACAGCGGGAATCCCCCGTCGGCGTTCTGGCGGCGGCGCAGGAACGTGACGGCCTTGCTGATCGCCCCGCCGCGCCCGCGGCCGCGGCGCGCCGCGACGAGGCCCTGGACCGCGGCGGCGGTGTCGTCGATCCCG
Source organism: Paraconexibacter algicola (assembly GCF_003044185.1). Taxonomy (GTDB): domain Bacteria; phylum Actinomycetota; class Thermoleophilia; order Solirubrobacterales; family Solirubrobacteraceae; genus Paraconexibacter; species Paraconexibacter algicola. The sequence goes on from NZ_PYYB01000003.1 coordinate 158,914, forward strand.
CTGGAGGCGCCCTTGCGGGCGAACGAGAAGCCGCCGTCGCGGTTCTGCTGGCGCAGGACGAAGCGGGCGGCCCCGACGACCGCGCCGTCCCCGGCGCTGCGGCCGCCGGCGCGCAGGGCGAGGATGCCGAACGCCGAGAGGTTCGTGAGACCGTCGAAGGAGCCGTCGCGGTCGCGGCGGCCGACGAGGACCGCGATGAGATTGCGGCCGCCGACCCGGCGCGGGTCGAGGCCGGCCGCGCGCGCGGCGAGGATCGTGCGCTCGAGGTCACCGGTGGCGGAGACGCGCCGGGCGACCGCGGTCACGTAGTCGCGGGCGGTCCGCCCTCCCCCGGTGCGGACCGCGCTCGCGCGCACGCCCGCGGCGCGCAGGCCGAGCACGACCCAGCCGGAGTACAGGGGGCTCGACGCCTGCCCGCGGGCCCCGCCGAAGCCGCCGTCGCGGTTCTGCGCACGGCGCAGGAACGTGGCGCCGCGGCGCGCCGCGCTGCTCGCGGCCGCCTCGGCGGTCGGCGTCGCGGCGCGGGGCTGCGCCGACGCGACCCCGCCGCTCCCGGTCACGGGCCCGGCGGCGAGCAGCAGGCCGCCGGCGAGCACGAGCGCGACGAGCGCCGCGGGCACGACCGGTGCGGCGCTCGCGGGGACCGCCGGGCGCCAGGTGATCTCGAAGCGCGAGCGGTAGCGCATCAGCGCGCGGACGAACACGGGTCCGAACGCCAGGCAGAACACGAGGTTGCCGATCGCGTGCGCGAGGTTGAAGGTCAGCGACGTGCCGCTGATCGCCAGGTACTGGTCGAGGGTGTGCGTGCCGCTGTAGGACACCCAGGCGCTGAAGTCGAGGATCGCCCCGTAGATCAGGCCGGCGCCCAGGCACGCCAGGGCCAGCGGCCAACGGCCCAGCCGACGGCCGCTGAGCGCTCCGAGGCCCGCGCCGATCAGGCCGCACAGGCCCCATGCGCCCATCTGCCACGGCGTCCACGGGCCCTGCCCGAAGACGATGTTCGACGCCAGCGCTCCGACCGCGCCGACCGCGAAGCCGGGAGCGCCACCGAGGACGTAGCCGGCGAGCAGCACGATGTCGGTCGTCGGCTTGACGTTCGGCAGCGGCGCGAACGCGATCCGGCCGAGCGCGGCGAGCGCGGCGAGCGTCGCGACGAGCGCGAGCACCTTCGAGGTCGGGTGGGAGCGCTCGTACCACCAGAACCCCGCGAACAGCGCGAGGCCGAGGATCGTGAACGCGGCGAGCGGCCAGGTCATGGTCGGACCTCCAGGGTCTGCAGTCGGCGCCGCAGCAGCTCGGCGCCCTCCTCGGGCAGCAGCGCGCCGCCCTCCCCGCCCAGGATCCGGGCGGTCTCGGTGGCGAAGTACCAGCCGCCGGCGAGCACGTCGCGCGGGGCGCCGTCGGCGATCGGCCGACCGTCGGCGAGCAGCACGACGCGGGTCGCGAAGGCGGCGGCGAACTCGGTGTCGTGCGTGGCGACGATCACGGCGGCGCCGTCGCGCGCGGCCGCCCGCAGGCGCTCGGCGAGGTCGCCCTTGTCGACCCGGTCCATGCCGCGCGTCGGCTCGTCGAGCGCGAGCACCGCCGGGGCGGGCCCGTCGCCGACGACGATCGCGAGCGCGAGCCGCTGGCGCTGGCCGCCGGAGAGGTCGCGCGGGTGGCGGTCCTCGAGGCCGTCGAGGCCGACCGCGTGGAGCGCCGCGGCGGGCGCCTCGTCACCGACGCGCTCGTGCAGCACGTAGTCGCCCGGATGCTGGAGCAGCAGCGCGACGCGACCTGCGGCGCTGACGGTGCCGCGGGTGGCGTCCTGCAGGCCCGCGAGGTGGCGCAGCAGCGTGGACTTGCCGGCGCCGTTGCGGCCCATGAGCGCGACGCACTCGCCGGGCTCGACGCGCAGGTCGACGGCGCGGAGGATCGTGCGGCCGCCGGGCAGCTCGTGCCAGAGGTCGCGGGCGGCGACCGCGGCGCCGTCGTCGGACGGGCGGCGCAGCAGGCGGCCGACGGCGGCGAGCGGTCCGCCCGCGTCGACGGTCGCGCGTTCGGCGTCGGGGAGCGGCGCGGGACCGACCGCCTCCTCGTCGGCGAGCAGGCCGTGGCCGCGCAGGGTGCCGCGCGCGTCCTTGACCCCGGCGGGCGGGGGGCGCAGCCCGGCGCGCTGGAACAGCCGCGCCCCGGGGGTCAGGAGCGCCGGGTGGTGCTCGGCCGCCCAGTGCAGGAACGCGCGCGGCGCGGCGTCGCAGGCGATCCGCCCGTCCTGCATGACGACGACCCGGTCGGCGTGCCCGAGGCAGCGCTCGAGTCGGTGCTCGGAGAGGACGACCGCGGTCCCCCACTCCTCGTTGAGGCGGCGCAGCAGCCAGACGAGCTCGTCGCCGGCGACCGGGTCGAGCTGGGAGGTGGGCTCGTCCAGGAGCACGATCCGCGGGCGGCCGGCGAGCGCGGCGCCGAGCGCGACGCGCTGCAGCTCCCCGCCGGAGAGCTCGTGGGTGGCGCGGTCGAGCAGGCCCTCGATGCCGAGCGCGAGCGCCGCCTCCTCCACCCCGCGCGCGACGGCGGCGGGGCCGTGCCCGCGGTTCTCCAGCGGGAACGCGAGCTCCGCCCGGACGGTGCCCATGACGGTCTGCGACTCGGGGTCCTGGAAGAGGCTGCCGACGACCCCGGCGAGGTCGGCGGGTCCGTGCTCGCGGGTGTCGAGGCCGCCGACGAGCACGCGTCCGGCGAGCGTGCCGCCGTGGAAGTGCGGGACGAGGCCGTTGGCGGCGCGCAGCAGCGTCGACTTGCCGGAGGCGGAGTCGCCGGCGAGCACGACGAACTCGCCGGGCTCGATCGTCAGCGACACGTCCTGCAGCGCGGGCAGCGTCGCGTCCGCGTACGTGTAGGTGAGTGCGTCGACGCGCAGGACGCTCACGGCTCGATCCCCCGGCGGTCGAGGAACGGCAGGACGCTGACGAGCACGATCGCGCTGGCGACGGCGAGCTCGCCGGGCCCGACGGGCGCCTGCAGCAGCGGGTAGGCCTCGAAGCGCCCGATCCCGGCGACCGCGGAGCCCGCGAAGAGGAGCACGAGGACGAGCGCGGCGGCGAGGAACGCGAGGTCGTGCCGCGACCAGGGACGGTGGGCGGGCCGGGCGCGGTGCGTGGCGCCGTAGCCGCGGACCTCGAGCGTCGCCGCGACGTCGACGGCCCGGTCCAGCGCCCCGGACGCGACCGCCCGGAGGATCACCACGCGGTCGGCGCGGCTGGGTCCGGCACCGTCCGGGGCGACCGCGCGCGAGCGGCGCGCGAGCTCGAGGCGGCGGCCGTCGCGGGCGAGCACGGGCACGAGCCGGGTCGCGAGCGTCGCGGTGAGGGCCGAGCGGAACGACACGCGGCGGAAGAGCTTCAGCAGCTCGTCCGGGTCGACGCAGGCGGTGAAGAGCGCGAAGGCGAGCGCGACGACGACGATCCGCGCCCCGAGGATCACGCCGTAGAGGAGCGCCTCGACGGTGAGGTCGACCTGGCCGAACGGCGGGATCTCCCCGAGCCGCGCGAACACGGTGAGTCCCTCGCGCACGACCAGCGGGTTGATGAGCCCGAAGACGATCGCGAGCGGGACGACGTACTTCGCGGTCCGGCCGAGGTCGGCGAGCACGCCGGCGCCGGCGGCGCTGACGAGGACGGCGGTGGCGACGGCGCCGAGCAGGAGCGGGTGCTCCAGCAGGGCGCCGGCCGCGAGCACGAGGCAGAAGAGGGCCCCGGCGGACGCGCGGGTCGCGTGCAGCGGGCTCGCGAGCCGCCGGTAGGTCACGGCGTGGCGGGCGCGGCGGTCGTCGGGACCTCGGGCAGCCCCAGACCGCCGTCGGGGGCGCCGCCGCCGCTGGCGTAGGCGAACTTCCGGGCGAGCGTCGCCGGGTCCAGGGCGCTGGTCGCGGCGCGCAGGCCGGTGTCGTCGGTGCCGGTGAGCACCCAGACGGGCGGGGCGTCGTCGACGCGCACGGCGGCGACGAGACCGGCACCGGGGCCGAGCGTCCGCGTCGTCCGGCCGCGCGGGTCGAGCACCGCGATCGACCTGCCGTCGGCGGCGGGTCGCGCGTAGACGCCGCTGACCTTCGGGCCCTGCTCGAGCTGGCGGACGGTCTTGTCGGCCCGGATCTGCTCGTAGCGGCCGACGATCACGCGGATCGTCTCGGCGGCGAGCGAGCGCTGCAGGCCGCCCTTGCCGACGACGATGCCGAGGCTGACGAGCCGGTCGCGGACGGCGTCGCAGGTCGTGCTCTCGAGCTCGACGCACTCGACGCGGACGGGCAGGCGCTTGCCCTCGACCCCGTGCACGAACGGCTCCGGGTAGGTGCCGACGACGGCGGGCACGTCGTTGGTGAGGCCCCAGTCGTGGTGGTCCCACCAGACGTGGTCGCCCTCCTTGACCTCGTAGGAGGTCGCGCCCTCCTGCGAGAGGACGCCGTTGACGTAGAAGAACCAGTCGACCGGCCGGCCGTCGCGGGTGCCGCCGGCGACGCCGTCGATCGACTGCACGAAGCCGCCGCCGTAGCGGGTCTGCACCTTCGCGTTGCGCTGCAGGAGCCGCATGACGGTGTCGGCGCCCCGGGACTGCGGGTCGTCGCGCTCGTCGAGGACCTTCGTGCCGAAGTCCTGGGTGATCGTCAGGCGGGTGTCGGTCGGGGTGGCTCCCGCGCCCAGCCCGCAGGCGGCGAGCGTCGTGCTCGCCCCGGCGAGGGCGAGCAGCGCGGCGAGGCGGCGGACGGGACGCGGGCGCACGGTCATCAGGACACGAAGAACACGACGCGGTTGCGGCCGCGCTGGAGCGTGCGGTCGACGTTGCCGGTGCTGTCGGTGGTGCGCACGTCGAGGACGTAGCGGCCCTTGGGGAGCGCGGACGGCAGCAGGTAGGACCAGTCGGCGCTGGTGCCGGCGTCGAAGAACGTCGCGTTCGCGGCGCCGCACTTCTTGGTCGTGACGAGCCGCTCACGGGCCCCGTCGAATCGCTGGCAGGTCCGGCCGTTGGTGCGGGTCAGCCGCAGCTGGACCTTGGCGATGCCCTGGGCGTCGGTCGCGCGGCCGGCCAGGGTGCGCGGTCCCTTGCCGCGCGCGAACCGCTGCTGCTCGGTGACCGAGGCGATGCTGCCGCCGGGGGCGCGGGTGTCCTTCGTGCCGCAGAGCCCGTCGTCGCCGAGCGTCTGGCAGGGGGCGGGCAGCGTCGTCGGCTGCGGCGCGGGCGGCTGGCCGGGCTTCGTGGTGCCGCAGAAGCCGTCGGCGCCGTCGGTGACGCAGACGGTGACGGCGGGCGAGCGCGAGTCGATCACGAGGCCGCCGGTCTGCGTGCCGGGCAGCGACGCCTTCAGCGTCGTCTCTCCACGCTGCGTGAGCGTGACCGTCGCCTTGCCGTCGGCGGCGGTCGTGACACCCGCGCCGCGGATGGTGGCGCCGCCGGCCGGGGCCTTGACGCCCTCGCCGGGGCTCCCGGTCGGCGCGGTGTACTTGTCGACCTGCACGGTGAAGGGGGTGCCCGGCGAGACGCGGGCAGGGGCGCCGGTCAGCGTCAGCGGGAAGACGGTCGGCTCGAACGAGCTGCCGCTGACGTCGGCCATCATGACCACGCGATCGCCCTCCGCGACGACGTCGCTGCACGCGCCGCCGCCGTACTTCTCGTTGAGCCACTCGCCCCAGTAGTCGTTCTGGGTGAAGGTGTGGCTCTCGCCGAGGATCGTCGAGGTGAACGCCTGCCGGTCCCAGTTGCCGGCCGTCGCCTTCTCGATGGCGGCGGCGACCGTGTTGGCGGGGCAGTTCCCCGGGGCGGGCGTCGGGCGCCCGTCGAGCGTGACGGTCGTCTGCTCCAGCAGCGTCGCGCTGGCGCCCTCGATGCGGACGGTGACGGTGGGCGCCGCGAGGGAGACGGCCGGCGCCGCGAGCGCGACGGCGGTGAGGGTGGCGGCCAGGAGGCCGCGGGTGGCGTGCTGCATGGCAGGCAACCCCTTTCCACGAGGGTCGTGTGCTGGTGGTCGGAGGCAGGTCTCCTGGCTCCCGGGCCTACCCCTCCGCGCCTTCCCGTGGTCGATGACCCGGTGGCGTCGTGCGGGGGGCGTCCCCGGTCACAGTGGCGGGTCCGCGCCGGATTCGCACCGGACTTCCCTTCACCACCGACCTTGAACGCGGGGAAGTCTACGCGCGCGACGCATCTGACATCGTTGCGACCATGACCGTCAACCTCACCCGCATCTACACGAAGCTCGGCGACGGGGGCGAGACGCACCTCGGGGACATGCGCCGCGTGCCGAAGACGCATCCGCGGATCGAGGCGTACGGCGACATCGACGAGCTGAACTCGCAGATCGGCGTGACGATCACGGTCGACGGGCTGCCGGAGCGGTACGTCGCCTGGCTGCAGCGCGTCCAGAACGACCTCTTCGACCTCGGTGCCGACCTGTCGGTCCCCGAGCCGGAGCCGGCTGCCGACGGCGAGGCGCCCGCGCGCGAGCGGCTGCGCGTGCGCCCCGAGCAGGTGGCGTGGCTCGAGTCGATCTGCGACGAGGTCAACGCGACGCTCGCCCCGCTCAAGAGCTTCATCCTGCCGGGCGGCACCGCGGCCGCCGCGCACCTGCACGTGTGCCGCACGGTCTGCCGCCGCGCCGAGCGCCGCTCGATCCTGGTGACGGACGCCAACCCGGAGGTCGTGCGCTACCTCAACCGGCTCTCCGACCTGCTGTTCATCCTCGCGCGCGGCGCCAACGGCGACGCCGAGCCCCTCTGGGAGCCCGGCCGCTACCGGTGAGCGGGCCGCTCGCCGACGCGCGGACCGCGGTCGCGTTCCTCACGCGCATCCCGGTCTCCGACGGCCGGACGCTCGACGCCGCCGGGCTGAGCCGGGCGGCGACGTGGTTCCCGGCGGTCGGGCTGCTCGTCGGCGGCGTGCTCGGCGGCACCCGGCTGCTCGCCGACCTCGCGGTCGATCCGGCCCCGGCGACGTTGCTGGCGCTGTTCGCCGCGATCGTGATCACCGGCGGCTTCCACGAGGACGGGCTCGCCGACGTGTCCGACGCCTACGGCGCGCACGTCACGCGCGAGCGGCGCCTGGAGATCCTGAAGGACTCCCGGGTCGGCACCTACGGGGGCCTGGCCCTGGTGTTCATGGTGCTGCTGCCGTTCAGCGTCCTGGTCGGCCTGTCCGGCGAGGACGTGCTGCTGGCCGCGCTGACCGCGCACGTGCTGGGCCGCTGGTCGGTCCTCCCCCACTCGCTGCTCGCGGCGCCCGCGCGCGCGGGTGGATCCGGGACGCTCGTGCGCGCGACGCCGGTGGGCCTGGCGGTCACGTCGGTCTTCGCGGTGGCGGTCGCGGTGCTGTGCGCCGGGGTCGGGCCGGGACTGCTGGCGGTCGGCGTCGCGGTGGTGCTGACGTTCGGCGGCGGGCTCGTGCTGGCCCGGCAGTTCGGGGGCGTGACCGGCGACAGCTTCGGCGCGGTCAACAAGGTCGTCGAGCTGGCGACCTACGTGGTGCTCGCGGCCGCCTGGTCCTGAGCGTCGGTGACCGGTGCGCCGAGCGTCCGTGCGAGCGCGGCGGCGAGCAGCGCGGCGAGCCCGGCGATCGCGATCGCCCCGGCCGTCCACGTCGGGCGCGTGAGCGTGTACTCGGCGACCTTGCCGGGGCGGCTGAACGCCACGGCCCCGACCATCGCGGCCGCGCCGGCGCCGAGCGCGATCGGACCGACGGCGTCGATCGGCCGGGCCTGCCCGTCGCGGACGAGCGCCCAGCGGGGGCGGCGCTCGGGCCGGCGCTGCTCGGCGAGGGCGAGTGCGGTGACCGCGAGGAGCACCCACATCGCGGCGTTGAGGAAGCCGCCGATCACGTCGGACGGGAAGTGCCAGCCGAGCGCGAGGATCGAGTAGCTGACGCAGATCGCGAACGCCCCGCCCGCGGCCGCGGCGGTGGGCCGCAGGCGCGGCGGCATCGCGAGCACGGCGAGCAGGCCGAGCGTCATCGACGCGCTGGCGTGCCCGCTGGGCCAGGAGGCGGCGGCGATCTGCCCGTTGCCGAGCCAGTCCTCGTAGCGCTCGGTCGCCAGCAGCGGCTTGAGCAGCGTGGTGGTCGCGCCCGCGCAGACCAGGACGACGGGGATCAGCGCGGCGAGCCGCACGCGGCCGCGGGCGAGCGCGACGAGCGCGAGCGAGAAGCCGATGAGGCCGTAGGCGTCGGGGTCGGCGAGGTGCGCGATGCGGTCGATGATCGGCGTGACCTCGGGCTGGTTGAGCCCGACGAACCCCTGCAGCGTGGCGCTGTCGCGGAACTGGGCGCGCGGTGAGAGCAGCGCGATCGCGCCCGTGACGGCGAGGCCGACGAGGCACATGAGGGCGCCGAGCGCGGGTGGTCCGGGACGACGGAGCACCCTTCCAGGGTAGCGGGCGTCGTGCACGGTCCCGCCCGGTCGCAGGGGGACGCCGACGCGCCGCGAACTCCCCGTCCATGAGCAGCGTCGGCGAGATCCCCAGCTGGGTCGGCACGCGCGTGGAGGGCCTCGACGGCCGTCCGGTCGGGCGCGTGGAGGCGGTGCAGATCGCCGACCGGGCGGCGTGCCCGACGGGGCTGCTCGTGCGCCTGTCCGACGGCTCGCGGGCGCTGGTGCCGCTGCAGGGCGCCCGCCGCGGTCCCGGGGTCGTGCGCGTCCCCGTGCACTGATCGACCGGATCCGCGACGATCGCCGCCAGTTCCGGGGCCGGCGGTCGTTCCCGCCTGCATGCCCCTCGCCCGGATCGCGCTCCTCGCGACGCTGCCCCTGCTGCTCCTGCCCGCCGCGGCGGACGCCCAGAAGCGGATCGTCGGCGGCGGGCCGACCGCGCCGGGCGCCTACCCGGCACAGGCGCACCTGCGGATCGACCTCGGCGCGGCATCCCTGTCGTGCGGTGGCACCCTCATCTCGCGCACGAAGGTCGCGACCGCCGCCCACTGCCTCGACGCGGCGAACTACGCGCTGCCGCTCGTCGTGCCCCGCCCGGTCGCGATCGCGCCGGAGCGCGTGACGGTCTCGCTGGGCTCCGACCTCGCCGGCCAGGGCGACCGGCAGGTCGCGTCCGCCGTCCAGCTGCATCCGGACTACGACCCGCGCACGTCGGCCAACGACGCCGCGGTGATCACGCTGCCACAGCCGGCGACCCAGCAGCCGCTGAGCGTCGTCGACCCCGCGGTCGACGCGGCGTCCTACGCGACCGGCCGTCCCGCGGTGGTCATCGGCTGGGGCCGCACGACCGACGGCGGACAGGCGTCCGCGCGCCTGCTCGAGGTCGAGGTGCCGGTGGTGAGCGACGCGGACTGCAACGACGCGAACTCCTACGCGGGCAGCCTCCTGGTCGACGTGATGCTGTGCGCGGGCCTGCCCGAGGGCGGGAAGGACTCCTGCCAGGGGGACTCCGGCGGGCCGCTGATGACGCGCTCGACGGGGGTGCTGAAGCTCGCCGGGATCGTGTCGTTCGGCGACGGCTGCGCGGCGCCACAGAAGTACGGGGTCTACACGGAGGTCGGGGCGGCCGCGATCCAGGGCTTCCTGGCGACCGCGGCCGGCGCGCCGCCCAAGGCGACGGTCGACGCGGTGACCGGCGCGGTCGCGGGGCGGGCCACGACGGTCCGCGTGAGCGCGAGCGATCCGACCCCGGGCGGCGGCATCGCCGCGGTGGCCTGGGACCTCGACGGCGACGGCGCGTTCGACGACGCCACGGGCCTGAGCGCGCCGTGGATCCCCACGGCGGCCGGTGACCAGGCGGTGCGGGCGCGCGTCAGCGACAGCGACGGGATGGTCGTCGTCGCCGAGCGGGTCGTGACGGTCGCCGCCCGCGGGTCCGAGGGCACGGCCGCGTCGCCGTCGGTCTCCGGCGCGTCGGCCGGGTCGACGCCCGCGGGGTCGACGCCCGCCGGGTCCCCCCCGGCCGGGTCCGCGACGGCGACGACCACCACGGCGTCCGGCGTCGCCGCGGCCGGTGGGCCCGCGTCGCAGTCCGGGGCGGCGGGCACCGGGAGCGGGCGGGCGCGGCTCGCGACGGTCAGCGCCCGCGGGGTCCGCGGCACGCTGCGGCTGCGCGGCACCGTGACCGGGACGACCTGCCGCGCCGCGCGCGTCCGGGTGACCGTGACGCGCTCCGGGCGCCGCGTCGCGCGCCGCACGGTCGCGGTCGACGGGCGCTGCGCGTTCGGTGCGGCGCTGCGCCTGCGCGGCCGCCTGACGATCGGGCTGGAGCTGCTGCAGTCCGACGGCACGGTGACGCGGCTGGGGAGCCGCACGCGCCGCGTGTCCTAGTTCCCCGCGAGGCGGTGCGTCCTGCCAGACTGCGCCGATGGTCCGCCTCTCCACCCTGCTGCTCGCCGTGGTCCTGCTGCTCGGCGCCTCCGTCGCCGTCGCCAAGTCCGTCGACGGCGGCCGCGGACCCGACCGCCTCGGCGGCACCGGCGCGGAGGACCGCCTGTCGGGCAACGGCGGCAACGACCGCCTGCGCGGCCTCGCCGGCGACGACCGGCTGAACGGGGGCACGGGCAACGACGACGTCGACGGCGGCCCCGGCGAGGACCAGATCGACGGCGGCCAGGGCGACGACAAGATCGTCGCCGGTCCCGGCAACGACACGGTCGAGGGCGGCGACGGCCACGACACGATCTACGGCGGCGAGGGCGACGACGTGATCCGCGGCGGCCGGGCCGGGGACACGATCTTCGGCGGTCCCGGCGACGACGTGATCTATGGCGGCAGCGCCCCGGACACCGTCGACTGCGGGCCGGGCGACGACGTCGCCTACTTCAACCTCAACAGCGAGCGGCGCACCCGCTACCGCAACTGCGAGACGCTGCGCAAGGAGGAGACCCAGCCGGTGCGCTCCTGCGCGGCGGGTGGCACGGGCGCGGCGGAGACGGTCATCGGTACCGACGGCGCGGACACCTGCTTCGGTCGCGGCGGCAACGACTACGTCGAGGGCGCGGGCGGCAGCGACCAGCTGTTCGGCGGCGAGGGCGACGACGAGCTGTTCGGCCGCTTCGGCGACGACCGGATGGACGGTGGCCCCGGGAACGACGTGCTCGAGGGCGGCCGCGGGAACGACACGCTCTTCGGCGGCGAGGGGAACGACCGCATCAACGGGGGCTTCGGCACCGACGTCATCGACTGCGGCCCCGGATCCGACATCGCCACCGTGAGCGGCGACGACCGCACCGTCAACTGCGAGAAGGTCAACCGCTGATCGGGCGCCCTGGCGCGCTTGCGCGCCGATTGTCGCAGTTGGGGTAGGAATTGGCCGGTTGCGGGGAAATACCGGTCCATGAGCGAAACCCCGACGACCACCCCAACGTCCGACGCTCCGGCCACGACGCCTGCCCCGACCCCGGAAGCGACATCGGTTACGCCATCGCCGACGCCTGATCCGGCCCCGGCCGAGACCACCGCGTCCGCGACGTCGACCGAGCCGCCCGCGGCCACGACGCCCCCGCCCGCGCCGCCGAAGCCCACCGGCCCGTCGCTCGGTGAACGCGCCGCCCGCAAGGCCGGTCACGGCGCGGAGAAGGCCGCGCGCAAGGCCGGCCAGGGCATCGAGCGCGGCACGCGCGCCGCGTGGCGCGGCCTCGCCGAGCGTCGCGGCCTGCGGGTCGCGCTCGCGGGCGCCGTCCTGCTGCTGGTGGCGCTGCAGCTCGGCACCGACTCGGCGCTCTCGGTGCCGCTGCTGGTCGTCGGCCTCGTCATGGTGATCGCCGGCTCGATGGGCCCCCGCCTGCGCGGCCGCTTCTCGCTGGAGTTCGGGCCCGAGGGCACGACGATCGAGGTGCAGACCCACATCGCCGCCCCCGGCAAGGTCGCGCAGCCCGCGCCCGCGCTCCCGGCCGGTCGCCCGCGCATCGCGCTCGTGCACTCCGCCCCGGCCGCCGTCGAGGCGCCCGACGCCGCGCCGCAGCCCGCCGCCTCCCTCGGCCCGGCCACGGACGCCGAGCCCGAGCCGCAGGACGCGCTCGTCGTGGAGGGCCACGGCGAGACGATCGAGATGGACGTCGAGCAGCTCCGCGCGCTGCTGGCCGCCGAGCGCGGCGCCGCGTCCTGACCCACCCGCTGCCGTCCCGCCACGCCGCCCGGCCCCGTACGCTGGGCGGCATGGCGCAGGACGGCTACCTCGACGTCGCCTGGATCGGCGGCCCCTACGACGGCGCCGACCTGCCGCTGCCGACCCTGTACCGGGGAGCCGCGGTGGTCGACATGCCCGATCCGGCGACCGCGTACGCCGACGGCGGCCTGGAGCCCGCGATCTACACGGGCCCGACGCACCGCTACGCCCTCGCCGACGAGGCGACGCAGCTGCGCGCGACGTTCCTCGAGACGTCGGGCGGCTGAGCGCCGGGCGTTGCTCCGCGGCGCTCGGCGGAGCCGCCGTCAGCGCCGCACGACGAAGGTCAGCCGCACCGGCGTGGACCGCTTGCCGTCCGCGATCGCGGTGAGGACGAGGCGGTAGCTCCCCGGGACCAGCCGACGCCCCTTGAGCCTCGGGGTGAACGCCCGGCGACGGCTCCCGGCCGGCAGCGTCTTCGTCGTCGGCAGGGACCCGACGGTCCGGAAGCGGGTCCCGCGGCGTCGCTGCAGCACGAACGCGACGCGCGCCCGCCGGTCGAGCGTGAACCGCAGCACGAGGCCCGCCTGCGTGGCGCGGAAGCGGCGCCGGGAGAGAGACGCGCGGGTCAGGCGCGGCGCGCGCGGCGCCGTGGTCGGCGGGGTCACGACCGGCGGCGGGGTGACGACGACCGGCGGTGCCGGCGCTGCGGCGACGTCGATCGTGCCGGTGGCCGTCGCCGTCTGTCCGGTCGGGTCGGTGACGACGACCTTCCACGTCCGCTGCCCTGGTGCGTAGCTGTGGCTCACGCTCGGACCGGCGGCGCCGGTGCCGTCGCCGAAATCCCACGTGTAGGTGAGCGCGTCACCGGCGTCGGGATCGGTCCCGGTCGCGGTGAGCGTGACGACCTGGCCGCCGGTGGCCGTGGCCGGGACGGTCGCGGCCACCGCCGGGGCGCGACGCTGGTACTCGAACGCGCCGACGTCGGCGGCCGGCCCGACCTCGCGCGGGTCGCCGCCGAGGTCGAGCTCGCCGGGCGAGGCGACGAAGGCGGGCGGCTCGCCGACGTCGATCAGCGGCGAGTCGAACCGGAGCCGCGGGTCGCTGTCGGAGACGAAGCCGAAGCTCGGCGCGAGCGCGTCCTGGACGAGGCTGCCGCCGCCGCCGCTGGTGACCTTCGCGGGGCTGCTGTCGTAGGCGGAGCGCCGGGTGGTCACGGACATGGACCCGCCGGGGTTGCTCTGCTCGCGGCGGATCGAGAGTCCGAAGCCGCTGATGATCGAGCGCTCGAGGAAGACCTGCGTCGTGTCGGTGTTGTTCACCGCTGCGCGGACGCCGACCCCACGGAGGTTGGCCGCGGCGCTGCCGTCCGGGGGGCCGATGAGCGTCGTGTTGAGGATGTTCGCGGTGTAGCCGCTGTCGCCGCTCTGCACGTCGATGCCGCTCAGGGAGGCGGCGGGGGCGTCGATCCGCACGACGCTGTCCCGGACGGTCGCGGCCCGGGTGATGACCACCCCGGTGGTCCGGGCCGTGATCCGGAGCCGGTCGAGCAGGACCGGCAGGGCGGAGAAGCCGGTGGCCACGCCGATCCCCGCGTCGATCGCGACGTCGCGGACGAGGCTGATGTTGCCGCCGGTCAGGCGCAACCCGATACCGCTCGCGCCGGCGACGCTCGTCCCCCCGATCCACTGGAAGGTCGCGCCCGAGACGACGTTGTCGGCACCGACACCGGCGGGCTGGTCGGGGTTGAGGACGTCGACGCGCTCGAGCGTCAGCCCGCGGGCGGCTCCGGAGGTCGGTCCGACGATGCCACGATGCATCGCCCCGGGGGTCGCGCGGACGGTCAGGTCGCGGATCGTGGTGATCCCGGTCGCCACGTCGGTCCGCAGGACGTCGGCGGTGTTGCTCGTCGTCAGGACCGTCTGGCCGCGACCGGCCCCGACGACCGTCGTCGGGTCCGTGTTGTTGACGTCCTTGACCGAGAACGGAACGGCGGACGTGTTGGTGTAGGTGGCGGCTCCCAGCCGGATGGTGCTGGCCTCCCCGTCGCTGGCGGCCGTGTCGAGCGCGTTCTGCAGCTCGGTCTGCTCGAACGTGTCGACGGCCGCACAGCCGGTGGCGGGCTTGACGCAGAACGTGCCGGCCGAGGCGACGCCGGGGGCGCCGAGGCCGACGAGGAGCAGGACCGGGAGAAGCTGGCGACGGCGCACGGCGGGCAGTCTGCCACCGATGGGACCGAGGTGCGAGGCCTCGATGCACTTCGCCCCGGCGCTGCGGTGGTGCGCCCGCGAGGTCGGCATGCGGGCGGCGGCCCGGCGGACCGTCCTGCGCCGCGTCGCGCCGTAGCGCGGGCAGGGCCCGCCTCCGGGCCACGACAGGGTCGCGCGGGATGCGCCTGACCTGGGCGGGACACGTGCGCGCCTGGAGCGCCGCGGTCCGGCGGTCGCACTCCTGGGTCGCGCTGTCGCAGGCGGGCCCGGTGCGCCTGCGCGTGGTCCTGGACGACGTGTGATGCCGCCGCGAGCGGCGAGCCGCGGGCGACTGCCGTGCACCCGGCAGCAGCCTCCCCCGAGAACGACGAAAGCCCCGGTGTTCCGGGGCTTTCTGAGGTACCGCTACGGGGATTCGAATCCCGGAGCAAGAATTGACGGCCCGGACGCTCTGTCCCACATACTCCCGGTGGAAGCTCTACTCACCGGGGGTTTCTGGGGGATTCGTACCACTTCGCCTGAACACCGATTCCGCCCAAGAGGGCACAAGAGGGCCGGTCTTGTCCCCACGGTGTCCCCATGGGACACTTTCAGCATGACCGCCTACCACCCGGACGATCCCCGCTGGGCTGACGAGGACCACTACCGCGACGAGATGATCGCGGCGTGGATCGAGGGCGACGACCTCGCGCGCGGCGTACCCGACGCGACCATCGCCGCGTGGGTGATCGAGTCGACGCAGCGTCCCCGGCGTCGCACGGAAGCCTCGCCCGCCGCTCCCCTCCCTCCCATCGCTCCACCGGACGCCCTCGCCCTTAGCTACCCGCAGGCGGCGGCAATGCTTGCGTACTCGGTCGACCACTTCGAGCGGCACGTCGTCCCCGACCTCCGGGTGGTCGTCGCCGGACGCCGGAAGACGGTCCCGCGTACGGAAGTCGTCAGGTGGATCGAGCAGAACGCCGCGCGGGCGCTCAAGGGTGATCGCTGATGGCGACGCGACCGAAGCGCGGCAGCCGTAACGGCATCGAGTGGCGCACCGCGAACGACGGGAGGGTCAGCTATCGCGCGGTGCTGAACACGAAGGCAACGGGCAAGTGGAATGGCCCGTGGCGCACGGCGCAGGCGGAGGCTAAGGCCGACCGGGTCAAGGCGCAGGGCGAGGCCGCAGCGGGGGTGCGCCGGAAGTCGTCCGGTGAGACGCTCAGGGACGCGTGGGAGACGTTCTACGCGGGCGCGAAGGCGGGCACGATCCCTGACCGGACGCGGAAGCCTTATGCCGAAAGCACGTTGCGCGGATATGAGCGGTGCTGGCGGCTGCGCGTAGACGCAGAGTTCGGTGCCCACAAGCTCGACGCGATTCGGCATGAGGATCTACAGGCTTTCGTGGACCGAATGAGCGCCGCTGGCCTGAGCGGCGGCACGATTGACAACACAATCGATCCGCTTCGGTCGATCTACCGGCGGGCGCTCAAGCGGGGCACGGTTGCCGTGAACCCAACCCTTGACCTCGACATTCCGAAGTCGGTCGGGGAGCCGATGCGTTTCGCGTCACGCGAGGAAGTCGCGGCGCTTCTCGCCGCGCTCCCAGATGGCGAGCGGGCGTTCTGGGCCACCGCGTTCTACGGCGGGCTGCGGCGCGGCGAGCTTCGGGCGCTCAAGTGGTCGTCCGTGAAGTTCTCAGATGCGCAGCACGGACCGCACATTCACGTGACGCAGTCGTGGGACGACGTAGGCGGGGATAAGGCCCCGAAGTCCGCCAGCGGGGTCCGCCGCGTCCCCATCGTCCCGATGCTGGCGGCGGCGCTCAAGGCGCACAAACTGGCGACCGGACGCGACGGTTCTGACTTTGTCTTCGGACGCACCGCAACGGAGCCGTTCACGTCGTCCACCGTGCGTAGCCGCGCCTTGCGCGCGTGGAAGAGGGCCAACGAAGAGCGAGCGGAAGAGCTAGGACGAAAGCTTCGGGACGACGAGCGTCTTGAGCCAATCACGGCCCACCAGTGCCGACACACCTGCGCTTCGATGCTCATTGCAGCCGGATGCAACGCGAAGGCGCTGTCGGTCGTGCTGGGCCACGCTGATATCGCAATCACGTTCAACCGCTACGGCCACATGATGCCCGGAGGCGAAGCGGAGGTCGGGCGGCTGCTCGGCGCGTATCTCGCATCGGCTCCGGTCGCGGCCGACGCGGAAGTCGTCGCGCTCTAAGGAGCGACCGGGCCGGGAAGCAGCCGCACCGGCTTCCCGGCAGCCCGGACGATCCACTTCTCGTCGATCGCGGCGCGCTGGAAGCGCGACAGCGTCCGGGGCGTCATCCGTAGGGCTTCGCCCGCTTCTGCGGGCGTCGTCCCTCCCGCTTCCACGACGTACCGGGCGAGCACCCGCGCGCGCTCTGCCAGTCGCTCGCGCTGAGCGGCCTTGCGGGCAACCCTCGCGTCCTCCGCGGCTTCGGCCTTGCGCTTTCGCTCGGCTGCCTCGCGCTCGCGGCGCTCCTGCGCGCCCGCTGCGATCCTCGCGCCCCAGGCGTCGAGGTCATCGGCGGATGCCCGGAGAAAGGCCGGAAGAGCCGCGTCCGGGTCGATCACCCGGAGGCTGATCCACAGCCCCGCGCACGACAGACACGACGGAGCGCCCTCGATCTTCGCCGTGCCGGCGGCTCCACATCGAGCGCAGGTCATCGCTGCGAAACCCACAGATAGGCGAACGTCCGCACGACGAGCGTGTGGACGTGACAGGTCGTGCGATCCGCCGGGACGACGCACGGGCAATCCCAAAACGCGCAGGCCTTCACAGACGCCCCAGTGCCGTTAGCAGCCGCTCGTGCGTCCGGCGGCTGATCGGCTCTCCTGCCAGCGCAGACCGCAGCGCGGGGACGCTCACTCCCAGACGCAGGGCGAGGCTCGACAGGTCTTCGTCGGCCGCGAGGGCGCGCAGCTTCTCGCCCGGACTGGTCATCGCGGAATGTGGGTCGGGTCGATGGTCGCGCGGTCACATTCGAGCGCGCGGGCAATGCGCGCCCATGAGAGGTCGTCTACGCCCTCGCCAGCCTCAGCGCGCTTCCAGGTGCGTTCGCTGACGAGCGCACGCGACGCGGCCTCCGCGATGGTGAGGCCGTCGCCCCGGAAGGTCAGCCGGACGCGCGCGAGGTTGGACGTGCGCGGGTTCGCCAGCGCCTTCGCCCGCAGCGCCAGAAACGCGGCGTCGCGCATCGACCGGCGCGACCGCTTCCCCTCGCCGTTCTTCGCGTCCCAAGCGTCCATCGCGGCGCTCAGGCCGTGGTTGCCGTTGATCGCGCTCATCGGTCGTCCTCCCGCGCCCGGAGCACCCGGCGGACTCGCGCAGCGGCACGGTCGGACGCTGCCGCAAGCGCGGCCCATCCGGACGCCTCGTCCGTCGTGTCGTTGGGGTCGCTTACGGGCGTGCCGAACTCGGCCGCAATCGCTGCCGAAGACATGCGGCGGACCGGCTCGAAAGCATCGACGCGCTGGACGATCCAAGCGCCCATGTCAGAGGCGACCACGCGAAACTCGGAACCATCAGGACCGCTGAACTCTGCCCCGATCATGCTCGCGCCTTCCCGGTCCGACGCTGCGTCGTCGGCACGTACGCCCACGGAGATTCGCGCTTCTCGGCCTCGGCGGTCGATGCCTTCGACGCGATGGTCTGTTCTGCGTGGAGGACCGCCGTAGCCGACGCGTCGGCCTCGCGGTACTCGTCGGTGAAGTCTTCGATCGTGAAGCAGACGCGCGCGGTCGCCCACTCCTCCGGGATCGAGCCGTAGTCGGCCGACTCCACCACGAGCGCCGTGTACAGAAACTCCGACCCGGAGAACTCGTCCACGACGCCTACAACGCGCACGGCGTTGCCTGCCGGGTCGGCGGCGTCCGGCTCCCGCCGGACGTACAGGCGCGACGGGTCGAGCGTCGTCCCCGCCTGCGTGCGTGCGCTGGCGACTACGTCGCGCAGGTCGCTCATCGGATGCCCTTCCACGGCCCTGCGGAGCCGAAGCCGACGGAGGGCGCTGCGCCCACCGTGAACGTGCTTTCCGCGTGCGGCCGACGCTCGGTGCGAGCCTCACGCAGTTCTCGCTCAAGCGCAGCCGCGCTATTCGGGTCGGGGACCAGCGGGTGGACCGGCGTCCGGGCAGGCTGCTCCGGGCGACGGTGAGGACGGGTGAATGCAGAACGCTTCATAAGATTCATTCTCGCATATGCTTGTGACACACGGCACAAGCATCCGTAAGCTGGAAGGATGAACGACCGCGTACTTCTCTTTTTCTACGGCGAGGCTCTACGGGCCATCGCGCTCAGCGCCCGACTCAGCCGCGTGGACCTCATCGCGAAGGCCACCGGGCAGCCGACGCCGGACAGCGTCAGCGTCGCGGCACGCGAGGCACAGCGCGCCCTCGTTGACCTTCGTGGGCAGTTGAACGCGCAGGTCATCAAGGCTCAGACACGGGCGCGGCAAGGCGTCCGGCCGTAGAACGTGACGGAGGCCGGGAGACGGCCCGTGTGGGCCTCTCAGCGGTCCGACCGTTCGCCTTCGGCCGGACCGCGTTGCCGCCCCATTCCAAGCGCGGCGATAGGAGACGAACCGCCGCTACCGAAAGCGTACGGCGGCGCGTGCCGTCATTAGGCTACGGCGCGCAGATCGTCCACGACCCACGCAGGCGCAACGCCCTGCTCGACAGCGCGCAGGACCGCGATCGGAGGCTGTCCCTTCCGGATGCGCGAGCGCGCCCGGCGGCACATGCGCTCGGCGTCGCGCTGCTCCTCAGCACGGATGCTCTCGGCCTCTTCGACGTAGGCGAGGACAGCGCCGATGTTCTCAGCGGTCGGACGGTCCGGATCGATCAGCGCAAACTCGAGCATGCACGAATTGTATCAATCGCCACTAACGACGGATGCCGTCAGATGCCCGGTCTTCTTGTAGTAGGCCGCGTCGTCGATCAAGTCGTCCGCGAGCGCACTCAGGCCACCGAAGAACTCATGCACCTTCGCGTAGGACGGCAACGACGGTTCGTTGCGGAAGTCGACGGCACGCGGCGGCGCTCCGGTCTTGGCCGTCCACTCGATCAGTGCGACCCAGGCGCCCTCAGCCGTCCAGCGGCGACGCTTCGCGGCCGGCCCCTTCCTCGGAGCGCGTGGGGCGTTGGGGATGCTGACGGCGATGGGCACGGCTACGGCGCGCTTCGCACGGCGGCGCAGCTTCGTCAGTTCGCGTGAGGTCGCTACGGCGATCTTCGCCTTCTCGCGGTCGGCTTCCGTGATCCTGCCCCACGCGCCCTGCTGTGCCCAATAGCGCGCCTGCGCTCGGCGCTGCGTCAGGCGCTCCTGCGTACGGTCGATGACGCCGAGGATGCGCTCGGCTTCCTCGCGGTAGTCGCGGGTGCCCTTGCGCTGCTGAGGAAGCACGCTGCGTAGTTCGCTTTCGATGCGCTGGGTCGCCTTGACAATCTGGTTCAACGACGCCTCGAACTGCGCTCGGCGGTACGGCTTCGCGGTCCGGGTGCGCCCGCCGGACGCTCGGCGCAGCATCCCTCGCACCTTCGCGCGCTCGGCCTGAACGCGGCCGGACGCGCGCCGTAGTTCCGGGTGCCGGAACGTCCGTCCGGTCGCCGGGCCGGACCGAAGAATCGGAGCGATGGGCGCTGCCGCATCGGTCAGGGCCGCGAGGGTCGCGCGCAGGCGGTCGTCCCGGTCCGGTGGGTTCTTCCCGCGTAGGGCTGCGCGTGTGCGTGCGGATGCGCCGATAGCGGCGTCCGCCTGCCGGATGAGAGGTGAGTGGTCCATCTCTCCAGTCTAACGATACGCTCGACACCCCTCGCGGCTCGCTATTGCAACAGCCGATATATAAGAGCCGTGTCGTATCGCTAAAGGCCGTTTTTGCGAGCAAGCCCCGTGACCGCCGCTCAATTCTCTAGACAGTCATTGGAGTTTTTGCACGGAAACCCCATGAGGGGGGTACGGGGTCCCCCTTGGGGGTCCCCCTCACCCCCCTCGGTTCCTGTCTGGGCCTACTGCTGCCGCCGGACGCTGGATGAATCCGGCTGCCGGGAGAGATAACCGGACGCCACGACGAACCCGTGCGGGAACAAAAGTGCGGAAGGTGCGGGATTCTGCGGGGGTCCGCCGAGGCCGTTGCTACCGTCGGCAGCCTTCCGGTCCACGCGACCGGGAGTGGTGCCCCTACTGCGCCCCGTGGAGAGTCCGGCAAGACAGAATCCACGGGGCGCAGCCTATTGGGGACCGCGTCACCCGGGGATGACGCCTTGCGGTTTACCGCACGCTACCGACTCTGCGTGACAGACCGTGACTCTGCGTGACAGATCGTGACTCTGCGTGACAGATCAGGACACCGTGTCCAGTCCCGCATTACCCCGCTCTCCCGCCCCACCGGGAGCCGTACGCAGCGACCCTCGCGACCCCATGGCCGCAGGTCAATCCCTACTGATCGTGTGCAGTATGCGGAGGCGGGGCACCGGAGAACTCAGGCGTCCCTCAGCCTCCACGCGCGCATCTCGGCAATGTCGCTGTCCGGGTTGCGGACGAGATGCTCCCCGCAGACGCACTCGGCGTGCTGCTTGAGCGGCTGAAAAGCGATGTTGCCGTGGTGGTCGCCAACCCCGGCGGCGGACGAGATGCCGGTATCGGCCACCGGGGCTTCACAGGTAGGGCAGATGAGATCCATGCGCCCAGGGTGCGCCGCCCGGTGGACGGAACGAACCGGGTCGAGAGGGTCGCTTGGGGCGCTCTCAGAGGCCGAATGTCCCCACCCGTGTCCCCACGGAGGCCGTAGAACGACGAAACGCCCGTATATACGGGCGTTCCGGAGGTACCGCTACGGGGATTCGAACCCCGGTTTCCGCCGTGAGAGGGCGGCGTCCTAGTCCCCTAGACGATAGCGGCGCGGGGAACGGCAGAGTAGCAAGAGACGCGCGACGGCGCGGTGCGGGCGGTGGGACACGCCCGGCGCACCGCGCCGTCGGGCTCTCGGGGCGCGGTCGGTGACCGCGGCGCCCTACGACCCGGGGGTCGGGGTCGGGGCGGGGGTCGGCGCCGGGGCGGGAGCGGGCTTCGCCGGCTTCGGGTCGTCGAACTTCACGCGGCGCAGCTCGACCTTCGGGGCGTCGGTCGACGCGTCCTTGCGGCCGTGGCGGTGCTCGACGCGGCCCTCGAGCTTCACGCGGTCGCCGGCGCGCACGTCGGCGAGGTCGACCTTCTGGTCACCGGTGCGGTCGTCGGTCTTCACGGAGAGCTTCGCGTCGTCGAGCGTGAAGGTCGTCTCCTTCGTCACGACGGTCTTCGGGCCGCGCTTGGCGGTCCGGACCTTCTTGCTCGTCTTCACGACGACCGTGCCGTCCACGGTGCCGTCCGGGTTGACCGTCAGCGCCTGCGACACGAGCGTGCCGTGGACGTCGAACGCGTGCCAGTGCGTGCGATGCCCCTTCTTCTCGCCGCGGTCGCCGCGGTCGCCGTCGTCCGGGCGGTCGTGGCCGGCGGGCGCCGTCTTGACCGGCTTGACGTCGGGCTTCTCGGCGTGCTCGGGCTTGTCGGCGACGGCCGTGGCGCTCAGGGACAGGGAGGCCAGGCCGGCCAGGATCAGCGGGGACTTGCGCATCATGCGACTCCTCGGGTGGGGTACGCCTGTCCGAACGCGGCACCCGGCCGGAGGTTGGAGAGTGACGTCGGACGTCGTCGCGCGCGCGGTTTCGCTATCGTCGCCGCTCGCCTGCGGATGTGGCGGAATTGGTAGACGCGCGGCGTTCAGGTCGCCGTGGAGGTAACTCCGTGGAGGTTCGAGTCCTCTCATCCGCACTGCAGGCCCGAGGCCCCCGGCACCCGCCGGGGGCCTCGCCCGTTCCGGGGCGGATCAGCGGCGCCGGGCGGTGAACCGGGCCGTGCCGCTGCAGACGCCCTGGGAGAGCTCGGCGATCCCGTCACGCAGCGTCCCGCCGACGAGCCGGCCGCTGATGCGCGTCGCGGTGCCCGACCGCGACGCGACGGCGACGAAGCTCCCGTCTGGGGCGATCCGCGCGCGCGGGACCAGCGCCGTCGCCGCCTGCGTCGTGAAGGCCGACACGAGGCCCGGGGTCGGGCACAGCAGGCTCACGGCGACGCGCAGGTCGCGGATCTCCCGTCCCACGACCCGCAGGCCCGTCACCCCGCCGCCGGACCAGCGGCCCGCGCGGACCGCCGTCCGCGGAGCCGACGCGGAACGCACCGCGACGGTCCGCTCCGCGCTCGTGAGCACCTGTCCACCGACGGTCAGGCGGGCGCGCACGCGCACGCTCCCGCGGGGAAGGGTCGTGGTCACCCGGGCGCGGCCCGCGGCGACCGTCCCCCGCCCGGCGCGGACCCAGCGACCGGCGGCGCGCCGCTCGACGTCGACGACCGTCCCGGCCGGCACCCCCGCCCCGGCCTGCACGGTCGCGATGACGGGGAATCCCGCGTAGCGTCGCGCCGGGAGCGCGAGCGCCGGGCGCGCCTCGGTGACGAGCCGGAAGCGCTGCACCGGCCCGGTCTCGAACGGCGGTGCGCATCCCGCGCACAGCCTGGAGACCTGCCAGTACCAGGTGCCGGGGGTGAGCTGCGGCGCCGGGACGGCGGTGCTGCCCAGGAGCGCCCGGCAGGTGTTCGGGTCCTGCGGGGTCGAGGCGCCCGTGACGCGGGCGACGGGGTTCGCGAGGCGGCCCTCCGCGTCGAGCGCCGGCGAGGCGGACATGAGCACCGCGTAGTCGGTCTCTCCCGCCAGCCGCGGGTTGCCGTCGCCGAAGTCCTGCGTGCGGTAGAGCGGGCACGCGTACGACACGGGGATGCCCGCGGCCGCGGTCGGCACCGTCGCCTCGGGCGCGGGCGACAGCGGCGTGACGGGCGGGTCGCCGGGCAGGGCCCGGGCGGTGGCGCCGCCGAGCGCGACGAGGACGGCGGCGAGGAGCAGGGTCGGGCGTGCGCGGCTCACGAGACGCGATCGTAGTCGCGTCTGCCGCGGCCGGCCAGGTCCCGGCGGCGGACCTCAGAGCGTGACGCCGACGAGCACCGGCTCGGGGACGAGCCGCACGCCGAAGCGGGCCTCCACCCCGTCCCGCACGTCGCGGGCGAGCGTCAGCAGGTCCGCGGTGGTCGCGCCGCCGCGGTTGGTCAGCGCGAGCGTGTGCTTCGTCGACAGCGCGACCCGGCCCCCGAGCCCGGCCGGCCCCGCGTAGCCCTTCGCGAAGCCGGCCCGCTCGATCAGCCAGGCGGCGCTCGTCTTGACGCGGCCGTCCGCCTCCGGGTAGCGCGGCGGCTCGAGGTCCGCACCGGCCCGCTCGACGAGCGCCGCGAACGCCT
This sequence comes from Paraconexibacter algicola, assembly GCF_003044185.1. GTDB lineage: Bacteria > Actinomycetota > Thermoleophilia > Solirubrobacterales > Solirubrobacteraceae > Paraconexibacter > Paraconexibacter algicola. Next base: position 182,506 of record NZ_PYYB01000003.1, read on the forward strand.
GCGGCTCGAGGATCGGGTTCGTGAAGAACGACCCGGCGCTCCACGTGTCGTGGTCGGCCGGATCGAGCACCATGCCCTTCCCCGCGCGCAACCCGAGCACCGCCTCGCGCGCGGCCACCAGCGGCACGGCCGCTCCCACCTCGACCCCGAGCGTGCGCGCGAGCTCCCCGTAGCGGGCGACCCCGCCGTCCGGGTCGCGGCGCAGCGCGAACGTCACCGCGAGGATCGCGAAGCGGTCGTCCCCCTTGAAGCGGCTGTGGCGGTAGGAGAACGCGCAGTCGGCGGCGGCGAGCTCGACCACCGCGCGCTCGACCCGGTCGTACGCGCGGACCGCGACGATCGTCTGCGCGACCTCCTGCCCGTAGGCGCCGACGTTCTGGATCGGCGTGGCCCCGGTCGCCCCCGGGATTCCCACCAGGCACTCGACGCCCGCCAGGCCGTCGGCGACGCACCGCGCCACCACCGCGTCCCACGGCTCACCGGCCGCGACCTCGACGTTCACGAGCCCGTCCGCGCCGGGGACGTCGCGCACCGTCACGCCCCGGGTGGCGACGTGCACGACGGTGCCGTCGTAGCCGTCGTCGGCGACGACGACGTTGCTGCCGCCCCCCAGCAGCAGCGTCGGACCGCCCTCCGGGTCGGGGGTCGCGACCGCCTCGACGAGCTCCTCCTCGGTCGTCACCGTGATGAGCCGGCGGGCCGGCCCGCCCAGGCGGAGCGTCGTCAGACGGGAAAGCGATGCGTCGGCGCGGAGGCTCATCGGGGTCCCGGATGATCGCAGTGGACGCTGGCGCGCCGCCCCTTCACGCCCTACTGTGCGCGAAACGGACGTCTCTTGGGGAAGGGATTCAGGGTGGGGATGAAGATCGCGCTGGTGTCGCTGGAGGACGGGATCACGGCCTGCGGGTTCCGCAAGTTCGCGGCCCGCGCCGCCGAGCTCAACGAGGACACCACGACGTACTACGTGTCGACGAGCCGCTGGGCCACGGTCCGCGGGGCGATCAAGGGCACGATGGGCGACCAGGGCGACCTGACGTCCGGCCAGATCGACGAGATCGTCGCCGGCCTGCGCGGCGCGGACCTCGTCGGCTTCAGCTCGATGACCGGCTACGCGAAGCTCACGCACCGCATCATCGAGCGGCTGCGCGAGACCGCGCCGGACACCTACCTGGTCTGGGGCGGCATCCACCCGATCATCCACCCCGAGGACGCGATCACCGCCCCGGTCGACGCGATCTGCACCGGGGAGGGCGAGTTCGCGTTCGAGCAGCTGCTGCGCCGCCTCGAGGCCGGGGAGCGCCCGACGGACGTGAAGAACTTCTGGTTCCGCGACGGCGACGGCGAGGTCGTCCGCAACGGCTTCCTGCCGCTGATGACCAGCGCGATGATGGAGGAGCTGCCGTTCCCCTCCTACGGCGCGGACGGCGAGCAGATCTACCGGCTCGGCCACGGCTTCGAGGACATGACCCTCGACGACTACCTCGCCAACGACGGCCTGAGCTACACGGCGCTGTGGTCGATCGGCTGCCCGTTCCACTGCACGTACTGCGGCAACACGGCGTTCATCGCCAACGACCGCACCTACAAGAAGATCCGCCACCCCTCCGCGCGGTACATCGTCGAGGAGATCAAGGCGGTCCGCCGCCGCTTCCCGCACCTCAGCCAGGTCAGCTTCCTGGACGACTCGTTCATGGCCATCCCCTACCGGCAGATCGAGGAGTTCGCCGAGCTCTGGCACGACGAGGTCGGCCTGCCGTTCGCGGTCTACGGCGTGATCCCGAACTACGTCAAGCAGGACAAGTTCGAGATCCTCACCTGGGCCGGGATGAACCGCGTCCGCATGGGCGTGCAGTCCGGCTCCGAGCGGATCCTGAAGTTCTACCAGCGCCCCTCGCCGCCGCCGAAGATCCTGGCCGCCGGGAAGGTCATCGCGTCGTTCTCGCCGCGGTACCACATCCCCCCGGCCTACGACATCATCATGGACAACCCGATCGAGACGCGACAGGACGTCGTCGACACGCTCGAGCTGCTCTACGAGATGCCGCGGCCGTACACGCTGCTCATCTACTCGCTGAAGGTCATCCCCAACACGGAGCTGGCCCGCGCGATGGAGGAGGAGGGCATCGACCTCGAGGAGATCTCCTCCTCCTACCTGTGGATCCCGCCGCGCGCCGGGAACCTGCTGCTCTACCTGCTGGCGATCGTGCGCCCGCCGCGCTGGCTGTTCGACCGGCTGCTCACCCACGTGCGGGCGAGCAGCGAGCCGCAGAAGGAGTACCCGCGCCTGGGCATGGTGCTCCGCACCGGGTACCTCGCCAAGCGCGCGCTGCAGCACCTGTGGTTCATGGACTTCTCGATCATCCCCGGCCGGGCGGGCTACCTCGCCTGGCGGGTCGGCGCGGTCGGCTTCTGGCAGAAGCACGTGCGCCGGCGCATGGAGCGGCCGGCCCCCAAGCCGCGTCCCAAGCGCGAGATCGTGCTCCCGGACGTCGCGGTGATCCCGCCGTCCCCCGCCGATCCGGCGCTCGACAAGCCGCCGATCGTCGGCTAGGGTCGCACCTCCCGTACTCGCGGGAGGTTCATCTCATGACCGTGTCCCGGACGCACAACCGCCCCGATGCCCGACGCCTCTCCGGCGTCACGCATCGCGCCGCGTCCGCGCCCCGGTCCTGAGTCGAAGCTCTCCGGGTCCCGCGGGCGCCTCGCCGCCCAGGGACCCGGTCCTCCGCACGCCTCACGCGTGACGCAGCACCACCGTTCTCCGGGCGGTCGGCACACACCGATCACCACCACCAAGGAGCACGCCGTGCATCTGCTGCTGCAGAAGGAGTACCTCGACGCCACCGCATCCCGCGGGCGACCCGAGCCGCAGGACAGAGCCGTCCCCCGGCGGGGACGGCCACCGTCGTCGCCGCCGCGGCGCTGGCTCGCGACGGGCCTCGCCCGCGCGGCCCGTGTCGCAGATCGCGAGGCGGCGCGTCGCGCCGTCGCCTGAGCGCCGCCCCGTCGCCCGCCGGGCGCCCGACCGGGCGCCCGGCGCGCGAGGGACGGATGGCGTACGGACCCTGCGTCCGACGCTCTAGAGTGCCGGGTGATGAGCACCGGACCGATCAGGTTCCCGCCCCCCGGGTCCCCGGGTTCGCCGGCGCTCGACCCGCAGCGCCGGCTCTTCGACGCGCTGTACCGCGACAGCCGCATGTTCAAGGCCATCGTGCTGGCCGACGGGACGCTCGTCGACGCCAACCCCGCGGCACTCGCCGCGGGCGGCCCGGCGGCCGCCGAGAGCCTCGACCGGCCGTTCTGGGAGGCCGCCTGGTGGGGGCCCTCCGCCGAGCAGCGCGAGATCGTCCGGGCGATCGTCGAGCGCACCGCCACCGGTGAGCGGATGGCGGGCGATCTCGCCTACCTCCACGCCGACGGCACACGACGGGTGCTCGACTTCACCTGCGACCCGGTGATCGACCCGGCGACCGGCCGTCCCGACTACCTCGTGTTCTGCGGCACCGACGTCGCCGGCCGCCGCCAGGACGAGCGGCGGCTCGCGCGGGAGCGCGCGCAGATCGAGCGCGAGCGCGACCAGGCCGAGGCCGACCACGCCACCACCACCGCGTTCCTGGCGAACATGAGCCACGAGATCCGCACGCCGATGAACGCGGTGATCGGGTTCACGTCGCTGCTGCTCGACACCGACCTCGACCCGCAGCAGCGCGACTTCACGCAGACGATCCGGTCCTCCGGCGAGCACCTGCTCGGCCTGATCGACGACGTCCTGGACTACTCCAAGCTCGAGGCGGGCGAGATGACGCTCGCGGCCGTCCCGTTCTCGCTGCGCTCGACGCTGGAGCGGTGCCTCGGCCTCGTCGCCGGGCCCGCGCGCGCCAAGGGCCTGCGGCTGCACGCCGTCGTGCAGCCCGGCGTCCCCGATCGGCTCGTGGCGGACGACCGCCGGATCCGCCAGATCCTCCTGAACCTGCTCGGCAACGCGGTGAAGTTCACCGAGCGCGGCGAGGTCGTCGTCGAGGCCGACGTGCGCCGCGGGCCCGAGGGACCGATCCTCGTCCTGCAGGTCCAGGACACCGGGCCCGGCATCACGCCCGAGCACATGGCGCAGCTGTTCGAGCCGTTCCGCCAGGGCGACCAGACGCTCAGCCGCCGCCACGGCGGGACCGGCCTGGGGCTGGCGATCTCCCGCCGGCTCGCCCGACTCATGGGCGGGGACATCACCGCGGTGTCCGCGGCGGGCGAGGGCACCCGCTTCACCTTCGCGCTCGGTGTCGGCGTCTTCGGGCCCGGGACCGCGGAGGCGACGCCGGTGGCCGAGCAGCCGCCCTCGCCCCGCTCGCGCCGGTCCCCCGGACAGCCCGTCGAGCCGGGCGACCGCCCGCTGCGCGTGCTCGTCGCCGAGGACAGCCCGGTCAACCAGCGGGTGCTCGTGCTGTCGCTCGGGCAGCTCGGCTACGAGCCCGACGTCGTCGAGAACGGGCTCGCCGCCGTCGAGGCGGTGCAGCGCCAGCCCTACGACGTCGTGCTGATGGACATCCAGATGCCGGTCATGGACGGGCTGCGCGCCACGCAGGAGATCCACCGCCGGCTGCCGCCCGAGCGTCGGCCCCGGATCATCGCCGTGACCGCGCACGCCCTGGAGTCCGACCGGTCACGCTGCCTGGCCGCGGGGATGGACGACTACGTGTCCAAGCCCCTGCGGCCCGGCCAGCTGCGCAAGCTGCTGGCCGAGACCGCGCCACTGCCCGTCTGAGGCGCGCCGCTCAGCGGGTCACGCGCACCGCGGCGCGCCGCACGACGCGACGACCGGCGCCGTCGGTGGCCGTGAGCACGACCGTGTACCGCGCACTGCCGCGCAGGCGGCGCACGAGCGACAGCCGGACCGTCCGGCTCGCGCGCAGCGACGTGACCGCGCTGCGCAGGACGGTCCGTCCGGCGCCGTCGAGGACCCGCAGGCGGGCCGCGCGCAGCACGCCGCCGCGCAGCCCGACGCGGACGCCGACGGCGCGCAGCCGGTTCGTGTCACCGACCTCGTCGCCCGGATCCTGAAGCCCGGCTGGCGCAGGAACCGCCCGACGTCGGTGTACGTGTGGTTGGTGACGAACGTCTGCACCTGGTGCGAGGCCCCGAACTCGCGGACGGCGAGCGTCTCCGGCTCGGTGAACGGGGCGATGCCGCGGTAGTGGCAGCCCGGACCCGCCGGACCCGCCGATCATGCGGTCGCCGTCGCGGATCCGACGGCTCGGCGCGCGAACACCCGCAGCGCGGCGACGAGCGCGGCCGGGTCGGGCCGGTCCTCCGCGGCGGGGGCGAGCGGTCCGACGAGCGCCTCGCCGACGGCGCCCACGAGCGCGGCGGCGGTGAGGTCCGGGTCCTGCGCGGGGATCTCCCCGGCGGCGACCGCCTCGGCCAGCAGGCCCGACAGCAACGCCCGGTAGGTCTGCCGGTACGCGAGCCGCTCGGCGTCCACGAGCGGGTCGACCGGCTCGGCCAGCAGCGCCCACGCCAGCCGCGGGTTGGCCAGCGCCCGGGTCGCGAACACCGCGAGCGTCTCCTCGACCCGCGCGACACCGGGCGCCCCGGTCGCCGCGACCGCCTCCGCGGCCCGCTCCATCGCGGCGATCTCGCGCCCGCAGACCGAGCGGAAGACCTCGACGAACAGCTCCGCCTTCGAGGGGAAGTGCCGGTACATCGCGCTGGCCGCCACCCCGGCGCGGGCGCCGATCCCGGCGACGCTCACGGTCCCGTAGCCGCCCTCCTGCAGCAGCGCCTGCGCGGCGGCGATCAGCCGCTCACGGGTCGTGCCGGTCGTCGCGACCACGCCTCAGCCCTTGAAGGTCGACGGTCCCGCGTCGCCGAACGGCCCGTCGCGCTCGAGGACCGCCTGACGGAAGCCGGCCTCCGCGGCCCGCTGCTGGAAGGCGTACCCCTCCTTCGTGTGGCGGGTGATGCCGTCCAGCAGCGTGCCGAGCACCTGCGTGGAGTGCAGGCCCTGGCTGTAGAGCTCCTGGTTGACGAGCAGCTTCATCATCTGCAGCTGGTTGACGGGGTTGCGCGCGATCCGCTGCACGAGGATCTCGGTGCGCTCGTCGAGCCGCTCCGGGGCGGGCGCCTCGATCGCCATCCCCCACTCGAGCGCCTCCTCGCCGCTGAGCGAGTCGCCGGTGAACAGCAGCCGCTTGGCGCGCTGGGCGCCGAGCCGGTGCGCCCACAGCGCCGTCGTGGGCGAGCCCCACACCCGGGCGGGCGGGTAGCCGATCTTCGCGTCGGCGGCCATCACCAGCAGGTCGGAGCACAGCGCCATGTCGGTGCCCCCGGCCACGCAGAAGCCGTGGACCTTGCAGACCACGGGCTTGGAGCAGTGGAAGAGGCTCATGAACCCGCGGACGTTGCGGCCCATCATCGCGTAGTCGACCATCGGGTCCCACGTGCCGGACGGATCGTGGTTGGCGGCCATCACCTGCGGGTCGATCGCGCTGCCCGCGGGCGGCGGGGCGAACGAGTCGCCGAGCCGGCCGGCGCCCTCGGCGCTCTCGACCAGGTCGTAGCCGCCGCAGAAGCCCTTGCCGTTGCCCGACAGCAGCAGCACGTGCACCGCCGGGTCGAGGTCGGCCTGCTCGACGCAGTGCTCGAGCTCCTGCACGAGCCGGCGGGTGATGCCGTTGCCGCGCTCGGGCCGGTCGAGCGTGATCCGCGCGACGCGGCCGTCGACCGCGTAGGTGAGCGCCTGCAGGTCGCCGACGCTCACGCCGGGAGGGCCCGGTCGACGATCGCGGCCGCGTCGACCCCGACGGGCAGCGTGCCGTAGGCGTGCCCGGCGCCGCCGGCGCTGAGCCGCGAGGCGCAGAACGCGTCGGCGACCGCGGCCGGCGCGTGTCGCACGAGCAGCGCGCCCTGCAGCGCGAAGCCGAGGTCCTCGACGATCCGCCGGGCCCGGAACTCCGCGTCCTGCGGGGTCAGCGTCGCGAGGTCGGCCTGCACGCGGTCCAGGTGCGCGTCCAGGCGCGCGTCACCGCCGCGGGCGAGCTCGCACTCGGCCAGGAACGCGGGCAAACCCTCGGGCTCCTTCACGAGCGCGCGCAGGACGTCCAGCGCGGCGACGTTGCCCGATCCCTCCCAGATCGACTGCAGCGGCGCGTCGCGGTACAGCAGCGGCAGGCCCGACTCCTCGACGAAGCCGTTGCCGCCGAGGCACTCGAGCGCCTCCCCCGCGTGCTGCGGGGCGCGCTTGCAGACGTGGTACTTCATGACCGCGGTGGCGAACCGGCGGAACGCGCCCTGCTGCGGGTCGTCGAAGGCACGCGCGACGCGCAGGGCGGCGGCGGTCGCCGCCTCGGACTCGACCGCGAGGTCGGCGAGCACGTTGCGCATCAGCGGCTGGTCGACGAGCTGCGCCCCGAAGGCGGCGCGGTGGCGGGCGTGGTGGATCGCCTGCATGGTGCCGTGGCGCATCGAGGTCGTCGAGCCGAGCAGGCAGTCGAGCCGGGTGTGGTTGACCATCGTGATGATGGCCTTGACGCCGCGGCCCTCCTCGCCGACGAGGCGGCCGACCGCGCCGCGGAACTCGACCTCGCTGGAGGGCAGCGAGCGGGTGCCGAGCTTGTCCTTCAGGCGCTGGAACTCCATGCCGCCCTCGGCGCGGTCGACGAGGAAGCAGGAGAGGCCGGCGTCGGTCTGCGCGAGGACGAGGAAGACGTCGCACGGCGGGTAGGAGCAGAACCACTTGTGGCCGGTGATCGCGTACGTGCCGTCGCCGGTGGGCACCGCGACGGTCGTGTTCGCGCGGACGTCGGAGCCGCCCTGCTTCTCGGTCATCGCCATGCCGCCGAGCGCGCCCGCGTCGTAGTCGGGGAGCGTCAGCCGGTCCTCCCAGCGGGCCGCGAGCTCGGGCGCACCCGCCCGCAGCGCGGGGACGATGGCGTTGGTCATCGAGACCGGGCACAGGACGCCGCCGTTGGCGTGGCCCCAGGTGCTGAACAGGGCGGCGCGGGCGACGTGCGCGCCGTCGCGCGCCTCGCGCCACGGGACGCTCGCGAGGCCGTGCTCGATCGCGGTGCGCAGCAGCGCGTGCCACGACGGGTCGAGCTCGACCTCGTCGACGCGGTGCCCGTAGCGGTCGTGGGTGCGGAGGATCGGCTCGTTGCGCTCGGCCCGCTCGCTGTGGGCGAGCGTCTCGGGCCGGCCGACGAGCTCGCCGAGGACGTGGACGCGGTCGTAGGCCCAGCCGCCGCCCTCGCGCTCGAGCGCCTCCTGCAGCGCGAGGTCGAGCGCGAAGAAGTTCGCGGGCCGCAGCGGGGCGGCCTGGTTGTGGACCTCGTGCGTGGCGTGCGAGGGGCGGGCGATGGTGGCCATGCCCGCAGCCTAGTGAATCCGGATTCACACGGTCAAGGGCCGCACCTGCGACGCCGGGTCAGCGGCGCGCCCGGTCGGGCTGCACGCGCAGGACGTGCAGTGCCGTCGCGAGCAGCTCGTAGTGACCGGCGAGCATCACCAGCTCGATCAGGCCGCGCTCGTCCAGGTGCCCGCGCAGCAGCTCCCACGTCTCGTCACCGAGGTCGCGGGTGTGGTGCAGCTCGTCGGTCGCGAGGAGCAGCGCGCGCACGCGCGGCGACCAGCCCGGCGCCTGCGGCCCGAGCTCGACGCGGTCCATCTCGACGTCGGTGAGTCCCGCCCGCGCACCGAGCCGGCGGTGCTGGGTGCGCTCGTAGGCGCTGTCGGCGAGGTGCGCGACCCGCAGGATCACGAGCTCGCTCTCGCGCCGCGGCAGCGTGCCGCCCGGCATCAGCCGCCCGGCGAACACGAGCCAGCCGCGGAACAGCGAGCGGTGCCGTCCGAGCGTCAGGAAGATGTTCGGCGGCGTCGTGCCGGTGACGCGGCCGGCGACCTGCGCGAAGGCCCAGGTGAGGACGCCCACGTCACGGCGCGAGCCCGGGGTGATCCGCGGCACGCTCACGCCTCCTCCCCCAGCACGCGCGCGACGAGCCCGACGACCGGGCCGTGCAGCGCCTCGAGCTCGTCGAAGCGCCCGGCGCAGACGCGCTGGGTCACGAGCGCGCTGATCGCGGCCACCAGCGCCTCGACGGCGAACCGGTCGGTGTCGTCGCGGGCGTCGACGAGCGTCGCCATCGCGTCGACGAAGCGGGCCTGCACGTCGACGCGCCGTCGCAGCGCGGCATCCCCGGCGGCGTAGACCTCGACGAAGAACGTGCGCGCGATCGCGGGCTCGGCGGCCAGTGCGGCGAGGTAGGAGCGCAGCACGCGCGAGAGCTGCTCGAGCACCGGCAGCTCGGCGGCGGCCGGGTCCGCCTCCGGCTCCGGGGCGGCGAGTCCGGCGGCCATGATCCCCAGCAGGACGGTCGCGGCCTCGTCGTAGGCGGCGAGGAAGCAGTCCTCCTTGTTGGCGAACTGCTCGTAGAAGGACTCGCGGGAGACTCCTGCGCGACGCAGGACCTGGGCGACGGACGTCTTGGCGTAGCCGTGCTCGGCCACAACCTCGGCCATGGCGCGCAGCAGGCGCTCGCGCTGGGAGGCGGCGACCTCCTCGCGGCTCAGGCCGTGGCGGCCGCGAGGGAGCTTGCGGGGAGCGGTGTCCACCCGAGCGAGACTACCGGGACGGTGAACACCGCTGTTCGTGGAGGAGTCTCGGGGACTAGCCGAGGACGTCGAGGGCGCCCAGGGCCTCGCCGGGCGTGCTGTACGAGCCGATCATGCGCAGCTCGCGGGTCTCGGCGTTCACGTCGTAGAGCGTGAGCGTCTTGCGGTCCAGGACGACGTCGTCACCGAGGATGCACTGCGCGAGGTTCAGGTCGTCCAGGTAGCGGACGGTGGGGGCGGCAGCGGCGGCGGTCGGGCTCATGTGGATCTCCAGTCGGTGGTAGATCCCTCTCCTCGCCCCCCGGTGAAGGAGGCACGAACGAGTGTTCCGCACCGCCGTCGAACACGGTGTGCGAGCGCGCACACAACGACCGACCGGTCGGTCAGGTCTACGCGGGCACCACCGCACGCGCGGACGGATCGGGCGCGGCCGTCGCGTCGCTGGCCGGCTCGGTCTCCACCGCACCCTCGCGGCGCATGTACAGCCAGACCCCGGCGAGCACGCCGACGAGCGTCACGAAGCCCCAGCCGATGCCCTGGCCGACCTGCGCGGCGACCGGTCCCGGGCACGCGCCCGAGACGCCCCAGCCGAGCCCGAACAGCAGGCTGCCGCCGACGTGCCGGCGGGTGGCCCGCTCCGGCGTCCAGGCGATCGGCTCGTCGACGAGCACCGCGCGCCGCCCCAGCCGCGCGAGGATCCGCAGGCCGATCGCGGCGGTCCCGACGGCGGACCCCATGAAGAAGAACATGTAGGCGTCCTCGAACAGGAGCGCCTGGCGGATGACGTCCGGATCCACCATGCCGCTCCAGCAGAGCATGAAGCCGAAGACCAGGCCGATGAACGCCCCGGCGGCGTGCTGACGGGCGGCCATCTAGATCAGCGCCCGGATGACGAGGCTGACCACGATCGCCGTGCCGAAGAACGTCGCGGTGGACGCGAGCGCCGCCGGCGACAGCGTGCTCGTGCCCGCCAGGCCGTTGCCCGACGTGCAGCCGCCCGCGGTCTTCGCGCCGTAGCCGATCAGCACCCCGGAGACGAGCAGCAGCGGCACCATCCACAGCTGCTCCCCGCCCTCGAAGGTGCGGGTCATCCAGCCGTAGCCGTCGAAGCTCGTCGCGCCGTTGAGCAGCGCGAACAGCGCGCCCGCCCCGACGATCCCGAGCGCGAACCAGCCGCGCCAGTCGATGTCGCGGCGGCCCGCCGCGGCCTTGCCGATCAGCTCCGAGAAGCCGCCGGTGACCCCGAGGCGGGCGTTGAAGAGGATCCGGCAGGCGACCACGCAGAGTCCCATGACGGGACCGGCGATCCACCAGGCGATCTGGTCGTCGAGCATCGTCCGAGGATATCCCACTCGTTCGGTGGACTATTCGGCGGCGGCGGGGACCGCCCCGTCGGCGCGCAGCGCGGCCGCCATCGCCTCCGGCAGCGGGGCCGCCCGCCCGGCGGCGTAGTCGTATCCGACCAGCGTTCCCCAGCCGTCCGCGACGAGCCGCCCGTCGGCCGTGCAGACCATCCGGAAGTCCAGGCGCACGCTCGAGCGGCGCAGCACCGCGGGGCGCACGTCGGTGCGGATCTCCTCGTCGTAGAGGCCCGGCGAGCGGAAGCGCACGTGGGTCTCGGCGAAGATCACCGGGAAGTCGTGGCCGAGCGTCACGTCGGCCTCGGGGAACAGGCGCGCCATGTACGCGATCCGCGCGCTCTCGTGGAACTGGTGGACCGCGACGTTGTTGAGGTGCCGGTTCGCGTCGAGGTCGCCGTAGCGGATCCGGTCGACGAACGAGAACGGCCAGGGCTGCTCGCTCATCGACCGGATCCTAGGCGGACGCTCAGCGCGTGTGCAGCCGGATCTCCGGCCCGACGGCGGGCGCGTAGCGGGAGTCGGCCAGGCCGACGAACACCCGGTAGGTGCCGCCCCGCGGCACGGTCACGCGCACGGCGTAGCGGGACGCGTCCTCGCGCAGCGTGCGGGTGATCCCGCCGCCGACCGTGACCCAGCGGCCCTCGCTGTTGCGCTTCTGCACCGCCATCTGGGCCGGGACCCAGGACGGCGAGACCGTGCCGGCGAAGCGCACGCGGCTGCCGCGCCGCGGCCGGGTCGTGCTGACCGCCGTCCGCACGACGGGCGAGACCCCGACGATGATCGGCGCCGACACCAGCCGCTTGGGCTCGGTCGCGACGACGCGGAACTGCGCGTTGGAGGTCAGACCGAGCACCGGGATCGAGAAGCTGCCGTCCGGCTTCGTCACGACCGAGTTGCCGGCGTTCGCGAACCCCGACGTGTACGGGAACGCGTTGATCTGCAGCTGGATCCTGCGGTCCCCGCCGCCGGTGCCCGCGAGCTGCCCGGTGAGCGTCGTGGGAGCGCCGATCGTCACCGGGTTGGGCGTCGCGGTCAGCGACAGGGAGAGCGGCACCTTCTTCGTGCGGAACGAGCGGGTGCCGCCGGACACGACGCCCGACGCGTTGCTGGCGATGACGCGGTAGTAGTAGGTCGTGTTCGCCTTCAGCCCGGCGATGTCGGCGCGCGCGGTGATCGCCCGGGTGCCGCTGCCCGCGGGGGCGACCGGCGTCGAGGTGCCGAGCTTGCGGGTCGGCCCGTACTGGAAGTTGTAGGTCGTCGTCGCGCCGTTGGGGTCGACCTTGGCGTTGAGCCGTGCCGAGGCGCTCTCGACGCGGGTCGGCGCAGAGGTCGACACGGAGGGCTTGGCGGCGAGCGCCGAGGCGGGCGCCGCGACCACGGCGACGGCGGCGGCCGACGCGGCGATCGTCGCGAGCGGGAGAAGCGGGCGGGTCGGAGTCATCCCGCCAGTCTCTCCGCCCGGGCGCGTGTCCAGTCCTCCCTCTCACGGAACGCTCACGGATAGGCTGCGCCCATGCCCGGTCTCCCGCCCGACGTCGTCCGCGCCTCGCTCCGCCCGCTCGCCCGCTGGCTGCTGTCGCCGCGGATCAGCTGGGAGACCTCCCGCAAGCGGCTCGAGCTCGCGACGCTCGTGCCGCCGCCGCCGCGCGGGACGCGCATCGTCCCCGGCAGCTGGGGCGGCGTGCCCGGCTTCGACGCCCGTCCGGCGGGCGCCGACGACCGGCGCGTGCTGCTGTACCTCCACGGTGGCGGCTACTGCACCGGCACCGCGAAGGCGTACCGCGGCTACGCCGCACGGATCGCCGCGGCGGCCGGGGCGCGCACCGTCGTGCTCGAGTACCGGATGGCCGACGAGCACCGCTTCCCCGCCGCGGTCGACGACGCGCTCGCCGCCTACCGGGCGCTGCTGGACGAGGGCGTCGACCCCACGAAGCTCGTGGTCGCGGGCGACTCGGCAGGCGGCGGGCTGTCGCTCGCGCTCGCGCAGCGGATCCGCACCGACGGGCTGCCGCAGCCCGCCGCGCTCGGGCTCATCTGCCCGTGGCTCGACCTCACGCCCGAGGCGACCGGCGGGCGACCGGACGCGCCGCGCGAGCCGCTGCTCAGCCGCTCGCGCATCGGCCGCTTCGCCGCCAGCTACCTCGGGGACGCCGACCCGCGCGACCCGCTCGCGTCCCCGATGTTCGCCGACCTCGACGGGCTGCCGCCGTTCGTCGTGCAGGTGGCGGGCGACGACTTCCTCGCCCCCGACGGCCGCGCGATCGCGCAGCGCGGCCGCGACGCGGGCCTCGCGGTCGACGAGCGCGAGTTCGCCGGCCTGTGGCACGACTTCCACCTGATCTCGCCGCTGCTCGCGGGCGAGGGCGCGCAGGCCCTGCCCGCGATGGGCGCCGCGCTGCGCCGCCACATGGACGCCGCCCGATGAGCGCCCTCGTGCGGCGACTGGACTTCCTCGGCGTCCCCTCCCAGGACGTCGACCGCTCGCGCGCCTTCTACCGCGACGTGCTCGGCCTGCGCCCCGACCCGACCGCCGCCTACGAGCAGTGGGCGGGCGACACGTGCTTCGCGATCTGGGAGCCCGAGGCGCAGGGCATGCCGTTCGTCGCGCAGCAGGGCAACCCGTGGCCGCTGGGTGTCGACGACGTCGCCGCGACCCGCGCGCAGCTCGAGGCGGCCGGGGTCGTCTTCTTCGGCGACACGATCGACACGGGCGTCTGCCACATGGCGTTCTTCGCCGACCCCGACGGCAACCAGCTCATGCTCCACCACCGCTACGCCCCGCCCGCCGGCGGCGACCCGGCGGCCTGAGCGCGCTCAGCGGCGCAGCGTGACGCGGCGGGCGCGCTCGACCCGCGCGCCCTCGACGCGGGTGAGCGCGGCGACCGCGACCGGCCCGCGCCCCAGGCGCCGCCGCACGTCGCGCGCGACCGCGATCCGCGTGGTCGTCGCCGCCACGCCGTAGGGGAAGTGCAGCGGCGCGGTCGCGACGCGCCGGCCACCGCGGGTGCGCAGCCGCAGCGTGCCGCGACACGCCACGTCCAGCGTCGTCGCCGTGCGCGCCAGCCGGACCGTGGCGCGGCCCGCGCGGTCCACGCGCGAGATCGCCGCCACCTCCGGGAAGCAGGCCTGCGCGGCGCGCGCCGCGCCGCCGCCGCAGTGGTTCGGGTTGCCGGCGGGGCGCGGGACGCCGCGCCGGCAGAGGACCGCCTCCAGCGCGCGCGGCCGCGCGGGCATCAGGCCGTCGACCCCGAGGTCGAGCATCGCCTCGTAGACGCGCTCGGACTCCTCCTGCCCGCTGAACCAGACGTGCACCGCATGGCCCGCCCGGTGCGCGCGGGACACGAAGTCCGCGGTGACGATCGGCACCCCGTTGAGCTTCGGCGGGACCTGCAGCGCGACGGTGCCCGCCGGCGCCAGGCCGGTCCCCAGGAACGTCGCCGCCCCGAGGATCCCGGGCGCGGTCCCGATCTCGGGCAGCTGGGCGTGGAAGCGGTCGACCGCGTCCTGGTTGAACGAGACGACGACCAGCGGCCCGGCGGGCACGCGGCGCAGCAGCGCGACGAGCAGGTCGGCGTTGCGCAGGAACGAGTCGCGGTCGGCGTCGGAGCGGCCCTTGATCTCGATGTTCACCGGCACGTCCGGGAACGCGCGCAGGACCTCCTCGAGCGTCGGGATGCGGAAGTCGTCGGGCGTGTACCCCAGGGGGGCGGACCGCTGCCCGGTCCGCACGCCGCGCAGCGGGTACGCGTCGGCGGGCAGGCCCCGCACGGTGCCGCGACCGGGGACGAAGTGGAACGCCGCGTCGAGGCGCTGCACCTCCTCCACCGAGAGGTCGTAGACGGAGCGGTCCAGGCCCGTCGTGCGCTCGACGCTCTGGTCGTGCAGCACCATCAGCGTGCCGTCCTTCGCCGGCTGCACGTCGAGCTCGAGCATGTCGGCGCCGAGCGCCAGCGACTCGCGCAGCGCGTACATCGTGCCCGACGGGTGCTCGGCCTCCCCGCCCTGGTGGGTCATGTTCAGGACCCGTCGCTCGGTCCACGGCACGTCGGCCGCCCCGGCGGCGACGGGCGCTCCCGCGAGCACGATCAGGACCGTCGGGAGCAGGACGCGCAGGAGCCGCACGGGCGCCAGTGTACGGTCCCCGGCATGTCGCTTCCGAAGCCCGCCGCCAGCGATGCGGCCCTCGTCACCGGCGCCTCCTCCGGGATCGGCGTGGACATCGCCCGCGAGCTCGCGCAGCGCGGGCACGCGCTCGTGCTCGTCGCCCGCCGTGAGGACCGCCTCGCCGCGGTCGCCCAGGAGCTGCGCGACGCCCACGGCGTCCGCGTCGAGGTGCTCGCCTGCGACCTCGCCGACCCGGCGGCGCGCGACGCGCTGCCCGACCGCGTCGCGGCGCTCGGCCTCGAGGTCTCGATCCTCGTCAACAACGCCGGCTACGGGACCGTCGGCGAGATCGGCACCGTCGACGCCGCGAAGGAGACCGGCCAGGTCCGGCTGAACTGCGAGGCGGTCGTGGCGCTGAGCACCGCGTACGTGCCGGCGATGGTCGCACGCGGCGAGGGCGCGATCCTCGTCGTCGCGTCCTCGGCGGGCTTCCAGCCGATCCCCGGCCAGGCGACCTACGCGGCGACCAAGGCGTTCGCCCTCTCGTTCTCGGAGGGGCTGCACACCGAGCTGAAGGACAAGGGCGTCGCGGTCACCGCGCTGTGCCCCGGCCCGGTCGAGACGGAGTTCGCGGCCGTCGCCGGTGCCGAGGAGCTGTTCGCCAACGCGCCGTCGTTCGCGATGGTGTCCGCCGCCGAGGTGGCACGGCAGGCGGTCGCGGGCCTGGAGTCCAACCGGCGCGTCGTCGTGCCGGGCGCCGCGATCAAGGCGGTGACGCTCGGCGGCCGCTACACGCCGCGCGCGGTGCTGCTGCCGCTGATGAAGCGCTTCTACCCGGTCTGAGCCCGGTCACGCCGCGAGGTGGGCGACCACGCGGTCGTTCACCTCGCCGCCGTGCGTGAGCGGCCCCATGTGGCCGGCGTCGTCGATGGTGTGCAGCCGGGCGTCCGCGAGGCCCGCCGCCAGGACCGCGGCGACGCGGCGGGCGGCCAGCGGCGACCGGCCGCCGCTCAGCAGCAGCGTCGGCTGCCCCACCGCCTCGAGCGCCGCGACCGTCGTGCGGTCGTCGACCACCGCGGCGATCCCGCCGACGAGCGTGCGACCCGCGTGCAGGAACGAGGCGCGCCCCGCGTCGCCGAGCGCGTCCCAGGCGCCCGGGCCGCTCCAGAAGTCCACGAAGACCCGCAGCCACGGCTCCAGGTCGTCCGGGTCGGGGTCGCGGAAGATGGAGTCCTCGGCGACGACCGCGAGGCTCGCGAGGCCCTCCTCGTCGGGCGGGTCGCGCAGCACGCCGAACGCGACCGGCTCGAACAGCGCGAGGCGGCGCACGGTGTCGGGGCGGCGCCGGACGAGGTGCAGGGCCACCAGCCCGCCGTAGGAGTGCCCGACGAGGTCGACCGCGGGGACGCCCGCCTCGGCGCGCAGTCCGTCGACGAGGTCCTCCAGGCGGCGCAGCTCGACCTCGAGGTCGAACGGGCCGTCACCGAGCAGGTCGGGGGCGTCCCCGTGGCCGAGCAGGTCCGGGGCGTGCACGACGCGCCCGTCCTGCTGCAGCGCGGCGGCGAGCCGCCCGAACTGCCGGGACGACATGCCGCCGCTGTGCAGCAGCAGGACCGGGACGCTCATCGACCGCCCGCGGCGAGCGCGGCGTCGTCCGCGGCGGCCGCCGCGTCGACCGGGACGGCCTCCACGCGGACGGCGACCGAGTTGTAGGCGGCGTTGCCGGTCAGCCGGTCCAGGACCGTCGGGTCGGTGATGTCGTTGACGCTCACGCCGGGCTTGGCGGCCGCGTGCGTCCAGCCGACGCCCTCGCGGCCGTGGCCGAAGCCGTGCGGGATCGACACGACGCCGGGCCGCAGCTCGTCGCTGACCTGCACCGGCAGGTCGATCGCGCCGACCCGGGAGCTGACGCGCACGAGCGCCCCGTCGGACAGGCCGCGGGCCTGCGCGTCGTCGGGGTGCAGCAGCGCCACGCAGCGGTCGGCGCCCTTCATCAGCCGGCGGCTGTTGTGCAGCCACGAGTTGTTGCTGCGCAGCGAGCGGCGGCCGATCAGCGTCAGGTCGAAGCCGTCGGCGGTCGCCTCCCCCTGCTCGCGCGCCTGCGCGTCGAGCCGCCGCGCCTCCTCGACGAACAGCTCGGGCGCGAGCTGCACGCGGCGACCGGGCGTGGTGAGCATGCCGGGCAGGCGCGGCTCGAGCGGCCCGAGGTCGATGCCGTGCTCGGCGGCGCGCACGCGCGCGACCGTCAGGCCCTTCAGCGGGCCGCGCCGCAGCACGCCGTAGGGCCCCATCGCCAGCGCCAGGTCGAGGATCCGCGCGGGGCTGTCGAGCTTCAGCAGCGTCGCGGCGTGCACCGCGCCGGCGACGCCGCGGCGGCGCAGCCCGGTGCCGAGCCGGCGCGACAGGCCGTTGATGATCTGCCAGTCCTCGCGGCCACCGGGCCGCTTCGGCACGGCCGCCGGGCTGAAGCGCACGTGGTTGCGGACCGACACCGCCGGCATCACGAAGTCGAGGTCGTCGCGCTCCAGGGCGCTGACCGGCGGCAGGATGATGTCCGCGTGGCGGGTCGTCTCGGTGACGTACTGGTCGATCGCCACCATGAAGTCGAGCTGCGGCAGCGCCGCGTCGAGCGCCGCACCGCCCGGGGCGGAGAGCACCGGGTTGCCCGCGTAGACCACGAGGCCGCGGACCTGGCCGTCGCCCGGGGTCGTGATCTCGTCGGCCAGGCCGGCGATCGGGAACTCGCCGTTCATGTTCGGCAGGCCGCTCACGCGCGCGGTGCGCGTGCGGTGCAGGCGGAACCCGGTCTTCCCGACGAGCTGCAGCAGCGGCGTCGGGTCCACCGGCGGCGTCGTGAACATCGCGCCGCCCGGCCGGTCGAGGTTGCCGGTCAGCGTGTTCAGCGCGGTGATCAGCCAGTGGGTGACGGTGCCGGTCTGCGTCTGGCAGACGCCTACGCGCCCGTACGCGACCGCGCTCGGGGCCGCCGCGAAGCCGCGGGCCAGGCGCACGATCGTGTCGGCGTCGACGCCGCTGTGCTCGGCGGCGCGCTGCGGCGTCCACGCGGCGGTGAGCGCGCGCAGCTCCTCCACCCCGTCGACGTGCTCGGCGAGCCGCCCGACCGCGACGAGGCCCTCGGCGAAGAGGACGCCGATCACGCCGAGCAGCAGGTACGGGTCGCCGCCGGGGCGCACGGCGACGTGCTCGTCGGCCAGCCGCGCCGTCTCGGTGCGACGCGGGTCGACGACGATCACGGTGCCGCCGCGGGCCTTCACGGCGCGCAGGCGGTCGCGCACGCCGGGCGCGGACATGACGGAGCCGTTGGAGACGGCCGGGTTGGCGCCGAGGACGAGCAGGTGGTCGGTGCGCTCGAGGTCCGGGATCGGGAACACGAGCGGCGTGCCGAGCATCTCCGCGGAGGTGAGGTGCTGGGGCAGCTGGTCGGTCGAGGTCGCCGAGTAGTTGTTGCGCGTGCCGAGCACCAGCCGCAGGGTCAGGAACGCGAGGACCGACCAGCTGTGCGCGCCCGGGTTGCCGAGGTAGTTGGCGATCGCGTCGGCGCCGTGCTGCTCGCGCACGCGGCGCAGGCCCGCCGCAGCGGCGTCGAGCGCCTCGTCCCAGCCCAGCGGCTCCCAGCCGCCGTCGGCGGTCTTGCGCAGCGGCGTGGTGACCCGGTCGGGGTCCTCGTAGAGGTCCGTGAGCGCCGCCGCCTTCGGGCAGATGTAGCCGCGGGAGAAGTGGTCCTCGGGATCGCCGGTGATCCGCAGGACCTTCGTGCCCTGCACCTCGACGGCGATGCCGCAGTGGGCCTCGCAGAGGTTGCACTGCCGATGGACGGTGGTGGGCACGACGGACCTCCCTGGTGTACGACGGGACACACCGGAGTGTCGCGGAGCGGCACCGCGAGCGCCAGTCCGAGGGTCGTAGGCTGTGCGGTGATGAACAGCCGCAACCCGCGCATGCGCCCCCGTCCGGTCAGCGACGCCCAGCACGGCCTCCTCGTCAGCCTGCACGGCGACGCCGACGTCTCCGGCGTCCAGCCGCTGATCATGGAGTTCTACGAGCGGGCGGTCGCCGGGGAGCCGGTGACGCCGCGGGAGGTGCAGCGGATCATCGACGCGTTCAAGGAGCACCGCCGCCCCGACACCGAGCTGCCGCTCACGCCCAAGCAGCTGTGGTGGATCGAGAAGCGCTCCGGTGAGGAGGCCGCCGAGGCGGCCGAGCAGCTGACGCGCGACCACTTCCCCCGGCTGGTGCTCGAGGCGCTCGCCGCCGAGTACGGGACCGCGGACGTCGACGAGATCCTCGAGCTGCCGCTGGAGCAGGTGAAGGCGTGGTCGCTGCACCTCGTCGGCGGGGCGAGCCTCCTGTTCGGCGGCTCGCAGCGCGACCGGCAGACGACGCTGATCAAGGCCGCCGCCACCGCCCACGACCTCGCCGCGCCGATGAAGCGGCTGCACAAGGACGTGGCGGGTGCCGCGGCGCGCAACGCGCCGCCCGCCGACGACGAGGCCTGAGCGCGGCGGTCAGCGGCGCGGGCGCGCCTGGCGCAGCACGAATCGCCGCGTCGTCGTCGACGCCTGCCCGGACGCCGCGCCGCGCTGCAGGATCCGCACGTCGACCGCGAGCCGGCCGCGCCGGCGCAGCGCGGCGCGGGCGGCGGGCGGAAGCCGGAACGACAGGACCTGGGTCCGCAGCTCGCGGATGCGGTGCGGGCGCGCACCGAGGCTGAAGCTGCGCGCGCCGGCGCGTGCGAGCAGCCCGGTGCGCCCGCGGCAGTCCCCGGGACCGATGCAGCTGAGCGTCAGCCGCAGGACGTCGCCGCGGCCGGGCGTGCGGGCGAGCCGGCGGATCGCGACGGTCGCGGTCGCCGGCACGCCGTGGGCGTGGCCGTCGGGCGCGATCGCGTCCTGCGTCAGCTGCGGTCCGGTCGTCGGGGGCCCGGGCGGGCAGGTCGCGCCCGGCGCCGCGCGGGTGGTGAACGACCAGCGGTACGGGGCGCGCAGCCGCCCCCCGGCGTGGTCGCGCAGCCGCGTGGTGACCTCGGCGGTGTAGGTCGTGCACGGCGCGAGGTCCGCGGCGGGCCAGGCGAGGAACGTGTGCGCCCCGTCTCCGTAGCCGTAGGGCCCGGCCTTCGGGAAGCCCGGCTCCTGCGGGACGGGCCGCCCGCCCGGACCGAGCAGCCGGAAGCTGCCCGCGTCGACCGTGCCCTCCTGCAGCGCCGTGGAGATCGACGCCAGGATGCGGTTCTCGGCGCCGCCGCCGGACGGCCCGGGTGCGGCGCGGACGGGATGCCAGGCGGTCGGCACGCCGGTCTCCCCCGGCTGCGGGTGCACGCCGACGACCTGCGGCGCCGGCGAGGTCCCGGTCGTGAGGGTCGTCCAGACCGCCTCGTAGTAGCCGGCGGCCGCCCGGGCGACGTCGAGCACGCCGCCCGAGCCCTCGACGTACTGCGCGGCGGCGGTCGGCATCGTGACCTTCACCCGCGGGTACTCGGCGGCGGTCCCGGCGCGCTCGGCGAGCGCCGCCGCGGTGATGATCGCGTGCCCGGAGCGGATGCCGTCCGCGGTGACGTCGTCGCGGCCGAGCGCCCGGTAGACCGCGAGCAGGTCGTCGACGGGCGGCGCGTAGCGCGGCACGCGCCGCAGGCGCCCGTGCTCGACCAGGCCGATGTTGTCGAGCGCGAACTCGGGCGTGTTGATGAACTGGCCGGGCGGCAACGCGGCGAGCTCGCCCGCTCCCGGCAGGCCGGTGGCGCTCAGCGCCGCGTAGCCCGGGTGCACGGGGCTCTCGCCGAAGTCCGCGAGCTTCGGCTCGAACAGCCAGTCCCAGCGCTCGTCCCCGATCCCGTGCGCGGCGGTGCCGAGCAGGTGCGCGACCTGCGCGGCGCACGGGCCCGCGGGCGCGGCCAGCGGGGCGCAGTCCGTGCGGGCGCCCAGCCGCCGCACGTACGCGCGCACGAACCGCTCCCAGTGGCTGACCTCGCCGTAGTCGCCGCCGGGCAGGCTGCTCGAGCCGTACCCGCCGTCGGGGTAGTGGGCGCCGGAGAGCAGCTCGTCGCGGTGAGCCTCGAGCAGCTGCCGCAGCGCCGGGGTGCGCACGAACGGGATCGCGGCCTCGGCCATGAAGGCGTGCGTGGTGACGCCCGAGGCGGCCGCGGGCCGCGGTGCCGCGGCGAGCGCGAGGACGCCGGTGAGCAGCACGGCGAGGGCGAGGACGGGCGAGGACAGGCGCATCTCGATCGCACGCTATCCGGTGCGCTGCGGGCGGTTGTGAAGGCGTAGGGTGCGCGCGATGAGCGCACCGAACCCGTGCAGCCACTGCGGCCGCCCGCTGCGCCCCGCGCTGCGCGGCTACTGCCTGCGCTGCGTCACGACGCCCGCCCAACGCCGCCGGCTGGGTCGCCGTTCCGCGGAGACGCTGAACGCGGAGGGACCGCTCGCGCGAGCCGCGGACCTCGCGCTCGGCGCGGTCGGGATCGTGCTCGGACTCGTCGTGGTCGTCGCGCTCGGGCAGTGGCTCGGGTTCACCGTCGCGCTCGTCGCGCTCGTGGTGCTGGCGCTGCTGTTCGCGGTCGGCCTGATCGGCGTCGGCTGAGCCGAGCCGTCCGACCGGCGGGCGCGGCGCGTCAGCGGTCGGCGCGGAACGCCTGCCAGCCGAGCACGCGATCGACCGCGACCTCGATGACGACGCGCCGCGGGTTCTCGCGCGGCTGCTGGTAGCGGGCGGCGTAGCGCGCCTCCGCGTCGGCCACCGAGGCGGGGTCCTCGCGGACGACCGCCGGACCCTCGAGGGTCAGCCAGCGGCGCCCGTCGACCGAGCACAGCGCCACGCGCCCGGTGGCCCGCACGTTGCGGGCCTTCTGGCTCGTGCCGCTGCAGATGACGCGGGCGAGCCCCGCCGCCGGATCCCACGTGAACCCCGTCGGGGTCGCGTGGGGCGTCCCGTCGGCGCGCAGCGTCGTGCAGGTGCACAGGTGGCGTTCGGCGAGGAACGCGAGCGCGTCGTCGGTGAGGTCGGCAGCGGTGCTCGGCACGGTCAGCGGTACGTCACAGGGTGGTCGTGTCGATCACGAACCGGTAGCGCACGTCGGACTTCATCACGCGCTCCCAGGCGTCGTTGATCTGCTCGGCGCCGATCGTCTCGATCTCCGCGGCGATGCCGTGCTCGGCGCAGAAGTCGAGCATCTCCTGGGTCTCGGCGATCCCGCCGATGCAGGAGCCCGCGAACGTGCGGCGCTGCAGCAGCAGCGGGAACACGGCGACCGGCATCGGCTCCGGCGGCGCGCCGACGTTGATCATCGCCCCGTCGGTCTTCAGCAGGTTGATGAACGCGGTCAGGTCGACCTTCGCGCTGACCGTGTTGATGATCAGGTCGAAGCGGTTGCGCAGCTCCTTGAACGTCGCGCGGTCGCTCGTGGCGTAGTACGCCTCCGCGCCCAGGCGCTTGCCGTCCTCCTGCTTGCTGAGCGTCTGCGACAGCACGGTCACGTGGGCGCCCATCGCGACCGCGATCTTCACCGCCAGGTGGCCGAGGCCGCCCATGCCGACGACCGCGACCTGCGAGCCGGGGCCGGCGCCCCAGTGGCGCAGCGGCGAGTACGTCGTGATCCCGGCGCACAGCAGCGGCGCGGCGACGTCGAGCTCGAGGCCGTCGGGGATGCGCACGACGAAGTCCTCGTCGACGACGACCTTCTGCGAGTAGCCGCCGCGGGTGACGGTGCCGTCGCGGTCCGTGGAGCCGTAGGTCTGGATGTTGCCCTCGACGCAGTACTGCTCGTCACCGCGCTCGCAGTACTCGCAGACGCGACAGGAGTTGACCATGCAGCCGACGCCGACCCGGTCGCCCTCCGCGTACTTCGTCACCTCCGCGCCGACCGCGGCGACGACGCCGGCGATCTCGTGGCCCGGCACGGCGGGCCGGGGCGCGGGGCCCCACTCGCCGCGCGTGTGGTGGATGTCCGAGTGGCAGATGCCGCAGTAGCGGATGTCGATGAGGACGTCCTTGGGGCCGACGTCGCGACGGTCGATGGTGAGCGGGACGAGCGGCTCGTCGGCCGCGTGCGCCCCGTAGGCGTTGACGCTGAGCATCCCTCTACCCAAGCAGACCGGCCACCTCGGCCCGTGAGGACGGGCGCTCGCGGAAGGAGCCGGGCGGCGCGCGCCGAATTTGCAGCGGTGTTCATAACCGCGCTGCTGCTGGTGCTGCTGGGCATCAACCTCACCTTCCTGGGCGTGCTGGGCATCCTGCACGTCCTGCGGCTCGACCCGCTCGACACGATGACCTACTTCGGGCTCGCCGAGCTCGACCGTCCGCGCGTGCCGCGCCGCCGCTGAGCCGCCCGCTCAGCCGCGGCCGCGGCAGGTGAGGAACCGCCGCGTCTGCCGCACCGCGGTGCCCGCCTTCGAGCGACCGGTGACCCGCACCGTCACGGTGCGGACGGGCTGGCCGCGCAGGTCGATCCGCGCGCGCAGCCGCCCGCGCGTGCGCGTGACGCGCGCGCGGCGACCGAGGTAGGTCACGTGTGCCGAGGCGTAGTGGCGGGGCAGCGTGATCGTCACGGTCCGCTGCGACACGCAGCGGGTGGGCGGCGGGTCGGCGGGCCAGGCGCGCTCGTCCAGGCGCAGGGCGTGGAAGCCGGAGGTCGCGTCGGTGTACCAGACCTCCCGCCGGACGGGATCGAACGCGGGCTGGCTGAGCGCGAGGTTGCCGGGCGTCGTCGCGGCGAGCCCCTCCCCGCCCTCGGGCGCCACGTAGTAGGCGACCTCGCGCGGGTTCTCCGGGTCGCGGACGTCGAACACGCGCAGTCCCGAGTTGATGAACGAGCAGGCCACGATCACCGGGTCGACCTCGCGCGGCGCCGCGCAGTAGTGCGCGGCGTAGCCGAACGCGAGCGGCAGCGCGACGGGGTCGGCGAGGAGCTTCGCGCGGGTCTCGGGCATGTTCGCCTCCAGCCGCAGGTTCGAGGTGACGCGCGGCGCGCGCGGGTCCTCGATGTCGATCAGCCGCGCCGCGCCGGCCCGGTTCGCGACGGTCGGCGGGTTGAAGCGGAACGCGAACTCGTCGAACTCGAGCAGGTACCGGCGGCCGCGGATCGTCAGCGGCACGGTGTTCTGCGGGACCGACACGGTGTCCCAGGTGATGCGGCTGAGCTGGCGGACGGTCGGGTCCGGCCGGCGGTCCTGGACCTCGGACACGTCGAGGATCCCGAGGTTGCCGTTGATCGGGTCGGTGTGGAAGAGCGTGCGGCCGTCGTCGGAGAGGTTCAGCCCGTGCGAGTACAGGACGCCACGCCAGACCGTCCGCGGGACGCGCGGGTCGCGCACGTCGACCGCGATGACCTCGCCGCCGCCGCCCGCGATCCAGAACGTGTTGCCGTCCGGGGCGAAGCCGCTCTCGTGCCCGTACGCGGTCGGCATCTCGGCCAGCAGCCGCGGCCGGCGGCAGTCGGTGGCGACGTCGTAGATCGCCATCGACCCGGGGAGCGTGAGGCCGTTGCCGACGACCGCGGCGAGCAGGCCGCGCCGCGCGTTGAGGTTCAGCGACTCGTGCGGGGCGAGCATCGCGAGCGTGGTGAGCAGCGCGGTGCGCTTCGGCTGCTGCGGGTCGCTCATGTCGAGCACGACGACGCCCGGGGTCGGGCCGGCGGCCACCGAGACGACGTTGGCGGGCGCGGGCAGCGACGTGTCGTAGAAGGCGCACTCGTGCCCGGCGGGGTCGACGTAGCGCCAGGTGCGGAAGCCGCCGGCCGTCGGGTAGCGGCCGAGCGGGCTGACGTTGCAGGTGTAGCCGCGGGCGGCCTCCGGGGCGTCGAGGTCGGCGCGGGAGACGCGGCCCTGGATCTCGCCCTGCAGGGGCCGGGAGCCGGGACCGCAGTCGGCGCGCGGGACGGGCCGCAGCGGCGGCTCCGGCGCCCGGGTGGCCACGCCGAAGGACTGCACGACCTGCCCGCCGGTGAGCGACAGCAGCGCCTCGAGGTCGTTGGCCGGCAGCGTCGGTCCCTCGATCGCGGGCAGCGCGCGCCCGGGCAGGTGCGCGGCGGCGGGCACGGCGACCGCGCCGACGGTGACGGCGGCGGTGAGCACGGCGAGCGCGTGCCGGGTCCTGCACTGTCCCACGAGGTCTCCTCCTGCTGGGGTGCGGCGACCGGCGCGAGCCTATCCGGCGCGACCGGACGGGTAGGGTCGGCGGCCGTGCTGGTCGCCGTGTGCGCAGACGTCCATCTGCACGTGACGCGCCTGGCGCGGGTCGCGGCGCTCGCGCGCGAGGAGGGCGCCGAGGAGCTGTGGTGCCTGGGCGACGTCGTCGACGCGCTGCTCGGCGCGCCGCCCGCCGTCCTCGCCGACGCGGTCGCGCGAGCCACCGACCTGTGCGACCTCGTGCTCGCGGGCAACCACGAGCTGTGGGCGCTCCAGCGGGGCCTGTTCGACGCGGCGACCGCGGCGGCGGTGCAGGACTGGTCGGCGGTGGAGGAGCGTCACGGGGTCGGCCTCGTGCACGGCAGTCTCGACGACCCCTACCTGGAGTTCGTGACCACGCCGCTGCAGGCGGGCCGGCTGCTGCGCGCCGCGCCCGGCTGGCTGGCGCTGCACGGGCACACGCACACGCGGCGGCTGTGGGCGGCGACCGACACCGCGCCGCACGCGCGGAAGCTCGCGACCCGCGGCGTGGTCCGGGCCGGCGAGGAGCGGCTGCTCGCGTGCCCGGGGGCGCTCACGGGGTCGCGGCCGTCGTGGCTGCTGGTGGATCTCCGGGAGCGGACGCTCGAGTGGCGTCCGCTGCGCTGAGCGCGCCGGGAGGTGCGTCCGGCGCCGCGGCCAGCGTGAGCACGAAGCGGGTGCCGGGACCGGTCGCGGGGTCCTCGATCCAGATCCGGCCGCCGTGGCGCTCGACGACCCGCCGGCAGACCGACAGGCCGATGCCGGACCCGTCGATCTCGCGGCCGTGCAGGCGGCCGAAGGTCTCGAACACGGACTCGCGGTGCTCCTCCGCGATGCCGACGCCGTTGTCCTGGACGGCGAGCTCGACGCGGTCGCCGCGCCGGTGGCCTTCGACACGGACGACGAGCCGCCGCTGCGGGTCGGCGAACTTCACGGCGTTGGCGAGCAGGTTCTGCAGCACGAGCGCGAGCTGGCCGCGGTCGGCGAGCACGGCGGGCATCGCGGCGACCTCGATCCGTGACCGGGTGCCGTCGAGCCGGGCCTGCAGTCCGCCGAGCACCTCGTGCGTCAGCGCGGCCGGGTCGACGGGCGCGAGCTGCGGCTCCTCGCGTCCGGCGCGGGAGAACTCGAGCAGGTCGTCGATCATCCGCTGCATCCGCGCGGAGCCGTCGACCGCCCAGTGGACGAACTCGCGGGCCTCGTCGTCCAGGCGGTCGCCGTGGCGGCGCTCGAGCAGCCCGAGGAACGAGGAGACGGTCCGCAGCGGCTCGGACAGGTCGTGGGAGGCCACGTAGGCGAACCGCTGGAGGTCCTCGTTGGAGCGGGCGAGGTCGGCGGCGGCGGCGCGGGCGCGCTCCTCGGCGACGAGCGCGCGGTGCAGCGCCTGACGCTGGCGCAGCCGGGCCTCCTCGCTTTGCCGCCAGGCGACGATCGCGAACCCGCCGGCGGCGGCGACCGCCCCGGCGTGCACGGCCGCCCAGCGCCACGGGTGCTCGACGGCGCCGGGGTGGTTGTAGACGGTCTCGGGCGCGAGGCCGCCCATCAGGCCGTGGTGCAGCAGCACGTAGCCGGCGGCGATCCCGAAGGTCAGCCAGTCCTCGTAGAGCGTCAGCGCGACGATCATCACGAAGAAGTGGAAGTGCGCCTCGATGTAGCCGCCCGACAGGTGCACGGTCACCGCGGACGCGCTGATCAGGCCGAGCGCGACGAGCGCGGCCGCGGGCTTGCGGGCGGTGAGCACCCAGGTCGCGAGCGCCGCGGGTACGGCGACGACGAGCGCCTCGACCGTCGCGTGCGCGAGGCCGACGCCCTGCACGAGGCCGAGCGCGAGCAGGGCGGGCACGTGCAGCCACAGCAGGGCGAGCAGCAGCCGGTGGCGGCGCGCGAACTCCTGCGGCGGCAGCGAGGACCCGGTCGGCAGGCCCGCCCGCAGCCGCGCCCGGGCGGACGGCGGGTCGGCGGGGGACGGTGACGGGAGGGTCGCGGGGAGGTCCGGCATGGCACGGGCGGACGGGGTCCGTACGTGGCGCATCGGCGCGAGCGGCGCCGGGCTTGACCCCCTCCGGGCGCCGGGCGCTCAGTCCAGTGGCAGTGTGGCGGTCACGGTCGTGCCGGCCGCCCCGGAGCGGATCCGCACCGCGCCGCCCGCCAGGGCGGCCCGCTCGCGCATGCCCGCCAGGCCGAAGCCGCCGGGCCGCTCGGCGACGCCGCCCACGCCGTCGTCGCCGACGGTGACGACGAGCCGGTCGTCGACGCGGTCGATGCCGAGCGTCACGTGCGTGGCGCGCGCGTGCTTGGCGACGTTGCTGAGCGCCTCCTGCGCGATGCGGTAGGCGACCGTCTCGATCTCGGGCTCGATGCGCGCCTCCCCCAGCGACTCGGTGAGCGCGACCGCGAGGCCGTGGTCGGCGGCGGTGCGGTCCAGCAGCGTGCGCAGCGCGGCGACGAGTCCGAGCTCGTCCAGGGCGGCGGGCCGCAGGTCGCTGATGATCGCGCGCAGCGCCGCGATGTCCCCGTCGAGGCGGTCCATGGCGAGCGCCAGGACCTCGCGCGAGCGCTCCCCCTCGGTGCGGGACGCGGCGGTCAGCGCGAGCTTGAGCGACGCCATGCCCTGCAGCGTCTCGTCGTGGAGCTCGCGCGCCCACCGCGCGCGCTCGCGCTCGGCCCCGGCGATGGTGTCGCGCAGGCGCTGCGCCTCGACGCTGCGGGCGGTCGCGACCGCGCTCGCCGCGCTCGCCGCGAACGACTGCAGGGCGCGCTCGTCGTCGCGGGCGAACGTCGCCGTGTCCCCCAGCCGGTCGAACGCGGCGAGCAGCCCGAAGGACCGGCCGCGGTGCACGAGCGGCACGAGCAGCGCGCTGCGCGCGTCGGCCATCCCGAACGCGGCGGGGCTCACGCGCAGCCCGGTGCGCACGTCGTCGATGCGCACGGGCCGCCCGTCGCGGATGACCTGCCCGGAGGTGGAGCCCTCCAGCGGGATCGCCGCGTCCGGCGGGACGCGGGCGCTGCCGTCGCTGGCGGCGATCCGCAGGTCGGGCCCGTCCTGCAGCCAGATCAGCAGCGCGTCCGCGTCGACGAGCGCGCGGGCGCGCCGGGCGATCAGCTCCAGCAGCGCCTTGAGGTCGGTCTCGCCGCCGAGCGCGAGCGCGACGTCGATCGTCGCCTCCAGGCGGCCGACCGCGGCCTGCAGCGAGGCGCGCTGCTCGGCCGCCTCCCCGTAGAGCCTGGCGTTGTGGACCGCGACCGCGGCCCACTCGGCGAGGACGACGACCGCCTCGACGTCGTCCTCGTCGAAGTCGTCGGCCCCGGTCTTCTCGGTCAGGTAGAGGTTGCCCCACGCCTCGCCGCGGATGAGGATCGGCACGCCGAGGAACGCGCGCATCGGCGGGTGGCCGGCGGGGAAGCCGAAGCTCCGCGGGTGCGCGGACACGTCGGCGAGGCGCAGCGGCTCGGGCCGGTCGATCAGCAGGCCGAGGATCCCCTGTCCGCGCGGGAGGTGCCCGATCGCCGCCTGCGTCTCGGCGCCGACCCCGGCGGTGACGAAGCGCGCGAGCGCGCGGCGGTCCTCGTCCAGGACGCCGATCGCCGCGTAGCGCGCCCCGGTCAGCTCGCGCGCGGTCGCGAGGATCCGCTCGAGCAGCGGCTCGAGCTCGAGCTCGGCGGTCAGCGACCGGCCGACCTCCAGGAGCCGGCCGAGCGCGGCCGCGCGGGCGTCGGGGCTGCGCGTGGGCATCGCGGGCAGGCTACCCCGGCGGCGGGTCAGCCGCCCGGGGTCAGGTGCACCTCGCGGTCGGCGAGCGCGAGCTCCTCGGGGCGGTGGGTGACGAGGAGGACGCCGCGGGTGGGGTCGGCGTCGGCGACGGCGGTGAGCGCGGCGAGCGCGTCCGCCCGCGGGAGCTGGCTGGCGGGCTCGTCGAGGACGACGAGGCGGCCGCCGCCGAGCAGGGCGCGCGCGAGGCCGATCCGCTGGCGCTCGCCGCCGGAGGCGTGCTCGCCGAGCTCGCCCAGGCGCGTGTGGATGCCGCGCGGCAGCCGGTCGAGCCACGGTCCGGCGCCGACCGCGCGCAGCGCGGCCTCGACGGTGGCGTCGTCGGCGTCGGGGGCCGCGACGCGGACGTTCGCGGCGATCGTCGTCGGGAAGACGTGCGGGTCCTGCGGCGCCCAGCGGACCGTGCGTCGCAGCGCGGCGCCGTCGGCACGGGTGACGTCCGCCCCGCCGACCGTCACGGCACCACTCGCGGGGTCGGGGTCGACGAAGCCGAGGAGCACGTCGACGAGCGTCGACTTGCCGCACCCGGACGGCCCGGTGAGCGCGACGCGCTCGCCGGCGGCGACGTCGAGGTCGACGCCGTCGAGGATCGTCCGGCCGCCGCGGGAGAGCCGCAGGTCGCGGACGTGGACGCTCCCGTCGGCAGGGTGCTCGTCGCCCGTTCGCGGCGGCGCGTCGGGCACCAGGGCGGCGAGTCGCTGCGCGGCGGTCGCCACCTCGCGGCGGGCGACGAGGACGTCGGGCAGGCCGCCGAGCACCTCGGTGGCGCCGAGTCCGAGGAGCGCGAGCGCCGCGACGAGGACGCCGTCGAGGCGGCCGTCGGCCGCGGCGGGCAGCGCGACGGCCAGCAGCGCCGCGAGGGTCCAGGCGCCCGCGGCGATGGTCGTGGCGGTCCCCCCGGATGCCAGGCGCGCGGCCCGGCCGGCGAGCGCGTCGACCCGCGCGCCCGCGGCGGCGACCCGGGTCGTCTGCCGCCCGGCGGCCCCCCAGGCGACGAGCTCCGCCGACGCGTCGAGCGTCGTGACGAGCTCCTGCTGCAGCGCGGCGCGCGCGGCGGCCCGCGCGTCGGCGTCGAGCGCCGCGGCGCGCCCGGCGGGGACGGCGAGCAGGAGCGCCTGGAGGCCAAGGGCGGCGGCGAGCACGGGCCCCGCCGCGGGCAGCAGGAGCGTCGCGGCCAGGACGCACGCCCCGGCCGCGAGGGCGATCGAGCAGGCGGGCACGACGACGCGGACGGGCAGGTCCGCCAGCCGGTCGACGTCGGCGACGAGCCCGTCGAGGACGTCGGCGGACGTGCGCGTGCCGAGCCGGCCGGGCACGTGCGGCGTCAGCGCCTCGAACAGCGCGACCCGCTCGCGGCCCAGCCGTCCGAGCGCGAGGTCGTGCCCGACGAGCCGCTCGGCGTAGCGGGCGGCCGCGCGCAGGAGGCCGAAGAACCGCACGCCGACGATCGCCGCGCCGAGCGTCAGGATCGGCGGGGCCTGCGCGGCGCGGGCGAGCAGGAAGCCGGACAGCGCGAGCAGCGCGGGGCTCGCGAGCGTCGCCGCCGTCCCGAGCAGGACGGCGAGCGCGAGCCGGCGCCGGTCGTCGCGGTCGGCGTCGCGCCACCAGCCGCGCGCGGTCATGCGGCCACCGCCCGCGCGCGGGAGGCGACGCGCCCGGCGTCGAGCCGGACCGTGACGGTCGCGATCGGGAGCAGCTGCGGCTCGTGCGTGACGAGCACGGCGGTGCGGCCCTCGACGATGCGGGCGAGGGTGTCGCGGACGAGCGCGGCCGTCACGAGGTCGAGGTTCGCGGTCGGCTCGTCGGCGAGCACGAGCCACGGGTCGCGCAGGGCGACCCGGGCGAGCGCGAGCCGGCGGCGCTCCCCGGCGCTCACCGCCACCCCGCCCTCCCCCAGGCGCGCGTCGAGCCCGCCGGGCAGGGCGTGCGCCCACGTGGCGAGCCCCGCGTCGCGCAGGGCACCCCACAGGGCGGCGTCGTCGGCGTCGCCGCGAGCGAGCCGCAGGTTCTCGGCGAGCGTCGCGGGCAGCACGGCGGGCCGCTGGGGCATCCAGGCGATCCCCGCCCGCCAGGCGTCCGGGTCGAGGTCCTGCAGGTCGGTCGGCCCGCAGCGCACCCGCCCGGCGTGCAGCGGCTGCAGGCCCAGCAGGACGCGCAGCAGCGTCGACTTGCCGCTGCCGCTGGGCCCGACGACGGCGGCGATCTCGCCACGGCGCAGCTCGAGGTCCAGGCCACGCAGGACGTCGCGGTCCGCCCCGTCGGGCCGCACGACCGCGCTCTCGACGCGCACGACGGCCCGCTCGGCGTGCCCGGGGACGGCACGGCCGGGCGGGCGCTCCTCCCCCGTCGTGCCGAGGACGGCGAGCAGCCGGGTCAGCGTCGCGCGGGCGTCGGCGGCCGCGTGGTACTCGACGCCGGCGCGGCGCAGCGGCCCGTAGATCTCCGGGGCGAGCAGCAGGACGGTCAGCGCGGGCGCGAACGCGAGGCTGCCGTCGACCAGGCGCACCCCCGCGACGACCGCGACCAGCGCGGTGCCGAGCATCGCGACGAACTCGAGCGCGAAGCTGCTGACGAACGCGCTGCGCAGCGTCTGCATCGTCGCCGTGCGGTACGCGCGGCCGGCCCGGTGGAGCTGCTCGGACTGGACGTGCTCGCGTCCGACGCTGCGCAGCAACGGCAGGCCGCGGACGACATCGAGCAGGTGGGCGCCGAGGAGGGACAGCGCGGCGGATCGCTCCTGCGCGACGCGGCGCGCGTCACCGCCCGCGAGGACGAGGAAGAGGATCAGCAGCGGCAGCGTCGGGGCGAGCAGCGCGGCGCTCAGCGGGTCGAGCACCGCGATCGCGGTCAGCGCGACGACGGGGACGGTGACGGCCAGCGCCATCTGCGGCAGGACCCGGCCGGCCCAGCGCTCGACCGCGTCGCCGCCCTGGACGAGCAGCACGCCGAGCTCGCCCGCACGCCGCGCACCGCGATCGGCCGCCCCGGCGCGGAGCGTCGCGCCGACGATCCGGGCGCGCAGGTCGGCCATCGCGGCGCCGCCGGCGCGGCGGCCGCGGATCTCCGCGAGCGCGGTGAGCGCGGCGCGGGCGAGCACCGCGCCCACGAGCGCGGCGATCGCGCCGCGGGCGGTCGACCAGTCGCGCCCGGCGAGTCCGGCGTCGACCGCGGCGGCGAGCGCGGCCGCCTGCACGACGATCGCCGCGGCGATCGGCAGCGCGAGCGCGCCGGCCAGGACGGCCTGCCGGCGCAGCGCCGGGATCGCCGCGAACAGCGACGGCTCGCGCGGCCCGTCGGTGACGCCGCTGCGTGTCCGTGTGAGGCGCATCACGCCACGCCGCCCGCGCGGCGGTCCAGGAGGTCCAGCGGGGTGCGGACGTCCCCGGTGCCCTCGGGTCGCACGCGCGCGCGGAAGACCCAGTAGGTCCAGCCCTGGTAGAGCAGGACCACCGGGGTCATCACGGCGGCGACCACGGTCATCACGGTGAGCGTGCGGTCGGTCGAGGCGGCCGCCTGCATCGTCAGGTCGGGGCCGGGCCCGGAGGACACCATGACGTCCGGGAACAGGGTGGCGAAGAGGAGCACGACGGCGCCCGCGATCGCGACGGTCGTGAGCGCGAACGCGCGTCCCTCCCGGCCGGCGCGGTGCGCGGGCAGGACGGCGAGCAGCGCGAGCGCGGCGGCCGCGGTGCCGCCCACCGCGAGCGGGCGCACGACCTGCGCGTCGGCGAGCGTCCAGACCGCGAAGCCCGCGACGACGAGCACGGTCGGCGCCCACATCCGGGTGGCGAGCGCCGTGGCGCGGTCCCGCACCGGGCCCTCGGTGCGCAGCGCGAGGAAGTGCGCGCCGTGCAGGCAGAACAGCGACAGGGTCGTCAGCCCGCCGAGGACGGTGTACGGCCGCAGGAGGTCCAGGACGTTCCCGGCGAACGAGCCGTCGGCCGCGAGCGGGCTGCCGCCGACGATGTTCGCGAACGCCACCCCCCACAGGACCGCGGGCAGCGCGCTCGACACGACGATCGCGGCGTCCCAGCGCCGACGCCAGGCCGGGTCGTCGTGCTTGTTGCGGTACTCGAGCGCCATGATCCGCACGATCAGCGCGACGAGGATCACGGTCAGCGCCAGGTAGTAGCCGCTGAACAGCGTCGCGTACCACTCGGGGAACGCGGCGAAGGTCGCGCCGCCCGCGACGAGCAGCCAGACCTCGTTGCCGTCCCAGACCGGGCCGATCGTCCGCAGCGCCTGCGCGCGCTCGGCGGGCGTGCGACCGACGAGGTGCAGCAGCGTGCCGACCCCGAAGTCGAACCCCTCGAGGATCAGGTAGCCGGCCCAGAGGACGGCGATGAGGACGAACCAGACGTCGACGAGGCTCATGGTGCGGGGCGCTTTCGGGTCGGGGCGGCGGACGGGGTCAGTAGACGAGGGCGGGCAGCAGCGCCTCGCCGTCGGCGGTGGCGCCGACCGGCTGCGGGGCGGGGTCGGGGCCGCGCCGGGCGACGCGGGTGAACAGCCGCAGCTCGATCACGGCGAGCGCCGCGTAGAGCAGCGTGAAGGTGACGAGCGACGCGAGCAGGGTCGTGGCGGGCAGCGGCGACACGGCGTCCTGCGTGCGCAGCAGGCCCTGCACGATCCACGGCTGGCGGCCCATCTCGGTGAACATCCACCCGGCCGTGTTGGCGATCAGCGGCGCGAAGATCGCGGCGATCGCGGCGCGCGCGAACCAGCGTCCGGGCTCGCGGCCCCGGCGGCCGAGCCACAGGCCGGCGGCGGCGAGGGCGGCGAGCAGGACGCCGGTGCCGATCATGATCCGGAACGACCAGTAGGTCGCGGCGAGCACGGGCACGTAGTCGCCCGGCCCGTAGCGCTGCTCGTACTGCGCCTGCAGCTCGTCGATGCCCTGGACGCGCCCGCTGAAGCTGTTGGTCGCCATGAACGACAGCAGCCGCGGCACCTCGATGTTGAACGCGAGCTCCTCGGGGGACTTCTCGAATCCGCCGATTGCCAGCAGCGACAGGCCGGCGCGGTCCGAGGACTCGTAGAGCGCCTCGGCGGCGGCCATCTTCATCGGCTGCACGCGGGTCATCCACTGGCCGAAGAAGTGCCCGACGACCATCGTGGCGAGCGCGGCGACGAGCGTCGTGCGCAGCCCCCAGGTCAGGGAGGTGCGGAAGAACGCGGCGTCGTGGTCGGGGCGGCGGGCGCGGTGCCAGGCGCTGATGCCCAGGAGGATCGCCCCGGCGGTCGCCAGCGACGCGGTGAGCGTGTGGCCGTAGGCGAACAGCGCCGTGCGGTTGGTGAGCACGTCGACGATCGAGGTGAGCTCGGCGCGGCCGCTGACCGGGTTGACCGCGGAGCCGACGGGCCGCTGCATCCAGGCGTTGGCGGCGAGGATGAAGTACGCGGACAGGTTGGTGCCGAGGAAGACCGCCCAGATCGTGCCGAGGTGGATGCGCGCGGGGAGGCGGTCCCAGCCGAAGATCCACAGGCCCAGGAACGTCGACTCGAGGAAGAACGCGGCGAGGCCCTCGATCGCCAGCGGCGCGCCGAACACGTCCCCGACGAAGCGCGAGTACTCGCTCCACGCCATCCCGAACTGGAACTCCTGCACGATGCCGGTGGCGACGCCGAGCGCGAAGTTGATCAGCAGCAGCGTGCCCCAGAAGCGCGTCATGCGCAGGTAGCGCTCGTCCCCCGTGCGGTACCAGCGGGTCTGCATGAGCGCGACGAGGCCGCTGAGGCCGATCGTGATCGGCACGAGCAGGAAGTGGTAGACGGTCGTGATGCCGAACTGCCAGCGGGCGAGGTCGAGGGCGTCCATGCCGTGGATCCTGCGCCGCCGGTCGCGAGCGCTCTTCCGGTCGGTGCCGCAGGCCTGCGGCGGGGAACTACGGAGCGGGCGTCCGGGGTTCGGACGGGCCGGTGCGGCCCGCAGGCGTCGATCCGTAGTTCGCCGCACCCCGGTCGCGGGGTTCCCCCGGACGACCGGGGCGCGGCGCGGCGCCAGACTCGGGCCGTGTCGTCGCCCTCTCCCAGCCATCCGCCCTGGACGGTCGTTCTCGCCGACGACCACGCGGTGGTGCGCGACGGCCTGCGGCTCCTGCTGGAGGGCGAGCCCGGCATCGTCGTCGTCGCCGAGGCCCAGACCGCCTCCTCCGCGGTCGCGGCCGTGGCGCAGCACCATCCGGCGGTGCTCGTGCTCGACGTGACGATGCCGGGCGGCTCGAGCCTCGACCGCCTGCCCGACCTGCGCGCCGCGTCGCCGCACACGGTGATCGTGATGCTGACGATGCAGGCCGAGCCCGAGTACGCGCGGCGGGCGCTGCGCGACGGGGCGCAGGGCTACGTGCTGAAGGAGGCGGCGGGCGTCGAGCTGCTCGCCGCGATCGACACAGCGCTGCGCGGCGGCACCTACCTGAGCCCGAGCCTCGGGGCGCGCCTGGCCGCCACCCCGGACCGGCCGGACGCCGAGGCGCACGGGCTGAGCGCGCGCGAGCTCGACGTGCTGCGGCTGCTGGTGCTCGGCCACACGAACGCGGAGATCGCGCTCGCGCTGTCGCTGAGCCGGCGCACGGTCGAGACGCACCGGGCGAGCCTGCACGGCAAGCTCGGCGTCAGCACCCGCGCGGGCCTCGTGCAGTGGTCGATGCGCCACGGCGTGCATCCGCTCGACACCGCCGTGCCGCGGGCGACGGTCCGCGCGCTGCCCTGAGCGGCGGGGTTGCACCGCGTTCCTGCCCTTCGGCAGACTCGGGGAGTGAGGGGATCACGGGGTCGGGTCGCGCTGCTGGTGGTGGCGCTGACGGTGGGCACGGCGGACGTGGCGCGGGCCGCGACGCCCGAGCGCGCGTGCACCGCCACGCGCGCCGCCGGGGACGGGCCGGGCACCGCGGCGGTGCGGGCCGCGGTCCGGCGCATGGTGCCGCGGCTGGCGTCGTGCCTGACGCTGCGGCTCACCCCGGCCCGCGCGGACGGGCTCGACGCGCTGTCGGTGCGCGCGTCCCGCGGCCGGGTGCTGCTGCGCGGCAGCTCGCGGGTCGCGCTGGTCCGCGCGGTGCGCGTGTACGTCGAGGACGTGCTGCGCGGGGAGCTCTCGCGCGAGGCGCGACGCGTCCCGTCCCGGGCGCTGCTCCCCCGTCGGCCGCTGCGCCGCACGAGCCCGTACCGGGTCCGATACACGAACAACTTCACGGTCGCCGGCTACACGACCCCGTACTGGTCGTGGGCGGAGTGGGAGCGCGAGCTCGATCACCTCGCCTACAGCGGCATCAACGCGGCGCTGGTGATGGTCGGGCAGGAGCTCGCCTACTACCGGACGCTGCGCGAGTTCGGCTACGACGACCGCGAGGCGCGCGACTGGCTCGTCCTCCCCGCGCACCAGCCGTGGCAGTGGCTGGGCAACCACATGGAGTTCGGTCCCGCCCCGTCGATGTCGCTGATGGAACGGCGCGCGGAGCTCGGCCGGCGGATCGTGCGGCGCATGCACGAGCTGGGCATCGACCCGGTGATCCCCGGGTTCGCGGGCACCGTGCCGTGGGACTACGTGGTCCGCAACCCGGGCTCGGTCGCGATCCCGCAGATCTACCTGGCGGGACCGTCGGCGCCGATGCTCGACCCGAGCACGCCCGGGTACGCGGCGTTCGCCTCGCGGCTGTACGTGCACCAGAACGAGCTGTTCGGGCGGATCGACTCGCGCACGGTCAACGTCTTCCACGAGGAATCCACGCCGATCGCGCTGGGCGGCGCGGCCGCCGTGGCCCGCACGATCGAGCGGACGCTGCGCGACGCGTCCCCCGACTATCGCTGGTACCTGGAGGGCTGGAAGACGGTGCCGGGCCTCGTGTTCCCCGAGCAGCGCGGCGACCTGTTCGAGACGCCGCCGCAGGCGGTGCTCGACGTCGCCGACCGCTCCAGGCTGATGGTCGTCGACCTCACCGGCGAGGCGTGGAAGCACCGTGACGGGTACGGCGGCGCGCCGTGGCTGCGCGGCGTGCTGACGAACTTCGGGGGCCGCCGCCCCCTGTACGGCCCGCTGACGCAGTACGCGGAGCAGATCCCGCGGACCGCGGCCGACCCGGCCCGCGGCGCGTTCTCGGGCGTGGCGATCACCCCGGAGGGGTTCGACACCAACCCGGTCGTGTGGTCGTTCCTGGCCGATCTCGCGTGGCGCGAGGGCCCGGTGGACGCGGGCGCGTGGATGCGCGCGCGCGTGCGCAACCGCTACGGGCGCGACGACCCCGACGCGCAGGCGGCGTGGGCGACGATCCTGCGCACCGCGTACGGGCGCGACAACGGGCAGTCGGGCGCCTACGGCGGGGCGGACTCGCTGCTGAACGCGCGGCCGTCGCTGACCGCGGTCCGGTCGGGCAGCGCCGCGCCGAACGTCCTGCAGTACGACCCGGCGGAGCTCGAGGGCGCGTGGCGGCGGCTGCTGGCGGCCGCGCCGCGACTGGCCCGGACGGCGACCTACCGCTACGACCTCGTGGACGTGACGCGGCAGGTGCTCGCCAACCGCGCCCGCGTGCTGCTCCCCCGCCTGAACGCCGCGTACGCCGCGCGCGACCGGGCGGCGTTCGACCGGCTGAGCGCCGCGTACCTGGAGCTGTTCGACCTGCAGGAGCGGCTGCTGGCGACGAGCGACGGCTTCCTCCTGGGCCCGTGGATCGCGGCCGCACGCTCGTGGGCCGAGAGCGACGCGGAGGCGGCGGACCTCGAGTTCGACGCGCGCTCGATCCTCACGATCTGGGCGCAGCGCGCGGGCAGCGTGTTCGACAACGTGCGGATCGACGACTACGCCAACCGCGACTGGGCGGGGATGACCGGCGGCTACTACCGGCCGCGCTGGGCCGCCTACCTGCAGGCTCTGTCGGCGGAGCTCGCGAAGCCGCTGCCGGCCGACCAGGCGACGGTCACCTCCCGGTTCGACTGGTGGGCGATCGGCGAGCGGTTCTCGCGCGACCGCACCGCGTTCCCGACGCGCCCGCAGGGCGACCCGGTCGCCGCGGCGCGCGCGGTCGAGCGGGCACTGCGCACGGGCTGACCGGGGCGCACCGCTCAGGCCTCGTCGAGCGGGAGCTGCAGCTGCGCGGAGCCGCCGGCGTCCTGGGCGCCGGCGAGCTCGCGCTCGCGCTGCTCGACGTGCTCGAAGGCGCCGAGCCGCACGCCGAGCAGGCGGACCGGGTCGTCGGGGCGGTGCTGCTCCCAGAGGGCGAGCGCCTCGGCGGTGATGCGTGCGGGGTCGTCGGTGTAGTCGGGGAGCGTGGTGGCGCGCGTGAACGTGTGCCAGTCCCCGGTGCGGATCTTGACGGCGACGTTGCGGCCGCGGAAGGCGCGTCGCCGGGCGGCCTGCGCGACCTCGACGGCCATCTTCTCGACCTGGTCGCGAAGGGGTGCGGACTCGTCGCTGTCGGGCGGCACGTCCTGCGGGAAGGTGTGCTCGCTGCTGATGCTCTTGCGCTGGCGCACGGGCTGCAGCGGCACGTCGACGGTGAGGTCGGCGACGCGCGCGAGCCAGCGCCCGCGGCTCTCGCCGAACGTGGCGACGAGCGCGTCGGGGTCGGCGCGTGCGAGGTCGGCGAGCGTGACGAAGCCCTGGGCGGCGAGCGTCTCGGCGGCCTTCGGGCCGATCCCGGGGACGATGCGCAGCTCGCGGTCGGCGAGCCGCTCGAGCGCCTGCTCGCGAGAGAGCACGACGAACGCGGCGGGCTTCTCGAGGTCGGAGCTGATCTTCGAGATCAGCCGTGAGGGCGAGACCCCGGCCGACAGCTGGATGCCGGTGGTCTCGCGGACCTCGGCGATGACCGCGCGCAGGAACGCCAGAGGCCGGTCGACCTGCACGAGCTCGGCGTACGCCTCATCGATCCCGGCCTGCTCGAGGTGCGCGATCGGCCCGTCCTCCTCGCTGTCGTACACGGCGCCGGCGTCGAGGAGCCGTCGGCGCACGAGGTCCCAGACGGCGCGGGAGGTGCGGGTGTAGAGCTCGCGGTCGGGCGGGATGACGACGGCGTCGGGGCAGAGCCGCAGCGCGCGGCTCATCGGCATCGCGCTGCCGACGCCGAAGCGACGGGCGGGATAGGAGGCGGTGGTGACGATCGAGCGGGGCCCGCTGCCGCCGACGACGACCGGGCGGCCCTTCAGCGACGGGTCGAGCAGCTCGTGGCACGTCGCGTAGAACGCGTCGGCGTCGAGGTGCGCGATGACGCGACGGACGGGCACGGCGTCGTCGAGGCTACCGGCGGTGCCGGGCGGCCCCGGGCGACCCGGTGTCGCGCAGCAGCTGTCGCAGGTAGGCTCACGCGCATGCCGACGCGCCAGTTCGTCCTGCCCGCCCTCTGCGCCACCGGAGCGCTGGCGCTCCTGCCGGCCGCCGCGCCGGCCGCGATCGGCGTCCGGGCGGCCCCGTCGTGCGTCAAGCCGGGCGCGATCACGACCATCACCGCGCAGTACGGCCCGGTCGGCCCGACCCAGCAGACCCGCCAGCAGGCGCGCACGATCATCGTGCCGAACGTGTACGCGGCGTCGGGGACCAGCGGCGGGCTGCGCCCCGCGAACGCGGTGACGTTCCCGTTCGCACCCGTCACCTACGCGCCGTCGGCGACGTTCCCCGGCGGCTTCGACCCGTCGTTCACGCAGCAGGTCCAGCTGCCGGCGGCGACGAGCTACGGCAAGCTCCCGGTGCTCTCCTACGACACGCGCGTCGAGGCGTTCGACGCGGCGGGCACGACCTCCTACGGCTTCGACGGCCGCACCACGACCATCGAGGTCGACGTCCCGCGCGTGATCCCGACCAGCACGCGCGTCCGCCAGGGCGAGTCGGTGAGCGTGCTCGCGGTCGGCTACGGCGCCCTGCGCAAGGGCTACCTGCACGTGGTCGGGTCGAACGGCAAGCGCCTGCGGCGCGTCGAGGTGCCCTCCTCCCCCGCGGGCAGCTGCGGGCGCCGGCTGGTGTTCGTGAGCTTCAAGGGCGCCCGGCGCGGCAGCTACCGGATCGTGCTGAACACGAGCCCGACGAGCCGCAGCGCGGCGGGCGGCGCCAGCACGACGGTCCGCGTCACCCGGTAGGGCGCGCGGCGGCGAGGGGCTTCCCCTACGCGGCCTCGACCGCCGGGCCGGCGACGGGTGCGGGGCCGGCGGCGCGCGGGAGCACGAACGCGGCGACGAGCAGCCCGATCCCGAACAGCACGGCGCCCGCGGTGAACGCGACGGTGTAGCCGTGGATCTCGGCGGCGCGCGCGAGGTCGGGCGCGGGCGCGCGGCCCTGCGCGTAGTCCTTGGCGGCGTTGGCGAAGATCGTCGAGAGGACGGCGGTGCCGACCGCGCCGCCGACCTGCTGGCAGGTGTTGACCATCGCGGACGCGACCCCGGCCTCGTAGCGGGCGACCCCGAGCGTGGCGGTCGCGAACGACGGCGCGAAGATGCACGGCATGCCGACCCCGAGCAGCATCAGGCCGGGCAGGACGTCGGCGGCGTAGGTGGAGTCGGGGTCGAGCTGCGCGAAGAACAGCAGCATCGCGAGCGCGCCGAGCGTCATGCCGGTCATGACCAGCGGCCGGACGCCGACGCGCGGCAGGATCTTCGTCTGGATGGTCGGGGCCATCACGAAGATCAGGGCGGTCATCGGCAGGAACGCGACGCCGGTCTTCAGCGGCGAGTAGCCGAGGTCGTTCTGGAGGAAGAACGTGAGGAACAGGAAGACGCCGAAGACGCTGGAGCCGGCGATGATGATCGCCGAGTAGGCGCCGCCGCGGGCGCGGTCCCAGACGATGTGCAGCGGCAGCAGCGGCTGGGCGACGCGGCGCTGGCTGAGCACGAACGCGGTGAGCAGCACGACTGCGGCGGCGAGCGAGACGATCGTGATCGTGGCGGTCCACGAGTCGGTCTCGGCCTTGCTGAACCCGAAGACGAGCGCGAACAGGCCGGTGCAGGCGAGCGCGACGCCGACGACGTCGATCCGCGGGCGCTGCGGGTTGGCCTCGTTGACGATCAGCCGGGCGGCGAGCACGGCGGCGGGCAGCGCGATGACGAGGTTGACGTACAGGCACCAGCGCCACGAGAGCGCGTCGGTGAGCGCGCCGCCGAGCAGCAGGCCGACCGACGCCCCGGCGGTCGCGACCGCGGCGAAGATGCCGAACGCCTTGGGCCGCTCGGGCGAGTCGGCGAACGTGACGGTGAGGATCGAGAGCGCCGACGGGGCGAGCAGCGCGCCGAACACGCCCTGCAGGGCGCGGGCGGCGACGAGCACCCCGA
Organism: Paraconexibacter algicola; assembly: GCF_003044185.1. Lineage (GTDB taxonomy): Bacteria > Actinomycetota > Thermoleophilia > Solirubrobacterales > Solirubrobacteraceae > Paraconexibacter > Paraconexibacter algicola. The sequence goes on from NZ_PYYB01000003.1 coordinate 223,740, forward strand.
AGGACGGGGCGAGGCCGCCGAGGACGGAGGCGACGCTGAAGCCGACGAGGCCGCCGACGAACGTCCACTTGCGCCCGAAGATGTCGCCGATCTTGCCGCCGACGAGCAGCAGCGAGCCGAACGCCAGCGCGTAGGCGGTGACGATCCACTGCCGGTTGCCGGTGGAGAACCCGAGGTCCTCTTGGGCGCTGGGGAGCGCGATGTTCACGATCGTCGAGTCGAGGACGACCATGAGCTGCGCGACCCCGATCAGGCCGAGGATCGCCCAGCGTCGTGCGTGCTGCTGGTCGTGTGCGGGTGCGTCTGACACCCCGCGAGCATACGCGGGCGCATGTCCGGGCCCTGCGCGGACGGTCGCGGATCAGGCCTCGGGGTCGCGCAGGATCCAGTGCGGCATGAGCGGGTCGACGAACCGCACGGCGCTCCCCTCCCCCGTCCGCTCGAGGATCGCGGCGTCGACGAGCACGTCGCGCGCCCCCGCCTGCGACCCCTTCCCCAGGCCGGTGCGCTGCAGCGCCGCGGTGGTGAGCAGGCGGTCGTGCCCGTGGGCGACGGCGCCGAGGATGCGCCGCTGGTGGCCGGTGAGCGACCGCCAGGTCTGCTCGAGCCCGTCGGCGGCCTCGGCGACGGCGGCGGCGAGCGCGGCGGTCACGGGGTCCGGGGCGTCGGGCGGCTGCTCGAAGAGCATGTGGGCGAGCAGCATCGCGCGCTGCGGGTGCCCGGCGCTGAGCTGCACGAGCGCGTCGACCCACTCGACGAGGTCGGGCCGGCCGGCCTGCTCGAGCGTGCCGGCGACGAGGTCGCCGAGCTCGGTGGCGGGGAGCGGGCCGAGGGTCATGGAGCGGGCCTGGTCGAACAGCGGGCGGCGGCGGTCGCCGAACAGCGCGGCCATCATCGACGGCTGCGATCCGGCGAAGACGTAGGAGGCGACCTGGAGGTGGTGCTGCAGGTGGCTGCGCAGGACGCCGTCGAGGTCGTCGCCGACGGTGAGGAGGTCCTGGAACTCGTCGAAGATGACGAGCGACCGCTGGCCGGTGCGGGCGTGCACGAGCGCGGGCAGCTCGAGCACCTCGTGCAGCGCGGCGAGCGCGTCCCCCGTCCCGCCGCGCGCGGCGACCGTGACGGACGCGGACCCGATGCCCGGCAGCCCGGCCTGCACCTGGGCGCTGAGGCGGGAGCGCAGGTGCCGCCAGACGCCGGCGCTGAGCCGGTGCTCGTAGGCGCGCGCGACGCGGATCGCGACGTCCTGCAGGCTGGTGACGCGCGACAGGTCGATGTACGCAGGCACGAGGTCGTGCGCGCTCCACGCCACGTCGGCGAGGTTCTGCAGCAGCGTCGTCTTCCCGTAGCGGCGCGGGGCCGCGAGCCGGACGGACTGCCCGCCCTGCACGAGCGCGATGAGCCGCTCGAGCTGCTCGGCGCGACCGACCGCGCGGTCGGCGGGCAGCGGACGGTCGAAGACGAACGGGTTGACCACGGGTACAGTCTAACCGTACCCAGAGGTACGGCCGATCCGAACCTCCTTCGCGTTCAGCGCTGCGTGACGCGGACGGTCAGCGTCTTCTTGATCTTGACGTCGCCGAGGTCCTGCACGAGGTAGGTACGGCTCGCGGTGAACGACCGGGCGGTGATCGCCCCTCCGCGGGTGAACGCGAACGGCACCGTGCCGGCGACGATCTGCGCGCAGCGCGTGCGGTCCTTCGGCAGGAACTTCACGCCGACCTGGTTGCCGACGTACTGGGCGATCGAGAGGAGGAACGGGCCGGGGACCGGGACGCCGGTGAGGCCGCTGACGGTCTTCCAGATCTGGCTGGAGCGGCACTGGATCGCCCGGACGCGCAGCGATCCCCCGCGGATCTCCAGCGGCGAGATGCCGTAGCCGGTGGCGCCGAAGGGCACGGAGTCCCCGGAGAAGTTCGCGTAGGCCGGGGACAGGGAGGCCGGGTCCAGGACGCGCCAGCGGCCGCCGGAGCGGCAGGTCGCGACGCGCAGCGCGAGCGTGCCCATCGACAACCGCGAGATCTTGTGGTTGCTCGTGCGCGGCATCCCGCCGCTGCTGTAGCTCTCGGAGAAGCGGTCCTCGGTGAGCTGGCCGACGAGCGTGCGGGACTGCCCCTCGACGACCTTCGAGCACCCGGCGGCCTGCGCCGTCGCGGGAGCCTGCGCCCCGGCGAGCATCGCCGCGCCGGTGACGGCGAGGACGGCGGGACGGAGAGCGCGACGGGTGTCGGAGATCGGCATGACCCGACCCTCGCGCGCGGCGAGGGCCGGGTCGAGGGGCCTCTCAGAGATCTCTCACATCCCGGGGCTCAGCCGAAGTACTGCGGGGCGACCTGGCGCAGCCGGGCGGCGATGGCCTGGTGACCGAGATCGTTCGGGTGGAACGACGCGTCCTTGTCCAAGGAGTCGACGTGCACGCCGTTCAGCCAGTCGACCGAGCCCTTGTTGCAGGCGGGGTGGTCCTGAAAGGTCCGCGTGAGGTCGACGTAGCGGAAGCCGCGTCGCTGCCCGATCGCTCGCCTGATGGTCCGGTTCATCGTGAGGACCGCGCGCAGGAGGACCGGGCCGTCCTCACGGGAGAGCGCACCGCAGCCCTCGATGCGGGTCGGGTGGACGACGCGCGGGTACCCGAGGACGTAGACCTTGGCGTTTGGCGCCTTGCGACGGACCGCCGTGTACAGCGTGGCCAGGTCGCGACGGACTCGCGTGACGGCGGAGCGCTGGGTCTCCTGGTTGACGGCTGCGTAGCAGGGGGTGCCGCCGGGAAACAGGCACGACTTCGCGATCCGCTCGAAGTTGAAGTCGTTGCCGCCGGCGGTGAGCGTCACCACGCGGGTCCCGCTGTCGAGCGCGTCGAGCTGCTTGGCCAGGACGTCCTTGGAGGTCGCTCCGGCGCAGGCCTGGAAGTAGAAGTCGCTGGTGACGATGCCCTGCTTCAGCCCGCCGCGCAGCTGCCCGAAGAACGCGCCAGGTGACTGCTTGCAGCCGCTGGTCTGGGCGGCGTCGGTCCCGAGGCCGGAGGAGTAGGAGTCCCCGATCGCCGCGTAGGTGCGGATCGGCTGCGGCTGGGTCACGCAGCGCTTCAGGCCGGCCGGGACGCCGTCCTGCCAGCGGTTGACGGCGTCGGCCGGGACGAAGCCGCGGCCGCGCCCGCGCGGGTTGGCGTAGAACCACAGGCCGCCCGTGTGGGTCACCGCGCAGCCCAGCGCGGTCCACGACTTGGCCGGCAGCGTCGTCGCGACCGGCGCGCCGCCGGGACGGTCGAGCAGCTGGACGTCACGCGTGACGCGGTACTCCTTGCGCGGCCCCCAGGGCTGCTTGAACCAGACGTGCCCGGCGCCGGGGTCGGCACAGGACGGCACGCCCTGCAGTCGCCCGTCGGTGTAGGTCTTGATCGCGTTGTCGATCACCCAGCCGACGCCGGGGATGTGGGTCCAGAGCCGGCTTCCGGACTGCGTGTTCGCGTAGAGCTGGCAGTCGATGGTGAACCAGCTGTCCTTCTGCGGGTAGGAGTACGGGTCGGAGCGCGCGTTGAGCTCCGTGTACGCGGTCGTGTTGCGAACGATCCGGTATGTCAGGTTCGGTCCCCAGGGCTTGAGGACCGTCACGTGCGTGGGGTCCGGTCCAGGAGCGGGGGTGCTCGGCCCCTCGCCTGGAGCGGGCTTGGCGGCCGCCAGGCCCGGCAGGCCGAGCGCGAGGATGGTCAGGAGGAGGATGGGCGCAAGAAGTCGTCGCATGTGCGACATCCTGTAATTCAGCGCGACGCGTGTCGCGCCGTTCTCAGGAGTTCTCACCGGGGCCTCATGGTGCTCTCACGAACGCTGGACAGTGCGTCGCATGTGGGGCACCGCGGGGTCGACCGGGTGGCGGTCGGGGCCGGGTCGGCGAGCGTCATGCCGCGCGCGCAGGAGCGCGGAAGACCTGCGCGCGGTGCCAGTCGGCGTGGTCGGGACGGATCGGCGGGTTGCCGGGTTGCGGTCGCCCGAGTGGCCGTCCGGCGAGCGCGTGGAGACCGTCGGCGACACCGGTCGATCCTGAGATGTGCTGGGAGACGAGCAGCCGGTACTCGTCGTCGATCGACAGGGCGCCGCGGTCGAGGGCGAGGTGGTGCAGCGCGCACAGGCAGAGGCCGTTGTCGAGCTCGTCCGGTCCGCCGTGCGTGTGCCACAGCACGTGCGCAGCCTCGAGTCCGAACGCGTCGGAGCCCAGGTAGGCGTTCCAGCCGCAGGCCGCGCACCGGTGCTCGTATGCGACGAGCACTCGGTGACGAAACGCCCGATCGCGTTTGCGCTTGCGCACCTCCGCGACGGTCGCGGCGGCCGCGAGATCGAGCCCGACGGCGCTCGCGATCGGGTCGTGCAGCGATGGCTCGAAGTGCCGATCGAGGACGGCGTGCGCCGCGAGACGCACGAGCTCCGGGTCGTCGCGGAGTGCGCGGTCGAACTCCTCCACGAACCCGCCCCACCCGGCGGCCCGCAGGGCGGTGACCCCGGGACGCCTGCTGCTCGGCCCCGTGTCGAACTCCTCGACCGCAGGCACGTCCCAGAGCCCGTCGGTCCGGAGGTGCCAGAACGGGTACCGCGGCTCGGTGGGACGCGGCGGGCCGAAGCCGTCGAGCAACTCCTGCAGCGGGCCCTCGGCCTCCGCGAACGCCACGAGCCGCGGCTCCCCCGCCTGCACCCGCGCCAGCGCGTACAGCAACAACAGGGGCTTGTGCGGCGCCCGCATCCCGTCGCGCTCCGCGACCCGGAGCGCCTGCAGGCGATCCAGCAACTCCCCGCGTACCTGATCCTCGGGCATCACGGGTGACGCTAACCGAGGCGGTGCGCTGCAGCGAGCAGTCGCAAGGCCGGCATCCGCCGAAGTCCCAGGATCCGACCGCCCTCGCAGTTGTTCCGACGAAAGACGAGCGCTTGCGCCCGGCTGTCCCCCTCAGCAGGTCCGAAACCCCGGTACCTCCGAGGCTTTCGGCAAGTCGGGGCGACAGAATTTGAACCTGCGACCGTCCGGCCCCCAGCGCCCTCTGGAGTGTTCCGCTGAGTGAGAAACCCAGCGTTCATGGGCTCTGACGTTACCTGAGTTCGTCTGAGTTCGGGGTCCATTCGCTCACTTTGGACCCCGAATTGGACCCCGTGGGGTACGCGTGTGCGCCCCAGCTATTGCGACGAGATGCCTGTCGGAGCCCATACGCCCGCGCACGACCGGCCGACGGGAGCCAAAACGACCGACCCGTTCCTCAGAACCTGGGCTCACCGTCCGAGAGCGGGGGCGTATTCAATGGGAGAGCACGCCGGCGGGACGCGGGCATGCACGGCCGGTGTCGAGTCTGAGGCGGCCGGGCTCGGAGCACTTCAGTGGCCGGTGGATGCCGCGAGCCTCTTCCCAGACCGGATGGTCACGCAACGAAACCGGAGACCTGGTCTCAAGCTCTCTGAGCATGACGCTGCCCCGCCTCTCACCGCCGTGGTTGCGTGACCCCCAACCCTGGGCCTTAGGCTGCTCAGATGGGCCCCTCGCTCGCCGATCCTTCCGGGCGACAATCGTTGCCGCACCCGCGCCGTGCCTTGACCGATGCATCAGCGATTCCGCGCCACCTTCGGTTCGCGTCGCGCGGTCACAACGACATCTTGGAGTTCGTGTGAAGCCGGGCGCGGTCGGACTCGATCTGAAGGACGTTTCGGAGGCAGCGCTCAAGACGCGCTACTGCGCTCAGATGATGGCCGCCGGTTGCGTGCTCGCCTCGACGGCACCCGACGACTTCCGGCGCCGCGTCCTGGCGCGTCCGGTCCTTGTGTACTGCCACGAGTTCATCCGATGGGCGCGCCGGGCGAAAAACGAGCTGCGATCTGCGACCGGGGACCGCGAGACCGTAGGCCGTATCGCGCGGGCCCTCAACGACCTCGAGCAACGCGATTGGGGGGACTACGAGGAGATCCGCCACCGAATCGCCGCACACCGCCAAACGATCGCGCCCGATTCTGTAGACGCATTGACCGCGCGCGCCTCGATGTGGTCGGACCTTAGCGACGACGCCCTGCGAATCCTTGCTGAGGACGCGAGGGACATCTGGAACGACATCGCCGCCGTCAGCGGGGTACCGCGTCTTGAAAGCTTCCCGCCGATCGATCCTGCGCTGCAGACGGCAATCGATAGCCATGGATACGAACCGGTGCCGTCCGGGGTCGTCGTGGGCAGCGGTTCGTTCGACTCCACGAGACCTGACGCCGTGCTCGCCACTCAGGGCGGCGACCTCGGTGAGCAAAACCGGCAGCTGGTTGACGCGGTCCGCAACGTGCGCACACTCAGTCAGCTCTGGGCCGCCGTCAACGGCTACGAGCCATTCTGGCGCGTGGTCTTGGGCGCGACGGTCACCGAGACCTGCACGCTTCTAGACCTACTCTTCGAGGCACCGGTCACCGGCCTCGGGCATCAGCAACCAGCTCTGTTGGCCTTGCTCGAACGCGACCTGCCGTGCTCGCTAGCTATCAAGGTGCTCAGCGATGCTCGCGACAGCCTAGAAGTGTCGGCCCTGGCACACGTTCGCGACCTGCGCAACCGCGCTGGCGCCCATGTAGACGACAAGGCAGCGCTGCGCGAGATCTCCTCGCTCTTGGCAGGCTTCGAGCCAGACAAACTCAATACGGTCCTCGATGCGTGTTTCGCCGCGATCACGTCGGCCGCCAACGTGGAGCTTGCGCTCAGGCCCATCCTTCTCCACGACGCCGTCATGCCAGGCCTTTCGCAAGTAGACCGGCCCGAAACGCCTCCGTACGGGTCCGCTTAAGCGCCTCCTCGCAGATGCGGGGACAGGCCCCAGGACGCGCGGTCGACCGAGTCGAGTCAGGGGAACGAGCATCTCCGTGGCTCTGGGTCCGCGCACTCGCTCGGAGAGCCCGGCGACTGACAAACCTCCAGTCCTGGCATGAAAGGCCTCACGAGGCTCTCCACGGGCTTTCCCGTCCGTCTTCGTGGCTAACGTGGTGCGGTGACGATTGAGGATTACCAGCGAGCGGTAGACCAATTCGAATCGATCCGTCAGTGGTGGTCGGCGCAGGACGAGACCGATCAGAACGAGGCGACGACGCGCTTCCGGCTGATCGACGATCTCCTCACACGCGTCCTCGAATGGCCGCCTGAGCACATCGTCTGCGAAGACAGTCTCGGCCGCACGTTCGCGGATTACGTTCTCGGCTCGCCGACTCGACGCGTTGTGGTGGAAGCCAAACGGGAAGGCGTTAACTTCGCTATCCCGTTGACAGCTGAGTCGGGCGTCATGTCGCTCCGCGATGCGCGCAGGTTCTCCCCGGAACTAGCTGCGGCGATCGACCAAGTTGCGCGCTACGCGACCGACCGGGGAATCGCCGTGGCCGTCGCCACGAACGGGCACCAGTTTGTCGCGTTCCTTGCCAGTCGACAGGACGGAGTCGCCCCAGCGGATGGCAAGGCTCTACTTTTCTCCTCGCTCGACGCTGTGTCGTCGCAGTTCGCGCTCTTTTGGGAGTGCCTTTCGAGGGGTGGCGTCGAAGCCAACGCACTTGCGCGGGTTCTCGCCGCTTCCCCGCCTCCCCCGCCGCCGGCCAAACTCAGTACGCGCCTCCGCCTCTACCCAGGCTTCCGGACTCGTAATCGACTTCAAACCGACCTCAAGGTCTTGGGCGACCTCTTCCTCACCGATTACCTTGCAGCGCCCGAGATCGAGGAACTCTTCCTGCGCGAGTGCTACTCGACGAGCGACACACTGTCGGAGTACGCCACCGTTAGCCGCGAGGTCCTGGAGGCCCGCTACAGCGCCGCTCAGGATGCGGACGGCGCCGAGCTCCAGGCTGCTCGCGGCACAGATGCGATCAATCCCGAACTTGCGCGCGACGTGCTGACTGCGAGCCTTGGGCGACGTCCGCTCATTCTGCTGGGCGACGTCGGCGTCGGGAAGACGACGTTCATCAGACACTTCATCCGGATCGATGCACGCGAGCTCATGGAACGGTCCATTGTGCTCCACATCAACTTCGGGGACGAGCCCGCGCTCGCGAGCGACCTGAACGCCTATGTCATCGACCGGCTACAAGAGCAACTCGCCGACGCCGGCTTCGACCTTGAGGACGACAAGCTGCTTCGGCAGGTCTATTCGCACGATCTAAACCGCCTCACGAGAGGCATCTACGGCGGCCTCCGAAAGTCGGACCCGAAGGCATACGCGCTGAGGGAGCTCGGCCTGCTGGAGAAGAAGCTCGCCGAACCCGACAAGCATCTTCAGGCGATGCTCCGCCACATCGCCAAGTCGAAGAAGCAACAGATCATCATCTTCCTCGACAACATCGACCAGCGCGACTTCGAGTTCCAAGAGGAAGTGTTCTTGATCGGGCAGAGCCTTGCAGCCACCTGGCCCGCGACGGTCTTCCTCTCCCTTCGCCCTGAGACGTTCAACCGTTCGCGGGTGCATGGGTCGCTCACTGCGTACCAACCGAGGATCTTCACCATCGCGCCGCCAGCCGCGAAGACCGTCATCGACAAGCGGCTCGCCTTCAGCATCGCTCAACTTGGGGTGGCGAGCGAGTCTGAGGTCATTCCGCCCACGCTGGAGGCGCAAGCGGCCGCTCTTACGACCTACCTCGGGATTCTCCGCAACTCGTTCTCCATCAACAATGAGCTGATCGAGGCTGTCGACAACCTAGGCGGCGGAAACCTCCGCGCCACGCTCGATTTCGTCAACACGTTCGTCGGAAGCGGACATGTCGACACTGTCAAAATCTTCGGCATCCACGCCGACGACGGTCGCTACCGCGTTGCACTCCACGAGTTCTTGCGCGCCCTGCTGTTCGGCGACTACGAGCACTACAGCCCAGCGGCCTCCCCGATCCCCAACCTTCTAGACATCTCGTCGGACGACGGTCGTGAGCACTTCATCGTCCCGCTAATCCTTGCTCACGTCGAGCGCATCGGCGAGGTCGGTAGCCACGACGGATACGTGGATGTGCACGACATCCACGATGCGATGCAAGGCATGGGTTTCCGGGTCGAGCAGATCGAGTCCGCGCTTGAGCGGGCCGTCAATGGCAAGCTCCTGAGCCACCAGCCACGCGCGGCGCCAACTGACAGCAGACGGCTATACCGAATTACAACAGTCGGCGCCTACCTGTGGACGAAGCTCCTCGGACGCTTCACTTACCTGGATGCCATGATCGTCGACACCCCGATCGTAGATCCTTCGAGACGCCGCGAGATCAAGGACTGCCGTGCGATCGCGGACCGCCTCGATCGGGCCGAGATCTTCCAGAAGTACCTCGACGATTGCTGGGACCCGATCTGGGCGGAAGGCCAAGCGTTCGATTGGATGTCTGCCTCGACATCTCTTCAGCGAGACGTCGGGACCATTCGCCGGTCGATCAAGCTCAACAACCTCTAAGAGGGCTCGACACCCCTCGCGTGGACTGCCGCGGGCGAGATGAGGTGCCCCCGAAGCACTTACGTCGGGCAAGCGCGAATCCCCTTTTCGATCAACGTGCACCTTGAAACCCGTCGGTGACGCAGCACTTCGCGTCGCCCAACTGGACCAGGAGCTTGTGCAGCTCGCCGCATGGCATTTGAGGCTTGCGCAGCCATCGCCGACCCGGGTCCATGCGCTCTACTGCGCCTCGTCACCCGGGACCAGAGCACGACACCGACAGTCCAGCGCCTAGATCGCGCCTCGACGTGGGCGCGATCAGTCTTCACCGCGTGGCGCTCAGTGGTCAGTCAGGTTGTGACCATCGCGACCTGCGCCGCCCCAGACGCCCCCGGGCGGGCGAACAGATCAGCTATCGCCGGCGCATCGGCTAGGAGGCGACGATCGAGCAGCTTGCCTAGAAGATCGTGAGTTTCAGCGACATTGAGGGCAGGCGCCTCGATCGCGTTGGCCACAAGGTCTTCTAGCTCACGATGCAGCGTTGCAGCGACGTCAGGAGAGGTGCGCCCCAGACCAGTTGCCACAAGGACTGACTTGTTCTCGATTGCGATCCGGCACGGAAGTTCGAACTCTTGACCGTTGTCAACCACGATGCACGAGAACGCGATGGCAGACAGGACCTGACCAGTCGTGAGGTAGCGCGCGATCTGCGGTGTGTCCAGAACGTGGCGGCCCTTGAAGCGCGACGACTCGATCTGTGGCGTCTCAGCGCCGACGTGCGCCGCGGACGACCGCTCGCGTTCGAACGTCACCGCACCCACGTTGCCGACCAGCACTCGTGGGTGGAGGACTGCAGCTCGCACAACCTGGAGAAGCCAAGTCGTCGCCGGCGCGAGTCGCGCATCAGTCAGGTCAGGCCGCGACACCGGAAACAGCTTCTCAGCGGGACCGACGCGCGCCGCGAATTGGACAGCGCGGCCAGCGGCGCGGGACTCGTGCTCGCCTCGAGCATGGATGCGGAGGGTGGGCTCGCCGTTGCGGACCCAGATAACCACGTCCTGTTGCCGCTGGTCCGTGCGGAAGCCGTATGCACCGCGAGCCGCTGCCTGTAGCGGCTCCGCCTCGACCTCGTAACTCAGCAGCGAGCCGTCGATGCTGAAGTCAGGCCCGTGAGTATCAGCATCGCGGACGATGAACCACTCCGCGATACCGGTGCGGAAGTACGTCTGTTCGTAGTCCGCCAGTCGCGCGGCCCATTCGGCGGCGTCAAGGCTCTCTCCGACGGGAATCAGTCGCGATGTCAACCTCCGCGCGGAAGAATCGGGGTCTGCATACCGAACAATTAGCTCGGCGAGCTCCTGCTCGTTGGTCCCGAGGAACGCAACCAGCCGGTTCACGAGCTCCGCGCGGCTTCCGCGGTTACGGATGCCCAGATCCGCCGACAGCCGGGCGAGCTCGTCGACCTTCAGGCCCCCAAGTGCCGCCTTCGCGATCTCGCGCTCACGCTCGGCCGTCTCGATCGTCACCGTGGGGTCCAGCGGAGCGACAATCTGGATCTCTTGCTCGAAGAGCCCGCTCAATGCGGCGGCTGCTGCGCGCCGCGCCGTCTCAGCAGAGTTCGCGTCGTCGCCCGACATGATCTGCAGAAAGCGCTCAAGGGTCGAGTCGAACTCGTCAGGACGAACCTGATGCCGGGCGGATGAGGCGCGCTTTCTTTCGTGATTAGGCATGTGGCTGCCAACCCCCTCGATCAATGTATCCCTCAAGCGCCTGCATCGCCATCACACGATAGGCCAGCGCCTCGTTGTCGCGCCAGAACGTGATCTTGTCCGCGGGTGCCTTGTCGTGGATCCAGGCCCGTACTTGGAGCAGCGACGAGAGCGCTACAACGATCGCGTTGATGCAGGTTTCGTTGTCGCTGTCGAGTCCCTGCGCTTCCCAGTACGTGAGGCCGAGATTCAAGCGCTCCGTTACTACGTCGAGGACGGTCGCGTCGCGAACGAAGAATGCCTCGGGCTCGATGGCGTCACACATGGACGCCTCGAGCCCGGTTCGACGAATCGGTCGGGAAGGCGGCACTAATCCGAGGCGCCCTTCGCGATCTGTCGTGCCACCCAGGGAAGGCCGAACAGAACGACGAGTAGAACCCCGGCTTGGATCACTTCCAGCGCATTGCCTGGCTGCGTTGCGCTGCGCGCGAACAGGTCGAGCCACGCCGCCACGCCGCCGATTGAAAGGAGTACGGTCAGCCTCGTGCAACCGTCGGCCAAAATGCGGGCGTAGCCCGCGTCTTCGCCGGTCGTACGCGACCGCCAGATGGTTACGCCGACGGTCGACGCGGCCAGTAGCAACGCCTCGATGGACATGAAGAGCGCGAGCGCCTCTGTAGCTTGAAGACCCATGGGCTCAGCCGGGCAAGATACCGGGGGGTCAGGCGGCACCGGCGCTGGCGCTGCCTTGCACTTGGGGAGCCTCGTGCCGGTCGATCATCGGTGGCCGGCCTGCCGCGATGGCGACAGCCTAGGTTCCCGTGCGGCGCCCTACATCTTCGGACCCAGACCATCGCCCGTTTCGGGCCTCGGGTGGGTTCCTCTTACATCCGGGGGCCAAAGTGAAGTACGGAGGTCGCAAGTGTCTGCGCCGGACCGCGCGGCTGTGTGCTTGCACACGCGCACACAGGAGTGCAACTGTGTGCCGGTCCCGCTGTTTGTGAATCGGCAGCCATGCAGGTCACGGGGTAGTCGGCGCTCGGTGGCGCGACATAGAGGGCATGGGAAAGCGTGGAAGGCGTCGGGTTGGATCGAAGCCTGAGGGGCCGGTGTGGCAGACGGCTCGGGTTCGGTGCGATGACGAGACCTGGGCACAGTGGCGACAGCTGCTTGGTCAGCGGTCGGTGGCCGAGGCGCTCGGCGCGCACGTTGCCGGCGAAGTCTTGAGGGCCGAGCGCCGACGGGCGAGTCAGGCCGAGCTCGACGACCAGGAGGTCTTGGAGATGCTCGAGCGGGTCGAAGATGCGCAGGCGACGCTCGCGGTGTTGATGGAGAGCCTGCAGTACCGGATCCAACCCAAGCGCTTCTAGAGCCCCGGGAGGCGTGGACGCCCATCCCCCGCTCCCGGCTCCTGCGGTGCGAAGGCGTCGTTGACCATCGCGAGCTCGTGCTCGCTCAGCGCGTAGTGCGCGTAGATCTCTGTGGTCTTGGCGTCGGCGTGACCGAGGAACGTTTGGATCGCCCGCATCGGCACTCCGGCCGACGCGAGGCGCGTCGCGAAGGTGTGGCGCAGGTCGTGGAACCGGACGACGCGTACGCCGGCGTCGCGGCATGCCTGCTGGAACTTCTTGGTGACCTTCGCTCCGTCCAGCGGCCGGCCAAGGATCGGGTGGGCGAAGACCAGGTCGTCGTCGCCGGTGAACTCCGAGCGCTTGGACCACGCGTCAAGCGCCGCGACGACCTCGTCGGTCAGTGGCACGGATCGCCGCGTGGAGAGGTCGGACTTGCCGTGTCCAGAGAACTCCGTGCGCCGCCACGTCTGCCGCACGCGGACGCGCTGGATCGGCCAATCGATATCCCGCCAGCGCAGCGCCAGCAGCTCGCCCTGCCGTAGACCTGTCATCGCCGCGGTCAGGACGATCACACGCAGCACCGGCCCGAGGACGTCGGCCGGCGGCGGGGGCGACGGGCCCGCACGTCCAGCGCGGAACGGTTTGGGCGCGCGCACCACGACGTCGTCGGGGATCATGCGAATGACCGCCTTCAGCTCCTCGACGGTCAGGAACTTCAGGTCCGGGTTCGTGTCGCGAACGTGCTTCGGCCGCGCGGCACGCCGCACCGGGTTGTCCGTGGTCCACTCGAGGTCGATCGCGTGCTCGAAGACGCCGTGCAGCACCTTCAGGGTGTTCGCGACCGTCTTCGGTGCCAGCCCGTGCTCGAGCAGCTGCGCGCTCATCGCCTCGACGTCCCGGCGATGGACGCGCCGCAGCACCATCCGGCCCATCTCCGGCCCGAAGTGGTGGCGGTGCGCAGCGGACAGCGTGCCGAGGTAGCTCTTGCTGACGCCGTTGACGCGCTTGTGCTCGATCAACGCCAAGGCGGCGTCGTCGACCGTGTGCCGTCCGGCCACCGTTGGCGTCGGTCTCGTCTCCTCCTCGATGATCATGCGCCGCAGCAGCGACTCGGCCTCCCGCCGCGTCAAGCCATCCGTGGCGCCCACGGAGCGAACGGGCCCGACGCGTCGGTTGACGCGCCGGCCGTCGAGGGTCCGCCAGCGCGCGTACCAGGCGCCGTGCTTCTCGCTGAGCGAGCCGGTGCCGTAGGAGCGTCTGCTCACGTCCCCTCCTTCTCGTCGAGCCAGCGCTCCAGCGTGGAGCGGCGGTAGCGGTAGGAACGCCCGAAGGTGATGTGCGGGATGCGGCCGGCGCGCGTCTCGGCGTAGATCCACGCCGTCGTCACTCCGAACCACTCAGCGATGCGCGGAGCCTCCAGAAGCTCCTCAGAACCAGCAGGAGGCATGAGACGACGCGGATTGGGCGTCAGGGGCAGTTGTTCTTCCATGCCCTCTACGTCGCGCGAAGGACGTCCGACTACCCCGGCAAATGAACCCCGTATTGGACCCCGTGGGGTCTGCGGAACCGCTCCAGAAACGCGAAAACCCTGCGATTTGCAGGGCTTTCGGTAAGTCGGGGAGACAGGATTTGAACCTGCGACCGCCCGGCCCCCAGCCGGGTGCGCTACCAGACTGCGCCACTCCCCGTGGTGCGTGGCACAGGGTACCGGCCCGGGGCCGAGGGGCGCGTCCCGGTCAGTCGGTGGTGCCGGCGAGGGTGGCGGCGGCGGTGCAGCTGGCGCCGCCGGGGCCGGTCGCGCGGACGCTGATGGCGTCGCTGCCGGGCAGGTCGCGGAGGGTGCGGCGGACGCTGAGGCCGCTGGAGGACGGGCGGACGGTGAGGCGGGCGACGACGCGGCGTTCCTGCACGACGACGACGCGCCAGCGGGCGCGGGTGCTCACGCGCCGCGCGTCGAAGTCCAGGCGGATCGCGCCGTCCCGTGCGCGCAGGCGCAGCTGCGCGGTGCCCGCACCGGAGCAGCGGCCGCTGACGCGCGTCTCGGCGCGGTCGCCGTCACCGTCCTTGGCCGTCGCGACACCCGCCCCCGGCCCGACGAGACCGAGACCGAGAACGACGACGACAACGACGAGCAAGAGCGACGGGCGGCGCGGCACGTGCTGCACGCTGTCACGCCCCGCCCCCCGTGGGCAATGGGACCTTGGTCGGACCGCGCTCATCCGGCCAGCCCGTGCCGCTCGGCCCACAGCGCGGCCTGCGTGCGGTCGGTGACGCCGAGCACGCGGAAGATCCGCGTCAGGTGCGACTTGACGGTCTTCTCGCTGATCTCCAGCCGGCGGGCGATGAGCTTGTTCGGCAGGCCCTCGACGAGCAGGCCGAGCACCTCGCGCTCACGCGGGGACAGCTCCGCCAGCGGGTCGGGGGCGCTGCGCGCGTCGAGGATCGTGCGCGCCGCCCGCGGGTCCAGCGGCGACTCGCCGCGCGCCGCCGCCCGGATGCCGGCGGCGACCTCCTCGGCCTCCACGTCCTTGAGCAGGTAGCCGCACGCCCCGGCCTCCAGGGCGCTCATGATCCGGGGACGGTCGGAGAACGCGGTCAGCACCACGACGGCGGGCGCGTCGGGACCGGCGGCGCGGATGCGACGGGTCGCCTCGATCCCGTCGAGCACCGGCATGTCGAGGTCCATGAGCACGACGTCGGGCGCCACCTGCGCGCACACCGTCACGGCCTCCTGTCCGTCGGCGGCGACCCCGGCCAGCTCCACGTCCTCCAGGGCGGCGATCAGCCGTCCGAGCCCGTCGCGGATCACGCCGTGATCGTCGGCCAGCACGACGCGGATCATCCCTGCGGCACCTCCAGCTCGACCGTCGTCCCCTCGCCCGGCACCGACGTGACGGCCAGCCGGCCGCCCGCCCGGCCGACGAGGCCCTCCAGCAGCGACAGGCCCACGTGGCCCTCCTGCGCGCGCCGCTCGCGCTCCCCGGCGGCGAAGCCGCGCCCGTCGTCGCGCACGACGAGCCGCACCCGGCCCTCCCCCGCGCGCACGGCGATCGTCACCGTCGCCGGGTCGGCGTGCGCGGCCGCGTTGCGGACCGCCTCGCGCGCCACCCGGTAGACGAGCTCCTGCCGCGCCACCGGCACCCCGCCGTGCAGGTCCAGGCCGGTCTGCACGCCCGCCCGGGCCAACGGGGACAGCAGGTCGCTGAGCGCCACCTCCAGGCCCGCGGACGAGAGGTTCGGCGGATGGATCTCGACCAGCAGCGTGCGCAGGTCGCGCACGCCCTGGCGCAGGGTCGCGGTCGCGCCGTCGAGCACGCCGGCCTCCTCGTCCGCACCGCGTGCCCGGGCCGACGCGGCCAGCGGCGCGAGCCCGAACGCGACGCCCGCGAGGTCCTGCACGACCCCGTCGTGGAGGTCGGCGGCGATCCGGCCGCGCTCGCGCGACGAGGACTCGACGGCGCTGGCGAGCAGCACCTCGCGCTCCTGGTGGCCGCGCTGCAGGCGCCGGGCCATCCGCCACGCCAGCGGCACCTGCAGCAGCAGCAGGACCACGACGCCGCCGATCAGCGGCGGGGCCATCGTGCCGAGCAGCCGCTCGGCGCTCGCGCTGACCGACCCGAACCGCTGGTAGATCTCGAACAGCACCTGCGTGCCGTTCGGGGTGCGGATCGTCGTGTGCGCCTCCAGCAGCTTGCCCTCCGGCCGCTCGAGCCGGTTCTCGGGCTTGCCGAGGTCGCTGAGCTCGGCCTCCGCCCCACCGGTCTCGAACAGCTCGCGCTCGTCCTCCCCGAGCGTGTAGCGGCGGCCGATCAGCGCCGGCTCGTCGGAGTAGAGGATCCGCCCGTCGCGCGTCCAGACCTTCACGCGCACGATCGACCCGGCCAGCACCTTGCCCAGCACGAGGTCGTCCAGCCGCCGCAGCGCGGCCGGGTCGCCGCGCAGCAGCCCGTCCTGGAGGCCCGCGGTCTCCACCAGCGACGCGATCGCCACGACGCGCTCGCGCGTGTCGCGCTCGGCCTCCTGCTCGGCGGCGTCGCGCAGCAGCACGAACCCGCCGACGACGATGACGGCCACGGCGACGAGGCTCGCGAGCACGAACCGCGCCACGGCGGCCCCCAGGCGCGGGGGTGGGGTCTGCGCGAGCACGGCCCGGATTCTCGCGGGGCGGGTCGCAGGCCGCCATCAGACCTTGGTCCCATTGCGATGCGGACCGCGGCCGCTCCACGATCCACCCATCCCGAAGCGACCCCCAGGAGGGACCATGTCTCGCACCACCCGCACCGCCGCCGCGCTCACGATCCTCGCCACCGCCCTCACCCCGGCGGCCGCGCTCGCCAAGCACGGCGCCGACGACGGCCCCGCCCACGACCGCGGCGACGACAAGGGCGGCCTGCGCGACGACCGCACCAGCGGCGCCACCACGAGCAAGGGCAAGACCCGCAAGGCGCGCGTGCGCGTCACCGGCAGCTGCGACGGCGACTCCACCGCGAAGCTGAAGGCCAAGCCCGACGACGGCCGCCTCGAGGTCGAGTTCGAGGTCGACGAGAACCGCGTCGGCTCCGCCTGGACCGTGACGATCACCCGCAACGACGACACCGTCGTGCGCCGCACCGCCACCACCCGCGCGCCCAGCGGCTCCTTCTCCGTCGAGCGCAGGATCGCCAACCCGGCCGGCACCGACCGCATCTCCGCCCGCGCGGTCAGCCCCTCGGGCGAGGTCTGCACCGCGTCGCTGTCGATCTGACGTCCCCGGGCCGGGGGTCCGAACCGGGACACCCGGCCCGAGAACCGCTCTGGGCCCGCCCGTGGCGCGGCTACGATGCGCTCGTGTCCAGACTCCGCCTCAGCGCCCTCTCCGTCGCGCTCCTGCTCGCCGTCAGCGCCCTCGCCGCCACCGCCTTCGCGCGGACGATCAACGGCACGAGCAAGGGCGACCGGCTGACCGGCACCGGCTCGGCCGACCGGATCTTCGGGCGCGGTGGCAAGGACCGCATCGCCGGCCTCGGCGGCGCCGACCTGCTGGACGGCGGGCCCAACGCCGACCGGCTCGACGGCGGCGCCGGCCGCGACCGGCTGCTGGGCCAGGCCGGCCTCGACACGCTGCTCGGCGGTGCCGGCGACGACCAGATGGACGGCGGCGGTGGCGACGACGACCTCGATGGCGGTGCCGGCAGCGACGTCCTCCTGGGCGGCACCAACGGCGACACGCTCGACGGCGGCCTTGGCAACGACACGCTCGACGCCGGGACCGGGGACGACACCGCCTCCGGTGGGGCCGGGGACGACGGCGTCGACGGCGGCGGTGGCGCCGACCAGCTCAGCGGCGGCGACGGCACCGACGAGCTCGCCGGAGGCTTCGCCAATGACCGCCTCGACGCGGGGCCCGGCAACGACACGGCCCGCGGCGACTCGGGCGACGACACGGTCGCCGGGGGTGACGGCGACGACCTCCTGAAGGGCGGGACCGGCAACGACACCGTCGACGGCGGCGCCGGGAACGACCGCATCGACGGGGACGACGGCGACGACACCCTCCTGGGCGGCGACGGCGCGGACTTCATCGTCGAGGCCCGCTACGGCAACGAGAAGCTCGTCGACGGCGGCGCCGGGGACGACTACATCCACACCAACCGCGGCCGCGACACGATCGTCCGCGGCGGCGACGGCGACGACGTGATCCGCACCGGCGGCGCGCCCGACGGCAAGGTGACGAGCAACGGCTCCCCCGCCCCCGACGCCGTGGTCGACGGCGGCCCCGGCAACGACATCCTCCTCACCGGCGGCTCCGCGGACCGCCTCAGCGGCGGCCCCGGCGACGACCTCCTCTACGGCGGCGGCAACGACAGCGGCCCCGACACCTACGACTGCGGCGACGGCAACGACACCGTGTTCGTCGACGACGAGAACGAGGCCCGCGGCGCCGCCGCCACCGGCACCTGCGAGACGATCGTCATCGGCGACCCGTCCAGCGGCGACCCGCGCTTCGACGGCCTGAACGGCGCCCCGCACGCGGGCCTGGCGACCGGCGGCGCGGAGGGCGCCGCGATCCTCGAGGCGATCGCGGTTCAGGCCGAGAACCCGTCGATCCAGGGCACGGCCGGGCCGGACACGCTCAACGGCACGGTCGTCGGCGACTCGATGAACGGGCAGGACGGCGACGACGTCGTCAACGGCCTGCAGGGCGACGACGACGCCCGCGGCGACGACGGCAACGACCAGGTCTTCGGCGGCCTGGGCAACGACCTGCTGTTCGGCGACGCCGGGGACGACCTCCTCGACGGCGGCGAGGGCACCGACGAGCTCGAGGGCGGCGCGGGCGCCGACCGGCTGCTCGGCGGCCCCGGCGACGACCGGCTCAACGGGGGTCTGGGCAACGACGACGTCCAGGGTGGCGAGGGCAACGACGACATCACCGCCAAGGGCGGCGGCGCCGACGTGATCGACTGCGGCCCCGGCTTCGACAAGGTCGCGGTCGACCGCGCGGACCGCCACCGCAACTGCGAGTCGGTCTCCTGACGGCGGCGTGCTGCGGGATCAGACGATGATCCCGCAGTACTGCTTGCTCGCGATCCAGGCCTTGCCCTTCGGGCACTTGGGGTAGCGGTTGCGGATGTTCTCGGAGAAGTTCGTCCAGTAGTGCTTGGCGACGGTGTTCGCGTTGATCGGCCCGAGGATCGAGGCCTTGCTGACCGGGCCCCACGCGTCGACGAGCAGGTACTTGTAGTCGCAGTAGAGGTAGTCGCTGGTGACCGAGCAGTACTGGCGGAAGCGGAAGGTGATCGACCGCCCGGCGCCCTCGGGGTGCCCGGCGAGGGAGATCAGCTGGAAGCCGTTCCTGGCGATCTTCGTGACGCGCACGGGACCGTTGGGGCCGGGCGCCTCCAGCTCGCAGCGCTTGCCGCCGTAGATCCGCTTGCCGCAGCCCTTGAAGGGGAAGTAGCGGGAGAAGTCGTTCTTGAGGACGCCGACCATCTCGCTGTACGTCCACGACTTGAAGCGCGTCCCGAGGTCGTAGGTCTGCGAGTAGGAGCCGTAGCCGCCGGGATTGTCGTCGAGCTCCGGCGCCTGCCCGAGCTGCGGCGAGTTCAGGTTCGGGCCGGGGCCGCACTCGGGCGCGCCGGCGAGGCGGCCGTCGCTGTAGGTCTTCAGCAGCTGGTCGGGGACGTAGTAGCGGCCGATCTTCACCCAGAGGGTCGAGCCGTAGGCGGCCTGCCCCGAGGTCTGGCAGGCGATCTTCACCCACTGGCCCTTGCGGACCCAGTCGACCTTGGCGCGCGGCTCGAGCTTCGGGGCGACGCGCCCGTCGGCGTCGGCCTTGACGAGGTAGGTGTTGCTCGCCGCCCACGGCTTCAGCGCGCGGACCTTGGCGGCCGAGGCCGGACCGGCGAGCAGGCCGAGGGCCAGCAGCGAGAGGAGCGGGGCGAGGAGGAGGCGACGCATGTCCCCGGTCTCTCCACGCGCACGTGACATGCGTCACGCATCTCACATGCATCTCACGAACGCGGGTATAGTTGCTTGCATCATGCAAACAAAAGCCACGAGGCACGACACGATCGAGCTGCTGCTGCGCCGCATCTACGGCATCGGCATGGTGCAGCGCGAGCTCGCCCGCCAGGCCTCGCAGGAGCTCGGCTCCAACGGCTTCACCACGCTCGCCGTCGTCCACACCCACGGCCCCCTGCGCATCGGCGACATCGCCCAGCGCCTCGGGGTCGACGTCTCCGTCGCCAGCCGCCAGGTCACCGCCCTCGTCAAGGTCGGCTACCTCGAGCGCCAGGCCGACGAGGCCGACGGGCGCGCCCAGCTCATCGCCACCACCGACGCCGGCACCACCGTGCTGCGCGACTGCCACCAGCGCATGGTGCGCGAGTTCGAGGGCGTGCTGGACGACTGGACCGAGCCGGAGATCGAGGCCCTGACCGCCGGTCTGGAACGCCTCAGGGAGGACTTCACCCGATGAGCCCGGACGCCACCCCCACGATGAGCCACCGCGCCGTCCTGACCGCGCTCAGCGGCCTGATGCTCGGCATGTTCGTCGCGATCCTGTCGAGCACCGTCGTCACGACCTCGCTGCCGCGCATCGTCAGCGACCTCGGCGGCAGCCAGTCCTCCTACACCTGGGTGGTCACCTCCACCCTGCTGGCGCTCACCGTCAGCACCCCGATCTGGGGCAAGCTCGCCGACCTCTACGACCGCAAGCTGCTCGTCCAGACCGGCCTGACCATCTACGTGCTGGGCTCGATCCTCGGCGGCCTCTCGCAGTCGATGGAGTGGCTGATCGGCTGCCGCGTCCTGCAGGGCCTCGGCGTCGGCGGGCTCACCGCGCTCGTCCAGGTGATCCTCAGCGACCTCGTCTCCCCCCGCGAGCGCGGCCGCTACGCCGGCTACCTCGGCGCCGTCTTCGGCGTCGGCACCGTCGTCGGCCCGCTGCTCGGCGGCGTCCTCACCGACGCGGTCGGCTGGCGCTCCACCTTCTACGTCGGCGTCCCGTTCGCCGCCATCGCGCTCGTGCTGCTCCAGCGCACGCTCGACCTGCCGCGCCGTCGCGGCGAGGTCCACCTCGACTGGGCCGGCGCGCTGCTCATCGCGGGCGGCGTCTCCTCGCTGCTGATCTGGGTCTCGCTCGCCGGGCACGACTTCGCCTGGCTGAGCACCTGGACCGCCGGGCTGCTCACGCTCAGCGCCGCGCTGCTCGTCGCCGCCTACGTCACCGAGCGCCGCGCCCGCCAGCCGCTGATCCCGCTGACGCTGTTCAAGGACCGCGCGGTCGTCATCGCCACGCTGTGCAGCATCTGCGTCGGCACCGCGATGTTCGGCACCACCGTGTTCCTCTCCCAGTACATGCAGCTCGCACGCGGCATGTCGCCGACCGAGTCCGGCCTGCTGACGATCCCGATGGTCGTCGGCCTGTTCCTCGCCTCCACCATCATCGGCCGGCGCATCAGCGCCACCGGCCGCTACAAGCAGTGGATGATCACCGGCGCGGCGCTCCTCACCGCCGGGCTCGCCGCGATGGGCACGATGGACGAGACCACGAGCCTCGTCGAGCTCAGCGCCTTCATGTTCGTGCTCGGCGCGGGCATCGGGATGCTCATGCAGAACCTCGTGCTCGTCGTGCAGAACGCGGTCGCCCACGAGGACATCGGGGCCGGCAGCTCGGTCGTCGCGATGTTCCGCAGCCTCGGCGGCGCCATCGGCGTCAGCGCCCTCGGCGCGGTGCTCGCCACCCACGTCGCCACGAGCATCGGCGCGGGCGCGTCCGGCGGCGACGGCGCGGTCCCCGACATCTCCGCGCTGCCCGAGCCCGCCCGGCGCGTCGTCGAGCACGCCTACGGCACCGGCATCGCGGAGGTCTTCCTCCTCGCCGCCCCGCTCGGCGTCGTGGTGCTCCTCGCGCTGCTGACGCTCAAGGAGGTGCCGCTCGGCTCGCGCAGCGGCATCGACATCGCCCGCGAGCGCGCCGCCCGGACCGCGGCGTCCGACCCCACCCCCACCCCCGCCTAGAGAACGGAGCACCCCATGCAGGAGCTGCGCTTCAAGAACCTCCTCGTCGCCGTCGACGGCTCCCCCGGCTCCGCGCTCGCGCTCGCCGCCGCCGTCAGCGCCGCCCAGCGCGACCACGCCCGCCTGACCCTGCTGACCGTCGTCCCGGACGTGCTGACCGAGACGACCCGCTGGGGCAACGCCGCCGCGCTGCCCACGGGTGACCTGCAGGACGACGCCGACCGGATGGGCCGCGAGACCCTCCAGGACGCCGGTCGGGAGATCCCGCAGGACCTGCCCGTCACGCTGCGCGTCCGGCACGGCAAGGCCGCCGCCCAGATCGTGCAGGAGGCGCAGGAGACCGACTACGACGCGATCGTCATGGGCGCCCGCGGCCGCAGCCGCGTCGGCGCGCTGATGGGCAGCGTCAGCCAGGAGGTCCTGCACCACTCGCCCACGCGCGTGTTCGTCGCGCACGAGCCCGCCGCCGCCGCCTGAGCCGCGGCGCGAACGCCGGAGAGGAACGGCCGATGGCCCGGCCCGCGGGGGAGCGGGGCCGGGCCGTCGGTGCTGCCGGGAACCTGCGCGGCTCGCGGAGCGTCTATCCCGCGCTGCAGACCGGCACGAGCTGGCCCGCGATCGGGAAGTTCAGGAGATCGATCCCGCCGGACTCCAGCGACTTCGTCCCCTTGCAGTCCAGCGACCCGGTCGCCCGCGGATCGAGCAGCGACCCGCCGCCGCGGCGGCCCGGCAGCCAGACCAGGCGCCGGTCGGCGATCGCCGGGTTGCCGTCGCTGCCGAGACGGAACTGCGTGATGTCGGGCGGGAAGCGGATGTTCCCGAGCACGAACGGCTTGGCCTGCGAGTCCACGAACAGGTAGAGCCGCGGGACCGTCGTGGTCAGGTACCCGAACGGGGTCGACTGGCCGAAGTCCAGGGCGAGCCGGTGGAACCGGACGTTCTGGACCTGCACCGGCTGGCCGCCGTCCCCGAGGTCGATCGTCGCGTTCATCGTGATCATCGAGCTGATCGCCGCGCTGTTGCCCGAGGTGCCCTGGTCGTCGAAGTCCAGCGACACCTGCGAGGCGAACGGACGGTTCTGCCCGCCCGCGGTGCCCGACAGCGTCATGTCGGGCCGCTCGCGGTAGCCGATGAAGTTCGCGTTGCTGCGCACGTAGTCGCCCAGCGGCGCCGGGAGCCGGTCGGCAGGACGGCACGCCCCGTCGGTGGCCAGGCACGCGTTGAGCTTCTCGGGGATGTTCGTCAGCGAAAAGTTCGCCGACGGGATCGTCCCGAGGTTCGCGACGTTCAGCGTCAGGGCCCCCATCTTCTTGCCCTGGCCGGCCTGCCCGTTGCGCAGCACCAGCCGCGTCGGGTCACCGTCGTTGACCGGCAGGATCACGCCGACCTCGGTGCGGTTGGACGGCTTGTTCAGCAGGCCAGTGACGGTCGCGTCGGCGCCGTCCTGCGGCAGGGCCGCGTTGAGCTCGATCGGCTTGGTCTGCGCCTCGACCTGGTCGAGCGCGATGTTCACCGGGTCGAGGTTCATCGACAGGCCCTGCAGCGCGCTGAGCCGCACGCCGACCCCGAAGTTCGCGGGATCCCCGTCGTAGGAGAACAGGTCGTTCGGCTGGCCGGTCGCCGGCAGCTGCCGGGAGCCCGCGGCGAGCCGCAGCTCCCCGATCGCCTGCCCGCCGCCGACCGCGAGCTGCGCCAGCGGCGGCTTGGGGCCGGTCTCCGGCTGCTCGGGCAGCGTCAGCGTGAAGGACTGCGGCACGCTCGTGATCGCCGCCTCGACGCCCTCGGCGCCCTCCAGCAGCTGGATGCCGTCGGCCTTGATGCGGATGCTGCCGACGACGCTCGTGGCCTGGTAGGTCAGCTTCGACCCGCCCGTGGTCGCCGAGCCCGCGGGGTTGACGTCCCCGAGCGCGACGCGGAACGTCTGCGGCAGGTTCAGGATCTCCGCCTGCACGCGCAGCGGCGCCGCGTCCGGGTCGACGGGCGAGCCGTCCTCCGGGGCGGGGGCGTCGAGCTTCGCGTCCACCCGGAACGGGGTGTCCGGCCGCATCGTCGCCTCGAGCGTGATCGGGTCGGTGTTGACCTCGAGCTTCTGCAGGTCGAAGACGCGCAGCGCGAGGCCGAGCTGGCCGTCGGTGGAGTCCAGCAGCGCGCCCGCCTCGCCGTCCGGGATCACCGGCGCGTCGCGGTCGGGGCTCGACGCCGTGACGTCGATCTGGCCGATCGGCTGCGAGCTCTCGAGCGTGATCGACTCGTCGAGGTCCTGCCCGATCGTCAGCGCGAACTGGGTCGGCACCTGGCGGAAGTCGACCGCGAAGTCGGTCCCGCCGAGGAACACCGGCTCCTCGCTGCCGATCGCCACGCTGATCCGGTTCACCGGGGCAGAGCCGTTGTAGGTGACCTGGCCATCCTCCAGGTTCAGCGCGAGGTCGAGGACCTCGGGCAGCTGGTCGATGACCGCGTTCGCCTGCAGCGACTCGGTGTCGATGTCCGCCGTGAAGAGGCCACCGGCGGTCTCGGTGCGCAGCTGCACCGCGTCGCTGGTGTCCAGGTTCAGCTTCTTCAGCTGCCGCACGCGGGCGGCGAGCTCGAAGTCCTGCCCGTCACGGTCCTTGAGGATCGCGCCCTGGTCGGCGGGCAGCGCCGGCTCGGGCTTGCCGTCCTCCCAGGCCTGGATCTCGATCAGCTGGATCGGCTGGTCGGCGGTGAGCGAGGCGCCCCCGGCGTCCTGCGCGAACCCGAGCGTCACGTGCGCGGGGAGCTTCTCGATGCGGGCCTTGATGCGGTTGCCCTCGCCGAGGATCGGCTGCGCCAGACGCGCGTTCAGCGTCAGCAGCTCGATGCCCTGGTCATCGCCCTCGGCGTTCGTGCCGTCGAAGGTGATCTCGCCGTCGTCGAGCCCGAGGCCGAGCTTCGCGTTGGCCGGCAGGTCGAGGATGTCGGCCTGCGCGGCGACGTCGGCGGTGTCGATGTCGATCGCGAACGGACCGCCGGCGGTGCGGGCCTCGAGCCCGACCTCGCCGGAGAACGCGGCCGTGAGCTTGCGCAGCTCGCGGATGCGGGCGGCGAGCACGAACGGCTCACCGGCGCGGTCGCGGTAGATCGCCCCCTGCCGGGTGGTGTCGTCCAGCGGCGCCGGGAGCGCGGTGGCCCCGTCGCTGGCGAGCAGCTCGAGGCTGCCGATCGCGGCGTCCCCGTCGTCCCCGGCGACGACGCTCGCGCCCGTGCCGGAGTCGTCGAGCTCGACGGCGATCTTCGACGGGAGGTCGAGGATCGTGGCCTGCAGCCGCGAGGCGCGGCCGAACAGCGGCGTGGCGGAGGTCGCGGTGAGCGCGACGCGGTCCACGCCGTCGCCGTGCCCGTCGAGCGTCAGCCGCCCGGCGCCGAGGTCGGCGGTCAGGTCGGTGTGCGCGGGCAGGTTCTCGATCTGCGCGTCGACGTCGAGGCCCGGCGAGGCGACGAGCACCCGGAAGGGCGTGCTGCGCAGCTTCGAGGTCAGGCCGACGTCGTCGCCGGACAGGTTGACCGTGACCTCGCGGAGGTCCAGGAGGCGCGCGGCGAGCACGTAGCCCGCCGGCGTGTCGCGGAGCACCGCGCCCTGCGGGGTGCCGAGCGTGGCGTCCACGTCGACGGCGTCCGCTGCGTCGGTGGCGCCGAGGGTCAGCTCCTCGATCGGGTCGGAGGCGACGACGCTCGCGCCGGTGCCGCCGTCGGCGAGGTCGATCGTCACGTTCGGGGCGAGCTTCTTGACCCCGAGGTCGATGCGCGTGGCGCGGCCGATGAGCGGCTGGGCGCTGCGCACGTTCAGCGCGACGCTCTCGATGCCCTGCGGGTCGCCGTCGGCGTTCTTTCCGGCGAACGTCAGCTTGCCGGCGTCCTGGTCGAAGCCGACCTGCACGTCGGCGGGCAGGTCGCGGATCGCGCCGCGCGCCGTCAGGTCGGCGGTGTCGACCTCGACGTCGAACGGGCCACCGGCGGTCTTCGCCGTGAGGCTGACCGACGGCTGCAGGCCGACGTCGATGGAGCGCAGGCCGCGGATGCGGGCGCCGGCGACGAAGCCCGCGGGACGGTCGACGTAGCGCACGCCGTTGGCGCCGTCGGCCGGCAGGTCGCCGACGAGGTCGACGGGACGGTCGGCCGCGGCCAGCTCGATCAGGCCGATCGGCTCGCTCGCGGTGACCTTGATGCCGTCGTCGGCCTGGTCGAGGTCGAGGGTCAGGTCGGGGGCGATGTCCTCGATGTGGCCCTTGAGCTGGTTGGCCCGGCCGACGAGCGCCCCGCTGGTGCGGAGGTTCAGGTCGAGCGCGTCGATGCCCTGCGGCTCGTCGCCCGCGGTCCGGCCGCGGAAGCCGATGCGCAGGTCGTCGAGGTTCGCGGTGATGGTGGACTTCGCCGGCAGCTCGGTGATCTGCGCGGAGCCGGTGAGGTCGTCGGTGTCGATGTCCGCCCGGAAGACGCCGCCCGCGGTCTCGGTGCTGATGCGCAGCTCGTCGCCGAGGTCGGCGGCGATGCGGCGCAGCTCGCGGATCCGTGCGCCGACGACGAAGTCGCCGCCGGTGCGGTCGGTGTAGCGGACGCCCTGGACGTCGCCCGCCGGCAGGTCCGCCGCGCGGTCGATCAGGCGGTTGGCCGCGACGAGCTCGATCGAGCCGATCGGGGCGCTGGACTGCACGGTGAAGTCGTCGCCGTTCGGCTGCAGGCCGAGCTCGACCTCCGCCGGCAGGCCACGGACGTCGGCGTCGATCCGGTCGGCGCGGCCGAACAGCGTGCCGCCGACCGCGCGGGCGGTGACCGCGATGCGGTCGATGCCCTGCGGGTCGCCGTCGGCGTCGGCACCGGTGAAGCGCAGGGCCGCGGCGTCGTCGTCGATCCCGAAGGTCGCGCGGGCCGGCAGGTCGAGGACCTGGCCGCCGGCCTCGAGGTCCGCGGTGCGGACGTCGAGGGAGAACGGGCCGCCCTTGGTGACGGCGTTCAGCGTGGTGCCGTCACCGGTGTCGATGCCGACCTCGCGCAGCTCGCGGACGCGGGCCGCGATGCGGAACTCGCCGCCGGGGACGTCACGGTAGACGACGCCGTCGCTGGTG
Organism: Paraconexibacter algicola; assembly: GCF_003044185.1. GTDB lineage: Bacteria > Actinomycetota > Thermoleophilia > Solirubrobacterales > Solirubrobacteraceae > Paraconexibacter > Paraconexibacter algicola. Next base: position 250,768 of record NZ_PYYB01000003.1, read on the forward strand.
CCGACCGGCAGCGCCTCGGAGCCGTTGGAGGCCACGAGCTCGACCTTGCCGAGCGCGCCGCCGCCCTCGACCTTGAAGCCCGTCTTGTCGCCGTCCTGGACGAGCGAGGCGATCGTGCGGGCGGGGATGCCCTCGATCGTGCCGCGGATCTTCGTGGCCCGGCCGACGAGCGGCTGGGTGCTGTCGGCGTTCAGGACGATCCGGCCGATGCCGGTGCCCTTGCCGTCGAAGTCGACCTTGAAGTCCTGCGGGTCGACGGAGAGGTCGAACTCGCTCGGCAGGTTCAGGACGCGGGCGGTGATGGTCCGGCCCGGATCCTTGATGCGGGCGAGCAGCGGCGTCGCGGCGATCTTGGCGGAGACGCGCGGCGCGCCGCCGCCGAGCGAGAACGTCGCGCGCTGGATGCCCGGGATGCGCAGCGCGGTCGAGGAGACCGTGCCGTCGTCGTCGAGGTTCAGGTACGCGGGCTCGCCGGCGAGGAACTTGGGCTCGCCGTTGGCGAAGCCGACCTCGGTGAGGCCGATGGCGCCGCCCGTGGTCTGGACGGAGCCCCCGTCGTCGTTGACCGCGGCGGTGAAGCCGGTCGGGACGTCGTCGAGGTTGAGGATCGTCTTCTGCGCGGTCGTGCCCGCGACCTTGGAGACGAGCGAGGCGCGGATCGCCGCGACGCGCGCGGACGCCGTGTAGGTCGCCTGCACGTTGCCCGAGGTCCGCGCGGTCAGGCCGAGCGAGGAGGGCAGGTTGTTGATCTGCGCGGAGATCTCGTCGACCGACTGGCCGTCGACGACGCTGGCGGACAGGGTGGCCGGGCCGACGCGGTTCTGCGTCAGGGTCGCCTGGACCTCGTCGCCGGCGCGGGCGGTGATCGCCGCGGTGTCGGGCGAGGCGCCGTAGGCGAGCCGGACCCGGGTCGGGTTGACCGGGTTGGCGGTCGTGCCGTCGTAGATCCCGGCGACCAGGGCGATCTTCTCGCCGCGGGCCGTCTGGCTGAGGTTGAAGGTGTAGGTGCCGTTCGGCCGGGCGATCGTGTCGATCGGGGTCCCGAGCGTGAAGCGACCGGGCGCGCGATCGTCCAGCGCGTCGTAGCCGAAGGCGATCTGCGAGCGCCCGAGGGTCCGGCGCGTCTGGTCGCGCAGCACCGCCTGCACGGAGACCGGGAGGGTCGAGGTCTCGCCGAACGCGCGGACGAGCTCGACGCCGACCTGGTTGTTCCCCGTGATCGTGATCGTGCCGGTGAGGTCGGCGAGCACGTCGTCGTCGACGTTCAGCGCCGTCGGGACCCCGACGACCGCGGTGTGGCTGCGCGAGACCGTCGTGCCGTTAGCGCGCTTCCAGGTCGTCTCGAACTTGTACTCGAGCAGGCCGGCGCTGCAGGTCAGGGTCGCGAGGCCCTGCCCGATCGTCCCGACGCCGTTCTCCCCGAGCCCGGGCGTGTTGAGGATCTGGGAGAGGCCGGTGGCGGTCGGGCAGAGCAGCTGCGAGGCGGTCGGCAGGACGCCCTGCTGACCGGTGAGGAGGCCACCGACGGAGGGCACGAGCGTCGAGGTGGTGCCGTTGACGGTGCTCGTCACCGCGCTGGTCGTGTTGCCCAGCAGTCCGCCGAGCAGGGCGTGCGCGGGTGCGGCGATGGCGAGCGACGCGATCGCCGTCGCACCCGTGACCCGCGCGACACGCGTCGCGCGACCTGCATGGAACCTCGGACCCATGAACTGCTCCCCACGTCGTGGAACGTCACCGTGCGCCCTGCCGTGGGCGGTGTCCCGCGAAGTACCCCTACCTCCGGACGAACGGCAACGTACACATGAGCCGCGGCGAACTGCAACCGCGGTAACGCGTTGTTTTCAGGTTCCGCACCGCGACATCTCGTCGCAGAAAGACGACCCGGAAAATGGACTGTCGATCGACGCCAACGCGAACGCGCCAATCTTGGACAAAGATCCAGGTAGCGCTCAGCCGGCGGCGTGCCGGGCGATCGCGGCGACGAACCCGTCGACGTCGTCCGCGGTCGTGTCCCACGAGCACATCCACCGGACCTCGCCGGTCAGCTCGTCCCACACGTAGAACAGGAAGCCGTCCGCCCACAGCGCCTCGCGCACCCGCTCGGGCACGATCGCGAACACCGCGTTGGCCTGGACCTCCTGCGTCACCCGGACCCCCGGGAGCCCCGTCACGCCCGCCGCCAGACGGGCGGCCATCGCGTTGGCGTGCGCGGCGTGCAGGCGCCACCGGTCGTCGGTCAGGAGCGCGTGCACCTGCGCGGAGAGGTACCGCTGCTTGGAGGCCAGCTGCATCGCGGCCTTGCGCCGCCAGGCGATCCCGTCGGCGTGCGCCTCGTCGAACAGCACGACCGCCTCCGCTCCCAGGCCGCCGTTCTTCGTGATCCCCAGCGCCAGCGCGTCGACGCCCAGATCCCGGGTGGCCTCGCGCAGCGAGCAGCCGTCGGCCGCCGCCGCGTTCATGATCCGCGCGCCGTCGAGGTGCAGCAGCATCCCGTGCTCGTGCGCGAGGTCGGCGAGCGCGCGAATCTCCGCGCGGGCGTAGCGGGTGCCCAGCTCGGTCGACTGCGTGATCGACAGGACCTTCGGCTGCACCGCGTGCTCGTCGCCGAAGCGCACGAGCCGCGGCGCCACGAGCTCGGGGGTCAGCTTGCCGTCCGGCGTCGCGACCGGCAGGAGCTTGCGGGCGAGCAGCCGCTCCGGGGCGCCGCCCTCGTCGACGTAGATGTGGGCGCTCTCCGCGCACACGATCGCCTGGTGGTGCGCCGGCGCCAGGCTCTCCAGGCACAGGACGTTCGCGGCCGTCCCACCCCAGACGAAGAAGACCTGCGCCTCCTCCCCCAGGTGCTCGCGGACGAGCGCGACCGCGTCCTGGGTCACCGGGTCCGCCCCGTAGGCGGGCACGTGACCGAGCGCGTCGGCCTGCGCGACCGCGGCGAGGACCTCCGGGAGCGCCCCCGCGTAGTTGTCCGAGGCGAACGCCGTCACCGGCGCGTCCCGCCGTGCAGCTGCAGGCGCTGGCCGTTCATCGCGCTCGCCCCGTCCCCCAGGACGTAGGCGATCGCGGCGGCGATGTCGTCCGCGTCGGCGAACGTCCGGTAGGCGCTGTCGGCCTTGCCCTCGACCATCGCGGCGGTCGCGATCGCGTCGACCACGACGATGTTCGCCGTCGCGCGGCGGGGATCGTCCGCCTCCTGCTGGGCGAAGCCGTCGGCGAGCGCGAGCGTCCACGCCTCCGCCGCCGCCTTCGCCGCGCCGTAGGCGGCGTTCGTGAACGTCGGCGCCTGCGCCTGCTTGCTGCTGACGAGCACGAAGCGGCCGTGCCCGCTGTCCAGCAGCGGTCCCGCGAAGGCGCGGCTCGTGTGCTGCACGGTCCGCACGAGCAGGTCGTGCAGCAGCGTCCAGTCCTCCAGCGGGGCGGTCGGCAGCGGCTCGCCGCCCCGCCAGCCGCCGACGAGGTGCGCGAGCCCCGCGACCGTCCCGAAGCGCTCCACGAGCGCGGCGGCCCAGGCGGCTGTCGCGTCGGGGTCGAGCAGGTCGACCGTGCGGACGTCCACGCGCTCGGCCGGGAGCGCGAGCTCGGCCGCGAGCGCGTCGAGCTTCGCGGCGTCGACGTCGGTCAGCGCGAGCGTCGCGCCGTGCGCGGCGAGCGCCCGGGCGACCGCCGGGCCCAGGCCCCCGGTCGCGCCGGCGATCGCGACGACGCGGCCGTCGAGCGCGCTCACGCGGCCACCAGGGCCGGCTCGAGCTTCGGCTGCAGCTGCGTGTAGAAGACGCTCAGCGGGAACTCGTCGTCCTGCACGGCGTCGATCCACCGCTTCGGATCGGGCTCCTCGTGCAGGGCGCGGGCGCCGCCGGTCCACACCGACGTGACGGCGGGCGCGACGTAGGAGCTGACGAGGTCGTGGGCGGTCATCCAGTAACGCACCTTCGGGAGATCGATGCCGGACCGGTACAGCGCCTCCACCTTTGCACGAAGCGCGACGACGCCGTCCGCCACGTCGTTCCAGTCGATCGTCAGGCGGTTGTCGGTCCAGCGGATCGTGCCGCGCTCGTGCAGGAACGCGAACAGCAGCTGGCCGCCGAGCCCGTCGTAGTTGCGCACCCGCGAGCCCGTCACCGGGAAGCGGAACAGGCGGTCGAAGAGGATCGCGGTCTGCACGTGGCGGGCGAACGCGAAGCCCTCCGCCTCGAGCCCGACCGCCTCGCTGAACGCGGTCAGGTCGCAGCGCAACTCCTCCAGCGAGTACATCCAGTACGGCATCCGCTGGCGGATCATGAATGGGTCGAACGGCAGGTCGCCGCGGCTGTGCGCCCGGTCGTGGACGAGGTCCCACAGCACGAACGCCTCCTGGCTGATGCGCGGCGAGGCCAGCAGCGCCGCGGCGTCGGCGGGCAGGTTCACGCCGAGGACCTCGACGGCGGCGCCGCAGACGCGCCGGAAGCGCTCGGCCTCACGGTCGCAGAAGATGCCGCCGAAGTGGTTGACGGTCGGCTTGCGCTCCCCGGTCGAGAACGTCTCCGGGAAGAGGACCGCGCACTCGCTGTCGTAGCCCGCCGTGCGGTCCACGAACGTCACCGGCACGAACTTCGGGTTGTCGTAGCGGGTGCGCTCGAGCTCGGCCAGCCACGCCGGCCACGGCACGCGCACGACGAGCGCCTCGAAGCGGGTGTCGCGCGACCCGTTCTGCGTGTACATCGGGAACACGACGAGGTGCTCGATGCCGTCCTCGCGGTGCAGGTCGGGACGGAAGTGCTCGAGCGCGCCGGTGAAGTCGGGGCGCGGGAAGCCGTCGGCCACCCAGCGGTGCAGGTCGGCGACGGTCGCCTCGACGTAGGCGGCCTGGTGCGGGAAGTGCGGGGCGAGCGCGGCGACCGCGTCGGCGATGCGGCCGACGCGCGCGGCGAGGTCGGCGGCGTCGTGCGTGGCGGTGTCGACCGAGCCGTCGGGCTCCTGCAGCAGCCGCAGCGCGTCGACCTCGGCCTTGAGCGTGGCCCAGTGCGGGTCGGCGAGGACCGGGGACGCGGCGGGCGTCCCGCCGGCGGCGGCGAAGGCGGACTGCGCCGCCCACGTGATCGTGTCGAGCCAGAGCGCGCGGTGGTCGAGGTCGCCGAGGCAGTCGTCGCCGAACAGGTCGGAGTCGGCGAAGAGGACGACGCGGCCGGCGCCCGCGGTCGTGGCGGCGAGCAGCGTCGCGCCCGCGGGGTCGGCCTGCGCGGAGGTCTGCAGCAGCGGGGTGGCGCCGTTGCGCAGCTCGAGGGCCCCGGCGCGGTAGAACGCGGCGCGCTCGACGCGGGCGAGCAGGTCGGCGCCGCCGACGGTGCTGCGGGCTGCGGCGCGCTGGGCGAGCACCCAGGCGGGGTTGCCCGCGTGCGCGTGCGTGTAGTCGTAGACGGTGGCGGTGGCGACGCCCAGGCCGAAGCGGGCGAGCAGCCGGTCGACGTTGGTGCCGTACTTCGCCTGCTCGGTCTCGCCGAGCACGACGAGGCCGCCGCCGGCGCGGACCCACGCCTCGATGGCGTCGATCTCGGCGTCGGCGAACACCGGGTACGCGCCGTCGGTCTTCTCCCACGTCGCCTCCGAGGGGTGCGCGATGACGAGCACGTCGGCGTCGGCGAGCGCGTGTGCGTCGAGCGCGCCGTGCCGATGGGCGGCGACGGTCAGCTCGCGGCCGCGCAGCGCGTCGGCGGCGTCGGCGTAGCTCGAGTCCTGCGGATGGGCGGGCTGCAGCGCGGCGGCCCGCTCGCGCGAGATCGTCCACGCCTCCCCGTGGGACTCGTCGAAGAGGACGCGCGCGACGGCGGCAGGGGCGTTCACGAGGGCCATGCGGAAAGGCTAGGCGGGACCGATGCGACGCTCAATGCCGATCCGCTGCCGGAGTACGGCAGAATCCTGCGCATGGACGACATGGACCGCCAGATTCTTGCGCTGCTGACCGACGACGGCCGTCGCACGTACGACGACATCGCCCGGCGCGTGTCGCTCTCCTCCCCCGCGGTGAAGCGCCGCGTGGACCGGCTGCGCCGCGACGGGACCCTGCGCGGCTTCACCGCGGTCGTCGACCACGCCGCGCTCGGCTACGGCGCCGAGGCGCTGGTGGAGCTGTTCTACGGGCCCGGCGTGACGCTGGACCGGGTCGCCGCGTCGCTGCGGGCGGTGCCCGAGGTCGTGGAGGCCTGGAGCGTCACCGGCGAGGCCGACGCGATCGCCCGCGTGCGTACCCGCGACAACGCGGACCTCGAGCGCCTGATCCGCTCCCTGCAGGCGGACGGCACCGTCGTGCGCACCCGCTCCCAGGTCGTCCTCTCCCGCCTGGTGCACCGCCGCGGCGAGGACGACGCCTGAGCCACCCGCCGCACCCCCGTACCCCTGGGGGGCGGTGAACGGACCTTTCCAGCCCGTGGAGGGGCGGGAGATGGACAGTCCGGGTGGGTTCTCCGGATTCCCCGGCGGACGCGCATCGTGACGGACCGCAGTCAGACCCCTGGTCGAGGCGCACCCGCCGACCGGAGCGCCGCCGAGGCCGCACGCCCCCGCCGTCACGAGGCACCCGCCAGGCTGTCCATCCTCCGCCCCTCCAGGGGCTGGAAATGTCCGTTCACCCCCTCCAGCGCGGGGCAGGGCGGGGCCGGCGGCCGCCCGCGCTCAGTTCCAGGCCGACTGGGCGCGGGCGGCGTCGACGCGGCGGCGTAGGTGCTCGCGCGGTGGCAGCGGGAGCGCGAGGAGCAGCTCGCGGGCGCGCGCCCGCAGGTCCAGGCGGCCGATCTCGTGGGCGCGCAGCGCCACGAGGTCGAGCAGCGCGGCGGCCCCCTCGTGCGGGCAGAGCCAGGCGACGTCGCCACCGTGGTCGAGGTCGCGGGCGTCGAGCAGCCGGCCCTCCTCGCGCGGGACGCTCACCAGCGGCAGATCGAGGTCCCGGTGGGCGAGGGCGACGAGGCCCGGGGACCGCACGACGTCCACGGCCCAGCCGGCGCGGTGCGCCGCCGCCGCGGCGACGAGCGCGACCGCGAGCTCGTGCCCGGCGGCGGTCGCGAGCACGCGGTCGGGGACCAGGTCGTCGATGCCGGCCGGGACCGCGCGCGGACCGAGCACGGCGAACGACGCGACGACCCGCTCGCCGAGCGCGTCGAGCTGCAAAGCGGGGTCCCGCGTGGGCACGGTGCGCAGGCGGTTGGCCAGCGGCGCGATCCAGTCCAGGCCGCCGGCGACGGACGGCGGGTCCAGCGCGCCCGACAGCGCGTGCAGCAGCGCCCCCAGCCCGGGGTCGCGCAGCCCGGCCACGCGGGTGAACGGCGCCGGGGTCATCGCCGCGCGTACCGCTCGACGACGTGCTGCTCGACCACGGGGACGTGGATCTCGTCGCGCACGGGCAGCCGCAGCACGCGGCCGGTGAGCGCGTCGAGGTCGGCCTGCAGCCAGGGCGGCACGGTCCCGACCTCCTCGGCGGCCTGCCGCGCCACCGGCTCGACCGGCGCGCCCGGCGCCAGGGTGATGACCGAGCCCTCGGCGACCAGCGCGGACGCGATGTCGCAGCGGCGCCCGTCCAGCCAGATGTGCCCATGGCCGACGAACTGCCGCGCCTGCGCGCGCGTGTTGGCGAGGCCGAGCCGGTAGACGACGTTGTCCAGGCGCCGCTCCAGCGTCTGCAACAGCGCCTCGCCGGTGGTGACGTCGCGGCGGCGGGCGGCCTGCTCGACGTAGCGGCGGAACTGCCGCTCGCGCACGCCGTAGAGGAGCTTCAACTTCTGCGTCTCGCGCAGCTGCACGCTGTAGACCGACGGGCGCCCTCGGCGCGCGGCCCCGTGCTGGCCGGGCGGCACGGCGCCGCGCCGCTCCAGGGACGTCTTCCCGAGCAGGCGTCGGGTGCCCTTCAGGCCGAGATCGACGCCCTCGCGCCGCTCGAGCTTCTCGACTGGTCCGGTGTATCGACCCATGTGTAAGGGCACCCTAACAAACAGCCGGGGCGCGGGGAACCGCCCCTGGCTGTCAGGGTGAGGAGGTGCAGGACGATCTCCCCCCCACCCTCTTCACCGATCTCGGCCTCCGCGCCGAGCTCCTCGACGCGCTCACCGCCCTCGGCTACGAGGAGCCCACGCCGATCCAGGCGCAGACGATCCCGCCGCTGCTGGAGGGCCGCGACCTCCTCGGCCAGGCCGCCACCGGCACGGGCAAGACCGCGGCCTTCGCGCTGCCCGCCCTGGAGCGCCTCGCCGCGAGCGGCACCGAGGACAAGGCGCCCCGCGTGCTCGTCCTCGCCCCCACGCGCGAGCTCGCCACCCAGGTCTCCGAGGCGATGCACAAGTACGGGCGCGGCATCGGCGCCCGCGTGCTCCCGATCTACGGCGGCCAGCCGATCGTGCGGCAGCTGCGCGCGCTCAGCGGCGGCGTCGACGTCGTCGTCGCCACCCCCGGCCGCGCACTGGACCACATCGGCCGCGGCACGCTCGACCTCTCGCGCCTGCACACCGTCGTCCTCGACGAGGCCGACGAGATGCTCGACATGGGCTTCGCCGAGGACATCGAGTCGATCCTCGAGGCCGCCCCGGCCGACCGCCAGACCGTCCTCTTCTCCGCGACGATGCCGCCGCGCATCGCGCGCATGGTGAAGAAGCACCTGGCCGACCCGGTCCACATCGAGGTCAAGCGCGCCGCGACGCCGGAGGGCGAGGCGCCGAAGGTCCGGCAGGCCGCATACGTCGTGCACCGCCCACACAAGGCCGCGGCGCTCGGGCGCATCCTCGACCTCGAGGTGCCGACCGCCGCGATCGTCTTCTGCCGCACCCGCGCCGAGGTGGACGCCCTGACCGAGACGCTCAACGGCCGCGGCTACCGCGCCGAGGCGCTGCACGGCGGGCTCAGCCAGGAGCAGCGCAGCAAGGTCCTGCAGCGCCTGCGCGCGGGCACCACCGAGCTGCTCATCGCCACCGACGTCGCCGCCCGCGGCCTCGACATCGACACGCTGACCCACGTCGTCAACTACGACGTGCCCGCGTCGCCGGAGACGTACGTGCACCGCATCGGCCGCGTCGGCCGGGCCGGACGCGAGGGCGTCGCGATCACGCTCGCCCAGCCGCGCGAGCACCGGATGCTCAAGACGATCGAGAAGATCACGCGCCAGCCGGTGAAGATCGAGAAGGTCCCGACGATCGCCGACCTGCACGCCCGGCGCCTGGAGCTCACCCGCGCGGCGCTGCAGGAGTCGCTGCTGCAGGAGGACGAGCTCGAGCGCTTCCGCGTCGTCGTCGAGACGCTCGCCGACGAGTTCGACGTGATGCAGGTCGCGATGGCCGCCGTGCGGCTCGCCCATCAGGCGCAGGCCGGGGTCGACGAGGACGACGAGGAGGAGATCCCGCAGGCCTCGCTCGACCGCGGCCCCAAGCCCGACCGCGACCGTGGCCCTGCCCGCCCCGGCGCGGGCGGCGGCAAGCCCGGTGGCGGCCGCCGCCTCGACGCGGAGGGCCCGACCACGCGGATCTTCATCGGGGCCGGACGCAGCGCCGGGATCCGGCCGCAGGACCTCGTCGGGGCGATCACCGGCGAGTCGTCGCTGACCGGCCGGCAGATCGGCGCGATCGAGATCACCGACCGCTTCTCGCTCGTCGAGCTGCCCGAGAACCGGGCCGACGAGGTCATCGCCGCGATGCGCTCCAGCACGATCAAGGGCCGCAAGGCGACCGTGCGGCGCGAGAAGTTCGACCGCAAGCGCCGCTGAACCGCGGCGGGTCAGCCCGCGGCGGTCGCGGCGCCGCGCAGCCCGTCGAGCCCGTCGTGCAGCCGCAGCGCGATCTCGAGCTCGAGCCGGCGGTCGTCCAGCGACCGCCCGAGCAGCTCCTCGGCGCGCTTGGCCCGGTACACGACGGTGTTCTGGTGGATGCCCAGGCGGCGCGCCGTCCGGGCCGGGCTGAGCCGCTCGTCGAGGTAGACGCGGATCGTCGCGCGCAGCCGCGCCATCGCGTCGGTGTCCGCCCCGAGCTCGCCGAGCTCGGCGACGACGAACTCCGCCGCCCGGCCCGGCTCGGCGCTCACCAGCGACGTCAGCGCGACCGACGGGTAGCCGATCAGGGTGCCGGCCCGGACGCCGAACGTCTCGCCGACCTCGCGCGCGGCCCGCGCCTCGCGGTGGCTGCGGCACATGCCCGCGACCCCGGGATGGACCGCGCCCAGCGCGGCCCGCGCGCGCCCACCGAGCGCGGACGGCCGGCGCGGCGCCGCGCGCGCGTCGAGCCGGTCCCCGGTCGTCCACGCCCACGCGACCCGCTCCCCCACGGGCACGATCAGCGTCTGCGTCCCGCCGAGCTCGCCGGCGAGCTCGCGCGCGATCGTCGTCGGCGCCACGGACGCGCCGATGCGCGCGCCCGGCTCGGTCCAGACGATGAACGCGAGCTGACGCCCGTCGACGTCGTGGCGCAGGGTCGCGGCCGCGTCACGGTGGTCCACAGGCTCTCCCGCGACGATCGCCTGGACGAGCTCCGCCTGCTCGGCGGCCGCACCGCGCAGCCACTGCTCGCGCTCGTTCTCGTAGTCGTCGACGAGCTGGGTGCAGACCGCGTCGATGTAGATGAAGAGCTCGCGGCCCGCGTCGGCGAGCACCCGCCAGGCGACCTCGGGCTCGAGCTCGAGCTCCGCGGCGCGCTGCTCGAACTCGCGCTCGAACAGGCTGTGCCCGAGCCGGTACGCGCGCAGCAGCGAGGCCAGCGGCATGCCGCGGTGGACGAGCTCGTGCGCCCAGGCGCGCGCGTCGTCGGGCGCCTCGGTCGTGGTCGGCTGCATCGGGACGCCGCCGACGAGCGACTCCTGGATCGCGACGAGGTTCGCCGTGCAGCTCATGACGAGCCCGGCCCGGAAGTCCGGGTCGGTGGCGGGCAGGAACTCCGGAATCGTCGCCATCAGCTGGGCGGCCATGTCCTCGCCCATGCGGGCGCTGTCGATCCGGCCCGCGACCTCCGCGATCCGGGCCCGGACGACGTCCTGCAGCTCCGCCTCGACCATCCCGCGGAGCATCATCGCAGGCTCCCGGCTACCAGCCGCCGGCGTACTCGGGCTCGGGGATCGACGACTCCGACGCGTCGCGCACGCGGCGCGCGGCGGACGGGTCGATCCGCGCGAGCGCCGACAGCGCCGCGTTGTAGCCGCACATGCCGTGCGCGCCCGCCCCGGGCGGCGTCGCCGCGCTGCAGAGGTAGACGCCGTCGATGCCGGTCGCGTACGGGTCGAGCGTCGCGCGCGGGCGGAAGACCATCTGCAGCGGGTCGTTGGCGCCGGTGACGATGTCGCCGCCGACGTAGTTGACGTTGTGCTCCTGCATCGCCACGGCGGAGCGGACGTGCCGCCCGACGATGCGGTCGCGGAACCCGGGCGCGAAGCGCTCGATCTGCGCCTCGATCGCCGCGGTCGCGTCGCCCGTGTAGCCCGACGGCACGTGCGCGTACGCGTACAGGGGATGCAGGTCGCCGTTGGCGCGCGAGGGGTCCGCGAGCGACTGCTGGCAGACCAGCACGTACGGGCGCTCGGGCATCTCGCCGCGGCAGGTCATGCGCTCGGCGGCCGCGGTCTCGCGCCAGTCCCCGCACACGTGCACGGTGCCCGCCAGGCGCGACTCGGCGTGCGCCCACGGCACCCCGCCGTCGACCGCGAACTCGACCTTGAACGCGCCCGGCCCGTGCCGGAAGCGCCGGTAGGCGCGCGCGACGCGCGCCGGCATGCGGTCCCCGGCGATGTCGGCGGCCGCGCGCGGCGAGGTGTCGAGCATGACGACGTCGTGGTCGGCGACCTCCTCGAGCGACCGGACGGTGACCCCGGTCTCGAAGCGCACGCCGTGCTCCGTCGCGAGCGCGATCATCGCGGCGGAGATCGCCTGCGAGCCGCCCTGCGCGACCGGCCAGCCGTAGCGGTGCGCCGCGGTGCCGAGCGTCACGCCGATCGCGGAGGACATCGGCGACCCGAACGGCCGGAACGCGTGGGCGGCGACCCCGGCGAACAGGGCGCGGCCCTCCTCGGTCGCCCACGCCCGGGTCAGCAGCGAGGCGGGCAGACCGGAGAAGGCGCCGAAGACGCCCATCGCGACGGGGGCGCGCGGCACGTGCAGCACCGGCTGCACGATCTCGGCGGCGAGCCGGTCGAAGCGGCCCTCCAGCCAGCCGAAGATCGCCTTCCAACGTCGCCCGTCGCGTCCCGGCAGCGCGTCGGCGGTGCGCTCCACCGACCGCCAGGCGGCGGCCCCGCGGCCACCGTCCAGCGGGTGGGAGTACTGCACCTCGGGCCACAGCCAGCGCAGGCCGTGGGCCCCGAGGTCGAAGCGCCGCGAGAACGGCGTGTCGAGTGCGAGCGGGTGCGCCGCGGAGCACTCGTCGTGCAGGAGGCCGGGGACGGTCAGCTCGCTGCTGCGCGTGCCGCCACCCAGTCGGTCGGCGGCCTCGAGGACGGTGACCTCGAGACCCTCCGACGCGAGCGTGAGGGCGGCGGCGAGCCCGTTGGGCCCGCTGCCGACCACGACCGCCCTGCTCATACCGGCAGTGCCGGGGTGTCCGCGTCGTCGCCGGCCGCGGGGACCGGTCGCGGCTGTGCCGGGTAGCGGACGCGCTCGTAGCCGTCCAGCTTCCACGTGACCGTCGTGTCGATCGGCCCGTTCGGCAGCCACGGCTGCTCGGCGACCGCTTCGGTCACCTTCCAGTAGCCGCGCTCGACGACGCCGACCGCCACGTCCATCACGAAGTAGTACTGCTTGTCCTCGCCGACGCGCTCGGACTCGACCCAGACGACCATGAACTCGCCCGGGGCGAAGTTGCACTTCTCCTGCACGGTGCGCAGGAAGTGCTCGTCGTGGAAGTGCCCGTCACCGAAGTTGAAGCCGGTGATCGCGTTGCAGGAGAACTCCGCCTCGCGCGGGATGTAGTGGTCCATGTCCGCGCCGAGCGTCTTGATCATCACGGAGTTCATCCCGCGGCCCTGCGAGTGCATCGCCCGCCAGCCGATGAGCTGCTGCATGATGACCTCGGCCTCGTCCTCCCCGTAGAGCGGGACGAGCTGCTGACGCTGCATGAGGGCCGGCTTGACGAGGTGGTCGTCGAGCTTCTTCTCGGCGCCCGGGGCGAACGCCCACATCGCCGACGCCCAGTTGCCCGCGTACTGCCGCATCGACGGCAGGAACGACACCTTGTCGGGCCGCATGTTGCCGAGGATCGGGAAGAACAGGCAGGCGGCGAACGTCAGGATCATCAGCGTCGTGTCCATGTCACCGAGCCCGAAGCCCTCGTGGTTGGGCCAGCCGATGAACAGGAACGCGGTGATGAAGATGAAGCCGATGTTCCACTCCAGCGGCACCGCGAGCGGGAACGTCGAGGTGATGAAGACGTGGAAGCAGATCATCAGGATCGCCGCGGCGACGCTGAGGGTCTCGTTGCCGCTGAACAGCAGGACGAGCGGCGTGCCGAACTCGACCAGGGTGCCCGGGCCGTGCGCGATGCGGACGGCGGCCTTCGACGGGCGGAGGTCCTCCGGGAAGTTGCGGTAGTGCATCTTCTTGACCTTGCGCGAGCTGAGCCACGGGGTGTTGGAGACCATCGGCGGGATGACGTTGCCGAAGTGGTGGCCGAACTTCGAGAAGGCGGCACCGCACCAGACGGTGACGATGAGGATCTTCGCCGCGACGATCATGTCGACGAACGGGAAGAACGCGAAGAAGACGAGCGCCGGCAGGTACTGCTCGGAGCGCGCCTGCAGGAAGGCGATCTTGTCGCGCAGGCCCAGCAGCGGCTGCAGGACGAGGATCGGAATGATCGCCGCGACCGGGAGCAGGTCGATGCCGGTCTCGCCGTCGGCGGTGCCGGGCACGGCGAGCGCGACGACGTAGGCGGCCATCAGGGCGATGAAGAGGCCCGCGTCCAGCGCGGTGCGGGTGCCGCCCTCGGTCCCGGGGACCTTGGTCGGGAACGGCGGGTTGCGGATCGTGCCGGTGCGCGCGTAGTAGAGGACGCCGCCCGTCATCGGCTTGAAGTGGCCGGCCAGCGGACCCCAGGAGCCGGCAAGACCCATGGCCTCCAGGAACGCCGTCCAGAGGACCACCTTCTGGTAGAAGATCGGCGCGTCCCACCACTCGCTCGGCGAGAACGGATCGAGCCCGGACGTGAGCGCGCCGACGAGGATGCCGCCGCCCATGTACAGGACGAGCAGCTTCACGATGTAGACGATCGCGGTGATCTTGGGGGCACCGAACCCGTACTCGGCCCAGTGCCGGGAGAGGACCTTGATCCGCTCCTGGTAGGGCATGTCCATGAACTTGGCCGGTTCGACCGGCGGGAACTCTCCCGTCGTCAGACCCATCGCTCTCTCCTCACGTCGTGTGTCGGGCAGCCGGACCGTCCCTCACGGCCCGCGATGGACGCACCGTAGGCGCCGGGGGCGGGGCCGCGATATGGAGCGGCGGGCTCAAGCACGCGGGGCTTTTGTGGAATCACCACAAACCGCTCGCCGGTGCGCGGTCCAGTAGAAGTCCCGGCATGGAGGATCTCGAGGAGCTGCTGCGCCGCCGGGCGCTGACCGAGGACGACGCGCGCCCCGAGGCGGTCGCGCGCCGTCGCGCGCGCGGCGGGCGCACGGCGCGCGAGAACGTCGCCGACCTCGTCGACGAGGGGTCGTTCGTCGAGTACGGCCGCTACGCGATCGCCGCCCAGCGCGGCCGCCGCACGGTCGAGGACCTGCAGGCCGCGACCCCCGCCGACGGCATGCTCGCGGGGACCGCCGCGATCGACGGCCACCCGGCCGCCGTGCTCGCCTACGACTACACGGTGCTCGCCGGCACGCAGGGCGCGCTCGGGCACCTGAAGAAGGACCGGCTGTTCGAGCTGATCGAGCGCCTGGCGCTGCCCGTCGTGTTCTTCGCCGAGGGCGGCGGCGGCCGTCCCGGGGACACCGACCACCCGGTCGTCTCCTCGCTGCACGTCCGCGCGTTCGCGCTGTGGGCGAAGCTCTCGGGGCACGTGCCGCGGATCGCGATCGTGCACGGCCGCTGCTTCGCGGGCAACGCGGTGATCGCGGGCTGCTCGGACCTGATCGTCGCGACGCGCAGCACGTCGATCGGGATGGGCGGCCCGGCGATGATCGCGGGCGGCGGGCAGGGCGAGGTCGCCCCGGACGACGTCGGGCCGGTCGACGTGCAGACGAAGAACGGCGTGATCGACGTCCTCGTCGACGACGAGGCGCAGGCGGTCGAGGTGACGCGGCGGCTGCTCGGCTACTTCCGTCCCGCCGTCCCGGACCGCGACGCGCCGGCGGGCGACCAGGCGCTGCTGCGCACGCTCGTGCCGGAGCGCGCGCGCCGCGCGTACAAGCTCGCGCCGATCGTCGAGGCGCTCGCCGACACGGGCTCGGTGACGCACCTGCGGCCGCGCTTCGCGCCGGAGATGGCGACCGCGCTGGCGCGGATCGAGGGCCGTCCCGTCGGGGTGATCGGCAACAACACGATGTACGCGGCGGGCGCGATCACGAGCGCGGCGGCCGACAAGGCCGCGCGGTTCCTGCAGCTGTGCGAGGCGTTCGGCCTGCCGGTCGTGTCGCTCATCGACACCCCGGGGATCATGGTCGGCCCGAAGGCGGAGGCGACCGGGCTCGTGCGTCACGCGTCGCGGCTGCTGCTCGCCGGGGCCGCCCTGACCGTGCCGACGGTCGCCGTCGTGCTGCGCCGCGGCTACGGGCTCGGCGCGCAGGCGATGGCGTTCGGCTCGCTGCACGAGCCGCTGCTGACGGTCGCCTGGCCGTCGGCGCACCTCGGGCCGATGGGCCTGGAGGGCGCGGTGCGCCTGGGGCTGCGCAAGGAGCTCGAGGCGATCGAGGACGAGGAGGAGCGCGAGCGGCGCGTCCGCGAGGTCACGGCGCTGGCCCAGCAGAACGCGCGGGCGCTGAACGCCGCGCAGCTGTTCGAGCTCGACGACGTGATCGACCCGGCGCAGACGCGCGACCTGATCGCGCGGACGCTCGACGCGGCGGCGCACAGCGGGAACGGCGGCGGCGCGCCCCGGGGGACGCGCCGCTACGTGGACTCGTGGTGAGGCCGTCCGGCACTGGGTGACGCCGACAGAGCGGAATTGCACTTCGACCCCATCCGGCGTCACCCAGGACCGGACGGTCCCGGGCACCGTCAGACGTCGGCGGCCGCCCCCGGATGGCTCTGGAGGATCTCCTCCCCCGACTCCCCGGTCCGCACGCGGTAGGACTCGTCCACCGGGAGGACGAAGACCTTGCCGTCACCGACGGCCCCGGAGCGGCCGTGCTTCAGCACCGTGTCGACGACCGTCGCCACGTCGCGGTCGGCGACGACGCACTCGAGCTTGAGCTTCGGCCGCAGGTAGTTCGTGAGCTCCGCGCCGCGATAGCGCTCGGTGATGCCCTTCTGCCGACCGGAGCCCTTGACCTCGCTGATCGACAGCGAGGGGAATCCGAGCTGCAGGAGCTCCATCCGGATCGGCTCGAACGCCTCGTGCCGGATGAACGCCTCGACCTTCTTCATGCTTTCGCCTCCGTGGGGGTGCCGGCGCTCGGGGAGTACCCGACGAGCTCGGCCTCAGGAATGAACTGCTCGGGGTATCCGTACATGCCGTGGTCGGAGATGTCGAGGCCCGCGATCTCCTCCTCCTCGGTCACGCGCAGGCCGATCGTGTGCTTGATCGCCAGGAACGTGATGCTCGACAGCACGAACACGGTGACGAAGGTCAGGCCGACCGCGGCCGCCTGCGTCCCGAGCTGCCCGAGCCCGCCGCCGTAGACGAGGCCCTCCTTGCCGATGCCGATGTTCTCGGCCAGGCGCGGCGAGGTGAAGATGCCGCACGCCAGGGTGCCCCAGATCCCGGCGAGCCCGTGGGCCGAGGTCGCCCCGATCGGGTCGTCGATCTTCTTGTCGATCGCGAGGATGCCGTAGACGACGATGACGCCGCCGATGAGGCCGATGATCGGCGCCGCCCAGAACTCCACGTAGCCGGCGGGCGCGGTGATCGCGACGAGCCCGGCGATGCCGCCGTTGCCGATCATGCCGACGTCGAGCTTCTTCACGGTCAGGGCGACGGCGATCATCGCGCCGATGACGCCGCCCGCCGCACCGAGGTTGGTGACCGCGATGACCTCGGCGAACGCGTTGCCACTGGTGCCGAGCGTGGAGCCGCCGTTGAAGCCGAACCAGCCGAGCCAGAGGATCAGCACGCCCAGCCCGAAGAGCGGCATCGAGTGGCCGGGGATCGCCCGCGGCTTGCCGTCCGGCCCGTACTTCCCGCGGCGCGGGCCGAGGAAGATGCACGCGGCGAGCGCGGCGGTGGCGCCGGTGAGGTGCACGACGGACGAGCCGGCGAAGTCCTGCACGCCGTCGCCGATCTCGGCGAACACCCCGCCGCCGAAGCCCCAGTGGGCGATCAGCGGGTAGATCACGCCGGCGAACACGAGCGCGAAGATCGGGTAGACGGCGAACTTGATGCGCTCCAGCGTGGAGCCCCAGACGATCGCGAGCGAGACCGCCGCGAACATGAACTGGAAGATGAAGAACGACGCGGTCTCCCCGGTCGCGCCCTCACCGGCGACCTCGTGGCCGACCTGGAAGAAGAAGCCGCTGTCCCCCGCGATGGTGCCGTCACCACCGAACGCGATCGCGAACCCGACCGCCCACCAGGCGATCGCGGCGATCGAGAAGTTCACGAGGATCTTCGCGACCCCGGCACCCACGTTCTTGCCGCGGGAGAACCCGATCTCCAGGAACGCGAAGCCGGCCTGCATGAAGAAGACGAGCACGGTGGCGACGAGCACCCACGTGACGTTCAGCTCTCCGGCGACGACGTCGATCGGGGTCGGCTCCTGCGCCAGGGCCGCGGCGGGAAGCAGCAACGAGGCCAGGGTGGCCGCTGCGGCGCCGCGCGCGAGCGATCTGCGATGCATCGATAACTCCTCAGTCAAACGACAGTAGTTTTCCTGCGTCCTGCCGTGTGGAGTCTGCGGCGCGGCGGCGCGGCGCACCTTCGCCCGGTGTCGAACATCCGCGACGTGCGTTTCGCCCCGCTGTCGAACACGTGTTCGCATCGTGCGCAGGGTCGGTTGCGACGTACGTGGCGCCGTGGTGGTCCTGATCGTGGCGGCGAGGAGCCGCGCGGGACAGGGGGAGAAACCCGCGACGGCGCCCGCGGGGATCCCCCATCCGGGAGCATGGGGCGATGCGGACCTCGGTGACGTGGCGGATCCTCGCGTCGAGCGCCGGCGTGTTCCTGGCGGCCGCCGTGGCGCTGGTGCTGACGCCCGCGACCGTGAGCCGGACGGTCCAGGGCCACGAGATCGTGCAGCTCGCCCTCGGCGTGGCCGCGTTCCTGGCGCTGCACGCGGTGCTCGTGCGCCGCACGCTGCGTCCGCTGGGGGCGCTCGTCGCCGACATGCGCCGGGTCGACGTCCTCGCGCCCGGCACCCGCGTCGAGGTCCCCGGCGGTCCCGCGGAGGTCGAGGCGCTCGCCACCGCGTTCAACGAGATGGCCCAGCGGCTGGAGCAGGAGCGCCGCACCGCGGCCGGTGCGACCTTCTCGGCGCTGGAGGACGAGCGGCGGCGCATCGCCCGCGACCTGCACGACCAGGTCGGCCAGGACCTCACGGCGCTGCTGATGCAGCTCGACCGCATGCGCGACCACCCCGAGGCCGCCGCCGCACGGGAGCTCGCGCGGGACATCCTCGGCGAGGTGCGCGGCGTCGTCTCGGCGCTGCGCCCCGATCCGCTCGAGGAGCTCGGGCTCGCGGAGGCGCTGCGCTCGATGTGCTCCCGGCTCGACGTCTTCGGCGGCCCGGCGATCGACTGCCGCGTCGAGGAGGACCTGCCGCCGCTCCCCGCCGACGGGCAGACCGCGATCTACCGCGTGGCGCAGGAGGCGCTGACCAACGCGCTGCGGCACGCCCGCGCCACCACGGTGTCGCTGACGCTCGGGACGGAGGGCGCGCAGGACGTCGTGCTGCGCGTCGTCGACGACGGCCCGCCGACCGGGCGCCTGGTCGAGGGCGCAGGGCTGCGCGGGGTCCGCGAGCGCGCACTCACCGTGGGGGCCC
This sequence comes from Paraconexibacter algicola, assembly GCF_003044185.1. GTDB lineage: Bacteria > Actinomycetota > Thermoleophilia > Solirubrobacterales > Solirubrobacteraceae > Paraconexibacter > Paraconexibacter algicola. The sequence goes on from NZ_PYYB01000003.1 coordinate 269,818, forward strand.
GCGTGACCGTCGGCGCGGCGACGGGCGGCGGGACCGCGCTCGAGCTGCGGCTCGCTCCCGGGGTGCCGGCGTGAGCCTGCGCGTCCTGCTCGTCGACGACCACGCGCTGGTACGGCACGGGCTGCGGCTGATCCTCGACGGCGACCGCGACTTCGAGGTCGTCGGGGAGGCCGGGGACGGGGCGCATGCGCTGGAGCTCGCCGACCGGCTGCCGGTCGACCTCGCGGTGGTCGACATCACGATGCCGCGCATGACCGGCCTGCAGCTGCTGCCGCTGCTCCGCGCGCGTCGTCCGGGCCTGCCGGTCGTCGTCCTGTCGATGCACGACAACGAGCGGTTCGTGCTGGAGGCGGTCCGCGGCGGCGCGAGCGCGTACGTCCTGAAGTCGGCGGTCGACCGCGACCTCCTCGACGCCTGTCGCGCCGCGGTCCGCGGGGACGCGTTCCTGCACCCGGCGGCCACGCGGAGCATGATGGCGGCGCTGCGCGGCGAGACCGCGCCCGCCTCCGCGGACGACCCGCGGCTCTCGCCGCGCGAGCTCGAGGTGCTGAAGCTCATCGCCGAGGGGCACAGCTCGCGCGCGATCGCGGAGCTGCTCGTCATCTCGGTCAAGACGGTCGAGGGCCACCGGGCGCGGATGGCCGAGAAGCTCGGCACCTCCGACCGCGTCGCGCTCACCCGCTACGCGATCCGGACCGGCCTGGTCGAGGCCTGACGCGGCGCGGCGCGCCGCGCCGGGTACCGTGCGGGCGATGAGCGTCGACGAGGACGGCCGCATCGGCCCGGGACCGTTCGCCCGCCATCTCGGCTTCCGGCCGATCCGGGCCGACGAGGACGGGGCGGTCGTCGAGGCCGACCCGCGGCCGGAGCACCTCAACGGCGGCGGCATCGTCCACGGCGGCTACCTGACCGCGCTGCTGGACAGCACGACCGGGTGGGCGGTGCACGCGCACGTGCCGCCCGGGGTCGCCGCCCCGCACGTCCAGCTGACCGTGCAGTACGTGCGCGCCGCGGTCGCCGGCGAGCCGCTGGTGTGCCGCGGGCGCTGCCTGCGGGCGGGTGGCCGGATCGCCTCCGCGGAGGCGGAGATCACGCAGGGCGACCGCGTGATCGCGCGCGCGGTGACGAGCCACGCCGTGCTCGTCTGAGCGGCCCCGGACGCGCGCGGCGCGCCCGTCAGCGGGGGCCGAGCCAGTGCACGATCTCGAGCGCCAGGCCGACCTGCAGGCCGCGGCCCGCCAGCGGCGCGGGGAGCAGCTCCTGGGCGCGGGCCAGCCGGTTGAGGACGGTGTTGCGGTGCGCGTAGAGGACCTGCGCGGCGCGGGTGGCGTTGCAGTCCTCGCGCAGGTAGGCGCGCAGCGTGTCGCGCAGCTCGGCGGGCGCGTCGGCCAGCGGGCCCAGCGTGCGGCGCACGAGCTCGTCGGCGGCCTGCTCGTCGTGGGTGGCGAGCGCGACGACCTGCACCTCGTCGAACGTCGTCAGGCGCACGTCGGGCACACGCTGCATCAGCCGCTGGGTGGCGAGCGCGTCCTGGTGGCTGCGGCGGAAGCCGTCGACCCCGGGGAGCGTGGGGCCGAGCGCGACCCGCACGGTCGGCAGCCCGGCGAGGCCGGCGCGCAGGGCGTCGAGGTCGGGGCCGTCCTGCCCCGCGGTCCAGGTCCACAGGGCGGCGGAGCTGGCCAGCACGGTCAGCGGCCGGCGGGCCCCGGACGCGCGCGCGAGCAGCTCGGCGCCCGCGTCGAGCTCGCCCTGGTCGGGCTCCGGGGCGTCGGTGAAGACGACCGCGGCGGTGTGGGTGCGGCCGAGCTCGTACCCCAGGCGCCGGCTGGCCCGGTCGGCGGCGATCGGGGCCCCGCCGAGGACGAGCGTCGTGACCTCCAGGCGCTCGGCCTGGGTGCCGCGGGTGAGGTGCGCCCGCTCGCGCTGCATCTCCTCGGCGATCCCGAGCAGCGTGCGGTCGACGAAGTCGAAGATCGAGCGGGCCGTCACGTCGAGCAGCTCGCCGAGCTCGGCCGGGTCGGAGGTGAGCGCGAACGCCTGCGCCATCCACAGCCGCCATGCGGCGTTCTGCCCGGTGCGGTACGCGTCGACGGCGGTCTGGTCCAGGCCGCGGCGCACGAGGTCGCGCGCGACGCCGAACGTCTCGCTGGGCGGTGCCGGGGGGACCCGCTCCCCCGGCCGCTGCACATTGACCCGCAGCCAGTGCGTGAGGTTCGCGCGGTTCGTCCGGCGGATCGCGGCGACGAGCGCAGGGTCGCCGAGGATCGCCGGGTCGAGGTCGGCGAGCGTGACCGCGTCGATCGCGTCGTAGCCCTCCTCGGGAACCGCGAGGAGCGCTTCGGCGGCCGTGCGGATGAGCTCGCGGACGGCGGGCGACGGCGTCGGCCACGACTCATGGGCAGGTTGCACAGACAGGATCGTACATCGGGGCAGATCGCCCTTGGTCCTGACCGATCGGTCGGTCATGCTTCCCGTCATGAGCTCCCTCACCGCGACCGACCACGTCGACGTCCTGATCGTCGGCGCCGGCCTCTCGGGCATCGGCACCGCGTGGCACCTCCAGGACAAGCAGCCCGGCAAGACCTACGCGATCCTCGAGGCCCGCGACTCAAGCGGCGGCACCTGGGACCTCTTCCGCTACCCGGGCATCCGCTCCGACAGCGACCTCTCCACCTTCGCGTACGCGTTCAAGCCCTGGACCGGCGAGAAGGCGATCGCGGACGGCCCCGACATCCTGCGCTACCTGCGCGACACCGCCGCCGACGCGGGCATCGACCAGCACATCCGCTACGGCCACCGCGTCACGCGCGCCAGCTGGTCGACCCCCGAGCAGCGCTGGACCGTCGAGGCGCAGCGCGCCGAGGACGGCGAGACCGTCCGCATGACCGCGTCGGTCCTGTTCTGCGCCAGCGGCTACTACCGCTACGACGAGGGCTACTCCCCCACGTTCCCGGGCGCCGAGGACTTCGGCGGACGGATCGTCCACCCCCAGCACTGGCCCGAGGACCTCGACGTCACCGGCAAGAAGATCGTCGTCATCGGCTCCGGCGCCACCGCGGTCACGCTGATCCCGGCGCTCGCCAAGCAGGGCGCCGCGAAGGTCACGCAGCTGCAGCGCTCCCCCTCCTACGTGATGTCGCTGCCGGAGAAGGACGCGATCGCCGACGCGCTGCGCAAGGTCTTCGGGGACCGTCGCGGCCACGAGCTCACGCGTCGCAAGAACATCTTCCAGCAGCGCATGCTCTACAAGTTCTGCCAGAAGTACCCGGACCGGGCGCGCAAGATCATCCGCGCGCTCACCGACAAGCAGCTGCCCGAGCACATCGACGTCGACGTGCACTTCAAGCCGAAGTACGGCCCCTGGGACCAGCGGCTGTGCGCGGTGCCCAACGGCGACCTCTTCCGCGCCTTCCGCAAGGGGACGGCGGACATCGTCACCGACGGCATCGAGACGTTCACCCCGACCGGCATCCGGCTGAGCTCCGGCGGCGAGCTGGAGGCGGACATCATCGTCACCGCCACGGGCCTGAACCTGCTGCTGTTCGGCGGCGTCGAGGCCGAGGTCGACGGCGAGGTCGTCGACGTGACGAAGGCGCTGGCCTACAAGGGCATGATGCTCAGCGGGATCCCGAACTTCGCGTTCGCGATCGGCTACACGAACTCGTCCTGGACGCTGAAGGTCGACCTCGTCTGCGAGCACCTCTGCCGCGTCCTCGCGCACATGGACGCCCACGGCCTCGGGACCTTCATGCCCGTGCTGGACGACCCGGACATGCCGACCCGCCCGCTGCTGGACTTCTCCGCCGGCTACGTGCAGCGCTCCCTGCACCTGCTGCCCAAGCAGGGCGCCTCGGCCCCCTGGCACCTCGCCATGGACTACAACGAGGACGTCCGGCACCTGCGCGACCAGCCGGTCACCGACCCGGCGCTGCGCTTCGAGCCCGCCGCCGACCGGCGCGCGGTCGAGGCCGTCGCGTGAGCGCGGTCGCCGGCAAGGTCTGCGCCGTCACCGGCGCGGGCTCCGGGATCGGGCGGGCGCTCGCCACGGGCCTCGCCCGCCGCGGCGCGAAGCTCGCCCTCTCCGACGTCGACGCGCAGGGCCTGCAGGCGACCGCCGACGCGGTCCGGGCGCTCGGCGCCGCGGTGCACACCGCGACGGTCGACGTCAGCGACCGCGACGCCGTCGAGGCGTGGTCCGCGCAGGTCGTCGGCGAGTACGGGGTCGTGCACCAGATCTACAACAACGCGGGCGTCGCGCACTCGGCGACCGTGCTGGAGAGCGACTACGCCGACTACGAGCGCGTCCTGGGCATCAACCTGTGGGGCGTCATCCACGGCACGAAGGCGTTCCTCCCCCACGTCGTCGCCTCCGGTGACGGGCACGTGATCAACATCTCGTCACTGAACGGCTACCTCGCGCAGCCGGAGATGAGCCACTACTGCACGTCGAAGTTCGCGGTCCGCGGCTTCACCGAGACGCTGCGGGCGGAGATGGCCGCCGGCGGGCACCGCGTCGGCGTCACGGTCGTGCACCCGGGCGGGATCAAGACCGCGATCGCCGACAACGCGCTCGAGCACGCGCGCGAGAGCGGCGTGGAGATCACGGCCGAGCAGGAGGCGCGCAACCGCCTCTACAACGAGAAGCTCCTGAAGATGCCGGCGGAGCGGGCGGCGGACATCGTCATCGGCGGCGTCGAGGCCGACCGGCCGCGCGTGCTCGTCGGCAACGACGCCAAGGCCGTCGACGCGCTCGTGCGCCTCCTCCCCGCCCGGCACCTGCCGCTGTTCGCGGCGCTGCAGAAGCGCCTCGTCCGCTGAGTCCCGGGTCCGGGACGGGGCGGATCCCGCGGGCGGCTACCCTCGGTGGGTGCCCGCGGTGCGCCCCACCCCGCTGGTCGCGGCCAGCGACCTGAAGCGCCAGCGCGGCTGGACCGAGGGCCTCGTCGAGCGGCTCCTCGGGGCCCCCGACGCGCTGGCGCCCAACCCGCACGGCTTCCGGTCCCCGATGCGCTGGTACGCGCTGGACCGCGTCCTGGAGGCCGAGGCCGATCCGTCGTTCGTGCGCTGGGCGGCGTCCCTGGACGAGCGCCGCACCTGGCGGCGCGCGCAGCCGACGCGCACCGCGCTCCCCGCCGAGATCGACCGACTCGAGTGGCTCGCCGACCCGCGCCGCATCGCCCTGTTCGTCGTCCCCCGTGTCCCGCGCCGCCGACGCCCCCGGCCCGCCCCGGACGCCTCCGCGGAGGCGTCCCCCGACCGCGCGGGCGGCGGCCGCGCCCCGGAGCCGCCGCGCTACGCGCTCGGGCGCTTCGAGGTCCTGCGGCTGTTCTGAGCCCCGTCGCGGACGCGCAAGAGCCCCGGCACGGAACGGGACTCTCACTCGAAGCGGGCGACCGGGTTCGAACCGGCGACATTCAGCTTGGAAGGCTGACGCTCTACCAACTGAGCTACACCCGCGAGCGTCCGTCGAATCTAGCGCGCCGGCGACACGGGCGTCGCCGGGAGCGGAGCGGGGGAGCCGGGATTCGAACCCGGATTCACGGTTTTGGAGACCGCGCGTGTAGCCATTGACTCACTCCCCCAGGGCCGCGGAGCATAGCGATTCGGGTGTCGGCCGGACCCGCCGGTCGCCGCCGCACGGGGCCGGGGCACGAGATGCGGGCGGAGGGACTCGAACCCCCACGGCTTGCGCCACCAGGACCTAAACCTGGCGTGTCTACCAGTTCCACCACGCCCGCCGGCCGTGCCCGGAGAGTGTCGCACCGCAAACCGCTGCACGGCGCCGCGACCGGAGGTATGGTCCCGGAGCCATGGCTGAGTCAGCGAAGCGCGACAGCGTCATCATCGAGCATCCCAACCGGGACAAGGCGGCGAGCAAGGCCACGAAGGCCACCGTCATCCTGCTCCTGCTCGCGTCCGCGGGACTCGTCGGGGTCATCACCGTCGGCGGCTGGGACGCGCTGCAGGGCGCGCAGTCCGTCCAGATCGCCTACATCGCGATCTACCTGGTGATGGCCTACTACGTGAGCATCTGGAACCGCGGGATCCTCCCGGTAGCCGCCGCGCTGGCGATCATCATGCTCATCTTCGCCGCGGTCGCCGCTCCCGAGTGGTTCGCGCGCGACAAGGACGGCTACACCGACCCCGCGCTCCCTGCGGAGTTGCTCGGGATGCTGACCGTGATCGTCATCCCCGTGCAGGCGCTGCTGATCGCGTTCGCGATGCGCGGCTTCGCGCAGGGCTGGAACGTCGAGGTCGAGCGCTACCCCGACGGCAGCGTGCACGCCCCCGCGACCTGAGCGGACGGTAGGATCCGGGCGGCCGGCCCGGATGGTGGAATCGGTAGACACGATGGACTCAAAATCCATTGCCCTCGGGCGTGCGGGTTCGAGTCCCGCTCCGGGTACCTGACGGTCGTCGCCCCGGCGAGGACCACGGCAGCACGCGACACGCGGTCCGGTCCGCACCCGTCATCGGACCGCGCGCGCACGCCGTATGGTCGGGGACACCATCCGCGAGAGAGGAGCCGCCGTGCCTGCCATCGAAGGTCGCGTCCGGGAGCTGATCGAGGCGAAGAACTTCGCCCACGTCGGGACCGTCCGGGAGGACGGCACCGTCCTGGTCGTCCCGGTCTGGGTCCACACCGACGGGGAGCACGTGCTGCTCAACAGCGCCGAGGGGCGCGCCTGGCCGGCGAACCTGCGCCGCACGGGCACCATCACCGTGACGGTGACGAACCACGAGAACCCGTACGAGTTCACGTCGATCACCGGGTCGCTGGCGCTCGACACCCACGAGGGCGCCGACGAGCACATCAACGAGCTGTCGAAGAAGTACATCGGCCAGGACGAGTACCCCTTCCGCCAGCCCGGCGAGCAGCGCGTGAAGTTCGCGATCTCCCCGGACCGCGTGAAGCTCCACGGCTCCTAGGCGACGAGCTCGAGCAGCGCGCCCGCGACCTCCGCGGGCGCGGCGAGCACCCCGGAGGGCAGGATGCCGTCCGCGGCGAGCGTGCGCACGGTCAGGCCCGCGCCCTCGCACAGCAGCGTGCCCGCGGCGATGTCCCACGCCTGCACGCCGCGCTCGTAGTAGGCGTCGACGCGGCCCGCGGCGCACCACGCGAGGTCCAGCGCCGCGCTGCCGGCCCGGCGCACGTCGCGCACCCGCGGGACGACCTCCCGGACGACGTCGGCCTGCGCGGCGCGGACCGCGGCGTCGTAGCCGAAGCCGGTCGCCACGAGCGTGCCCGCCAGCCCGAGGGTCGGGGCGCTGCGCGGGGCGAGCGGCACGCCGTCCAGGCAGGGGCGCTCGCCCGCGACGACGGTGAAGGTCTCGCCGCGCACCGGGTCGTGCACGACCCCGACGCGGCCCTCGCAGGCGACCGACACGCACCACATCGGGATGCCGTAGAGGAAGTTCACGGTGCCGTCGAGCGGGTCGACGATCCAGCGCAGCCCGCTGGTGCCCGGGGTGTCCTCGCCCTCCTCTCCCATGATCGCGTCGTCGGGGCGGCGGTCGGCGAGCACCGCGCGGATCGCGTCCTCCGCCTCCCGGTCCGCCTCGCTGACCGGGTCGGTGCTCGTGGACTTCGTGTCGACGGTCAGCTCGTCCAGCGCGCCGAAGCGGGCCAGCAGCAGGCCGCCCGCGGTCCGTGCGGCCTGGACGGCGACGTCGAGCAGCTCGTCGGGCGCGCTCATGCGGCGATCGCCGGTCGGTGCTGCGCCCACGGCCGCTCGCGCTCGAGCTGGGCGGCGAGCGCCAGCAGCCGCTCCTCCCCCGCCTGCGGGCCGAGCAGCTGCACGGCGACCGGGAGGCCGTCGCCGTCGAAGCCCGCCGGCACCGAGCAGGCGGGCAGGCCGGTGACGTTGACCGCGGCCGCGTACGCCACCCAGCGTGGCGCCTGCGCGAGCAGCCGCGCGAGCCCGTAGTGCGCCCACGCGCCGACCGCGAACGGGCCGCGGGGCATCATCGGCGTCAGGACGACGTCGACGTCGTCGAAGATCGCCGCGACCTTCCGCGTCATCGCCGGCTCCGCCTCGCGCGCCCAGCGCACGAGCCCGGGCGGGAGCGCCTGGCCGATGCGCGCGGCGGCCCGCACGCGCCGCTCGAGGCGGTGGCGCTCGGGCATCGCGTCGGCGACGTCGTCGCCGATGCCGCGCACGATCCGCAGGTTCACCGCCTGCCAGATCCGCAGCGGCCAGTCGATGTCGCGCTCCACGACGGTGTGCCCGAGCGACCGCAGCAGCTCGGCGGTCTCCGCGAGGCCGCGCTGCTGGTCGGGGCCGAGCGAGGGCGGCAGCGATCCGGCGGGGACCGCGGTGCTGAGCGCGATCCGCAGCGGCCCGGGATCGGACGCGGTCGCGGCGAGGAAGCCGCCCTCGGGGGCGGGCAGCGTCGTGGTGGCGTCGAGGAACAGGGCGGCGTCGGCGACCGTGCGGGCGAGCGGGCCGTTGACGCTCATGCCCTGCCAGGCGTCGTCGTGCGGGGCGAGCGGCACGCGGTCGCGCTGGGGCTTGATGCCGAAGAGGCCGCAGAACGCGGACGGGATGCGGATCGAGCCGCCGCCGTCGGACCCCAGGCCCAGGCCGGCGAGCCCGGCCGCGACCGCCGCGGCGGTGCCGCCGCTGCTGCCGCCGGGGGTGCGGTCGAGCTGCCACGGGTTGCGCGTCGCCCCGAACGTCATCGACTCCGTGTAGGGCATCGCGGTCATCTCGGGGACGTGCGTCTTGCCGAGCACGACGCCGCCGGCGGCGCGCAGGCGCCGCACGACCTCGGCGTCCTCGGTCTTCGCCGGCCCGTGGGCGGCGGTCCCCCAGGCGGTCGGCTCGCCCGCGAGGTCGGCGTCGTCCTTGATCGCGAGCGGGACGCCGTTGAGGATGCCGGGGTCCTCGGAGCCCTTGCGGCGCCGGCCGGTGGCCGTGAACGCCTTCGCGCGGCGGGCGTCCGCGGCGTCGGCCTCCGCGAGCGCCTGCTCGGCCAGGACGACCCGGTATGCGTTGATCCGCGGGTCGATCCGGGCGATGCGCTCGAGCATCAGCTCGGTGAGCTCGCGCGAGCTCACCTCCCCCTGGGCGATGAGCTCCGCCTGCCGGGCGGCGCCGGCGAAGGCGAGGTCGGTGGCGTCCATGCCCGGCACCCTAACGATCGACCGCTGCCGCCCCGGCCGACCGTGGGCGGCGGCGGTGCCGCGCGGACGCGTGCCGCAGCTGCGGCCCGTCGCGGGCTAGGATCGCGCCCGCATGGGCACCCCGGACGATCTCGTCACGCGGCTCGCCGCGATCCCGGGGCGGACCGCGGGCTCGGACGCGGAGCGCCGCGCCGCGCGCCTGCTCGCCCGCGAGCTGCGCGCCACCGGACGCCGGGTGCGGGTGCAGACCGTCTGGGTGCGCCCGTCCTGGGGACCGGTCCTCGCGCTCCTGTGCGCCGCCGGGATCGTCGGGACCGTCGTCAGCGTCGACGAGCCGCGGATCGGGGCGTCGATCTGCCTCGTCGCGCTCGCGCTGCTCGCCGGGGACCTCTCCGGGCGCTTCGCGGTGCTGCGGCGGCTGACCGTCGCGCGCGCCACCCAGAACCTCATCGCCCTGGACGAGCGCGACCGGGCCGTGCGGCTGGTCATCACCGCCGCCGTCGACGCGCCGCGGTCGACCGCGCTCACCGCGGGCCGCGTCGCCCGGCTGGCCGCGCGTCTGCGCCGGCTGCTCGGCCCGCTGGCTCCCGGGGGCTTCGGGCTCGTCGCGGCCGCGCTGCTGCTCGCCGCGCTGCTGGGCGAGCTCCGCGCGCACGACCTCGACGAGAACCTCCTCGGGATCCTGCAGCTGCTGCCCACCGCGGTCCTGATCGGGGCGATCGGCGTCGCGCTCGACCACTGGACCAGCGACAGCGGGCCCGGTGCGGACGCGGACGCCAGCGCGTGCGCGGTCGCGCTCGAGCTCGCCGCCGCCCTGGACCGCCGTCCGCCCGAGCACCTGTCCGTGGACGTCGTGCTCGCGGGCGCCGGGCAGGCGCACGCGCTGGGCCTGTCCCGCTGGATCGACGCGCAGCGGCGCGGCGGGCGCCGCGCGGAGGAGGTCGTCGTGCTCCACGTCGCGGCGTGCGGCTCCGGTCGGCCGGCGTGGTGGACGCGCGACGGGCTCGTCCTGCCGCTCGCCTACCACCCGCAGCTGCTCGAGCTGACGGCGCGGGTCGCGCAGCAGGAGCCGCGGCTCGGGGCCCGGCCGGTCCAGGGCCGTGGGCGCACGGGCGCGCGGGCCGCCCGCGGGGTCGGCTGGCCCGCCATCGCGATCGGCTGCCTGCCCGACGGGGACGTGCTGGCCGCCCCCGGCCGCCCGCAGGACACGCCCGACCGCGTCGACCGCGCCGCGATGGACGCCTGCCGCGAGCTGTGCCTCGGCCTGGTCGACGCGCTCGACGGCGAGCTCGATCGCAGCCTCGCGCAGGACGACTGACCCGGGTCGCGGGTCGGACGACCGTCCAGCCGGCGAGCTGCGACTCCCGCCGCACCGGCCGGCGTGCCGATGCCGGTCGGGCCCGTGCCGCTCCCCGTCCGTCGCTCCGCCCTGCCCGTCGCCGCCCTGCTCGCCGTCGCCCTCGGCGTCACGGTCGCGGGTCCGGGCCCCGGGGCGAGCGTCGCGGTGGCCGACGACGGGGGCACGAGCGCGAGCGTGACCCGGCTCGGCGGCGCGGCCGCCACCGGTGCGCGGGTGGCCGGCGCCACCGTGGCCGTGGGCGCCGTCGAGGCGGCCGGAGGCACCTCCGCGGAGGCGTCCCGCACGCCCGGGCACCGCACCGGCGGTGCCGCGAACACCTCCGCGGAGGCGTCCCGCCGCCCTCGCACCACCCGCGCCAGCACCTCCGCGGAGACGTCCCGCCGCCTCCGCGCCACCCGCGCGAACACCTCCGCGGAGACGCCCCGCCGCGCCCGCGCGGCCCGGCGCCGCGCCGCCCGGGCGGACCGCCTGGTGCTCAAGCGGGTCGGGGGTCGTGGACGCGCGCCCTTCGCCGTCACCCGCGACCCGCTGCCCACCGCCCGGGCGCCGCTCACCGGCCTGCCCGCGGTCGTGGACGCCGTGACCGACCAGGTCACCGCGGTCCTCGCGCCGATCACCGGCGGCGGCGCGGCGACCACCTCCCCGAGCCCCACGGCGACCCCGACCCCGACGCCGACCCCGGACCCGGCTCCGGTCTCGATCCCGGCGGTCGGCGTGGTCCTGCGCGACACCCCGGCGTACCGCGCCACGCTCTCCCGGCCCACCGTGGCCGCCGGTCGCGTACGCCTGCAGGTCCAGAACGCGGGCGAGGATCCGCACGACCTCGTCGTGCTGCGCGACGAGGACGGCAGCGGCGCGGCGATCTTCCCGCTGACCGCGCCGAGCACGACGCGGACCTCGACCGTGACGCTACGCTCGGGCACGTACACGCTCTTCTGCACCCTGACGGCACCGGTCGTCCACAGGGACGCCGGCATGCGCGCGACGCTGGTCGTCTCCGACTGACGCGCCAGCTACGGTGCAGGGGTCCCGCACACCCCGTCCCTGGAGTCCGCCCCCGTGGCCTACCCGATCACCTTCGAGGCCGACGTCGCCGAGCGCCGCAGCCGCCTGACCACCTTCTTCCGCGCGCTGATGGTGATCCCGCACCTGCTCGTGCTGCTCGTCTACGGGCTCGTCGCGGTGTTCACGATCGTCGGCGCCTGGTTCGCGCTCGTGATCACCGGCCGCTACCCCCAGGGCCTGTACACGTTCAACAGCGGCGTCCTGCGCTACATCACGCGCGTCTACGCGTACATGTACCTGCTCACCGACGCCTACCCGCCGTTCGGCACCGGCGAGAGCACCGACTACCCGGTCCGGCTCGCGATCGCCCCGCCCCAGCCGCAGTACAGCCGCCTGAAGGCGCTGTTCCGGATCATCGTCGGGATCCCCGTCCTGATCATCAACTACGTGATGAACCTGATCCTCGGCTTCGTCACGATCATCGCCTGGTTCTGGATCGTGATCACCGGCAAGGAGTCCAAGGGCCTCCACGCCGCGCTGTCGTTCACGCTCTCCTACAACGCGAAGGCCAACGGCTACTTCTACCTGCTGACCGAGCGCTACCCGCCGTTCAGCGACGACGACGCCGGCACCCTGACCGCGGCTCCCGCGGGCGGCCCGCTGGACCCGCCCGCCCCCGCCGGCCCGTCCACGTCGCTGGGCTCCGACATCGGCCTGCCGGACCTGCCGCCCCCGCCGCCGCGCGAGGACGGCCCCAGCGGGCTGACCAGCGGCGACCCGCTGCGCTGAGCCCCACCGCCCGATGAGCGATCCCGCGGCGGCGCCGCCCGTCCTCTGGTCCCCGTCCCCGGAGCGCGTCGCGCGCGCGGCGCTCACGCCGTTCGCGCGCTGGGTGCAGGAGACCCGCGACGTGCCGGTGACCGCCGACTACCACGCCCTCTGGCGCTGGTCGGTCGACGACGTCGGCGGGTTCTGGGCGGCGATCTGGGAGTACTTCGACGTGCAGCACGACGGGAGCGCCGAGCCCCCGCTCGGCCGCGCGACGATGCCGCACGCCGAGTGGTTCCCCAACGCGGCGCTGAGCTTCCCCGAGCACGTCTTCCGCGGCAAGGACCCGGAGGCGCTCGCGCTGCAGCACACCTCCGAGCTGCGCCCGCTGGACGCCTGGAGCTGGGGGGAGCTGCGCGAGCGGACCGCCCGGATCGCCGCCGGCCTGCGCGCGCTCGGCGTCGGCGAGGGCGACCGCGTCGTCGCCTACCTGCCGAACCTGCCGGAGACCGTCGCCGCGTTCCTCGCCGTGTCCTCGCTCGGGGCGATCTGGTCCTCCTGCTCCCCGGACTTCGGCGCGCGGTCGGTGATCGACCGCTTCGCCCAGATCGAGCCGACCGTGCTGCTCGCGGTCGACGGCTACCGCTACGGGGGCCGCGACTTCGATCGCGTCGCGACGCTCGCCGGCCTCCAGGAGGAGCTGCCGACCGTCCGTCACACGGTCGTCCTGCCCTACCTCTCCCCCGCGCCCGACCTCGCGCCGCTGCGCGACGCGACCGCATGGGACGACGCCTTCCCCGCCGGTCCGGCGGCCGCCGACCTGACGTTCGCGCGCGTGCCGTTCCGCCACCCGCTGTGGGTGCTCTACAGCTCCGGGACGACCGGGCTGCCGAAGCCGATCGTGCACGGGCACGGCGGCATCCTGCTGGAGCTGCTGAAGAAGCAGCACCTGCACCTCGACGCGCAGGCCGACGACCGCGTCCTGTGGTTCACCACGACCGGCTGGATGATGTGGAACTTCCTCGTCGGCGTGCTGCTGACCGAGGCGTCGATCGTGCTCTTCGACGGCAACCCCGGCCACCCGGATCTCGGCGTGCTCTGGGACGTCGCCGAGCGCACCGGCACCACGACCTTCGGCACCGGTGCCGCCTACCTCGCCGGCTGCCTGAAGGCGGGCCTGCACCCGGGCGAGGGCCGCGACCTGTCGGCGATCCGCGCCGTCGGCTCGACCGGCTCCCCGCTGTCCCCCGAGGGCTTCCAGTGGGTCTACGACGAGCTCGGCGCGGACACCTGGCTGTTCTCCACCAGCGGCGGCACCGACGTCTGCACCGCGTTCGTCGGCGGCGTCCCGACGCTGCCCGTCCACCTCGGCGAGCTGCAGGCCCCGTCGCTGGGCTGCAAGGTCGAGAGCTGGGACGAGGACGGCCGGCCGCACGTCGGCCGCGTCGGCGAGCTCGTCCTCACCGAGCCGCTCCCGTCGATGCCGGTCGGCTTCTGGGGCGACGAGGACGGCTCCCGCTACCGCGACGCGTACTTCACGTACTTCGACGTCGACCCGCCGGTCTGGCGGCACGGGGACTGGATCGAGCTGACCGAGCGCGGCACCACGATCATCTACGGGCGCAGCGACTCGACCATCAACCGCGGCGGGATCCGCATGGGCACCAGCGAGATCTACCGCGCGGTGCTCGCGCTCGACGAGATCGTCGACGCGCTGGTCGTCGACGTGCCCGGCCGCGAGGGCTTCCCCGACGGCTGGATGCCGCTGTTCGTCGTGCTGCGCGAGGGCGCCACGCTCGACGACGACCTGATCGGCCGGATCGCCCGGCGCGTGCGGGAGGACTGCTCCCCGCGGCACGTGCCCAACGAGGTCCACGCGATCGCCGAGGTGCCGCGCACGCTCAGCGGCAAGGTCCTCGAGGTCCCGGTCAAGCGGATCCTCATGGGCGAGGCGCCCGACCGGGCCGCGAGCCGCGACTCGCTCGCCAACCCCGCCGCGCTCGACTGGTTCGTGCGGCTCGCCGCGACGCTCTAGGAGCGGTCCCGCCGCCACGGCAGCGGCAGCGGGGTGTCCGGCAGGTCCGGCTCCCCGGGCGGCGGCGGCAGTGGCGTCGCCGGTCGCAGCCCGACGACGAGCAGGAAGAGCGACCCGGCGGCGAGAACGAGCGGCCAGCCGACGAGGCCCCCGTCGGCCCCGACGACGAGCAGCCACTCGGCCAGCACCACGATCCCGACGACCACCGGTCCGCGGTGCTCGTCGACCGCGCCGTAGGCGACCAGCCCGAAGCCGGCGGCGAGCCCGAGCAGCTCCCAGCCCGTCCCGAGCCCCACCTCGACGCCGCCCGCCGGTCCGCCCGCGAGCCGCAGCAGGAACCCGACGCCCTCCAGCGCGGCGCTCGCCAGGATCGCCCCGACCGCGACCCCGGCCGCGTTGGCGAGCTGGGCGGCGTGCGCCGGACGCCGGTCGCGTCGCGCGAGCGCGACGAGCGCGAGGACGACCGCGCAGACGAGCAGCAGCCGCCGGTAGCCCGCCGGGGACGGGTCGCCGACCGTCTCGGCGGCGGAGAGCACGAGCACGATGCCCGACAGGGCCGCCAGCAGCGTCAGCGCCGCGGTGTACCGCGCCCGCGCCCACACGACCGCGACGGCCATCAGCACCGCGGAGGTCCACAGCAGCGTCGTCGCCTGCGCGAGCTCGGCATCGAGCAGCTCGACCACGTCCCGGAGCGCGACGAGCGTCAGGAACCACGTGCACAGGTACAGCGCGACCTGGTAGCCGCGTGGGCTCGTGGGCTCGGTCGGGGAGCGCCAGGCGATCGTCGTCAGCAGCGCCAGCACCACGACCGTGATCGCCAGTCGGCCGCCCGCCCCGAGGTCGTCCTGCAGGCGCAGGCTCAGCAGCCCGACGAGGACGGTCAGCGCGACCGCGCCGGCCGCGATCTGGTCGCCGCGGAACGGCTCGGGGGTCAGGAGGCGCAGCACCGCGCCAACCTACCCGCAGCGCGCCCGCCCCGAGCGTTCAGCGGTGCCAGTCGACGGGGCCGGCCACGAGCGTGTGGCTGCCCAGCGGCCGGCCGAGCACCTCGGCGACCGCGCGCGAAGCCTCGAGCAGCTTCGCCAGGTCGATCCCGGTGTCGACGCCCATCTCGTGCAGCATCGACACGAGGTCCTCGCTCGCGATGTTGCCGGTCGCGCCCTTGGGGACCGGGCAGCCGCCGAGCTCCCCGAAGCTCGACTCGAAGCTCGTGCAGCCCGCCTCCAGCGCGGCGAGCGCGTTGGCGAGCCCCTGGCCGCGGGTGTTGTGGAAGTGCGCGGTGATCTCGACGTCGTCCCCGAGCCGCTCGCGCGCGGCGACGAAGAACTCGCGGACCTGCCGCGGGTTCGCCATCCCGGTCGTGTCGCCGAAGCCCAGCTCCTGCGCGCCCGCGTCCCGCAGCGCGACCGCGAGGTCGAGGACCCGGTCGCGCGGCACGTCCCCCTCGTAGGGGCAGCCGAACGACGTGGCGATGACCGCCTCCACCTGCTTGCCCGCCTCGCGCGCCCGCGGGATGACCTTCTGCAGGCCGGCGAGCGACTCGGCGATCGAGCGGTTGACGTTCTTGCGGTTGTGGGTCTCCGAGCCGCTGAGGAAGACCCCGCACTCCTCGAACAGGTCGGCGACGGCCAGCGCGTTGTCGAGCCCGCGCTCGTTCGGGATCAGCACGCTGCGCGACACGCCGGCGGGCACGTCGATCCCGGCGAGGACCTCGGTGTTGTCCGCGAGCTGCGGCAGGACGTCCGGCCGCACGAACGAGGTCACCTCGATGCGCTTCACGCCGGTCCGCACGAGCAGGTCGATCAGGCGGATCTTGTCCGCGGTGGCGATCGTCTCCGGCTCGTTCTGGAACCCGTCACGCGGCCCGACCTCGCGGACGTGGACGGACGACGGCAGGTCGGGCAGGTCGGTCACGGGCCGGTCTCCTACTTCGAGGACGTCTTCTTCTCCGGCGGGTCGGGCACGGTCTTCCCGATCTTCGTGCCGATCTCGAACGACGCGTACGCGTTGACGTGCTGGACGTCGAAGCCGAGCAGGTCGGTGGAGCGGTTCAGCCGCTTGGGCAGCGTGAAGCGCCAGCGCTTGCCGGTCTTCGTGACGCGCTTGGCCTCGCCCAGGGCGGTGATGACCTCCTCGCCCTTGCCGTCGATGCGCGCGGCGCGCCAGCGGATGTAGGTCGCCGGGACCTTCGTCAGCACGGTCACGTCCCCGTTGGGGCGCACGGTGACCGTGTTGGCGAACTTCAGCGGGTACTTCACCTCCGGCGTGCACTCGCCGCCGGTGCCGTCCGCCTTCGGGACGCAGTTGTAGCCGACCGTCGCCGGGGCCTTCTGCGTGGAGGACTGCACGATCAGCGTGCGGTAGTCCTGCGCCGCCGGGGCCGCCGTGTTCTGCGCGAGGGCGAGCGAGGTGAGGGTGAGCGTGGCGCCCACTCCCCCCGCCAGGGCCATCCGCGCTCTCCTGCCGTCGAGTCGCATGGACGACGAAATCTATACTCCGGCGCCCATGGCCGACCCCATCTCCATCATCGGTGGTTCCGGTGCACTGGGCTACGGACTCGCTGTCCGGCTCGGTCGCGCAGGTATCCCCGTCACCATCGGATCCCGCGACGCGGCGCGCGCGGTGGAGGCCGCCGAGCGCGCGGCCGCGGCCGTCCCGGACGGCTCGTTCACCGGGCTCGGGAACGCGGAGGCGGCCGCCGAGAGCTCGATCGTGATCCTGTCGGTGCCGTTCCGCAACCAGTCCGAGACGCTCACGAACCTGAAGACGACGCTGCAGCCCGGGCAGCTCGTCGTCGACGCGACCGTGCCGCTGGCCGCGGCCGTCAGCGGCAAGGCGACGCGCATCCTCGGCGTCTGGCAGGGCTCCGCCGCCCAGCAGGCGCAGGAGATGGTCCCGGAGGGCGTGCGCGTCGTCAGCGCGTTCCACACCGTCGCGGCCGCCCACCTCGGCGACCTCGACTGGCAGCTCGACGAGGACATCCTCGTCTGCGGCGACAAGAAGGACGACAAGGCCCGCGTGATCGAGCTGATCGGGAAGATCGACGGCCTGCGCGGCGTCGACGCCGGCAAGCTCGAGATGAGCCGCATCGTCGAGTCGCTCACCCCGCTGCTGATCGGGATCAACGTGCGCCACAAGACGCACGCCGGCATCAAGATCACCGGTCTGCCGTCGGCGTGAGCGCCGGCCCCGTCGTCGTCCTCGCCGGGGGCACCGGCGGGGCGAAGCTCGCGCGCGGGATGCTCGACGTGGTCGGTGACGACCTCGTGGTGGTCGCCAACACGGCCGACGACGTCGAGCTCTACGGCGCGTACGTCTCGCCCGACCCGGACCTGTGCGCGTTCTGGCTGGCGGACCGCATCGACGCGCGCGGCTGGGGCCTGGACGGCGACACCTTCCACGTCATGGACGGGCTGCGCGAGCTCGGCCGCGAGGTCTGGTTCAACCTCGGCGACCGCGACCTCGCCGTCGGGCTGCGCCGGGCCGAGCGGCTCGCCGCGGGCGACCGCCTGACCGAGGCGCTGCACGAGCTGACCACCGCCCTGGGGCTGACCGCGCGCGTGCTGCCGATGAGCGACGCGCCCGTGCGCACACGCGTGCGCACCGAGGGCACGTGGGCCCCGTTCCAGGAGTTCATGATCCGCCGGCAGGGACGCGGGCCGATCGAGGACGTCGCGTTCGACGGCATCGAGGCCGCGACGCCGCCCCCCGAGGTGCTCGACGCGATCGCCGCCGCCCGCGCGATCGTCATCGGGCCGAGCAACCCGGTCATCTCGATCCGGCCGATCCTCGACGTCCCGGGGATGCGCGAGGCGCTCGCCGCCTCCCCCGCCGCGGTCGTCGCGGTCAGCCCGATCGTCGGCGGCACCGTGGTGAAGGGACCGACGGAGCCGTTCCTCGCGTGGGCCGGACACCCCCTGAACGCGTCGGGGATCGCCGCGCACTACGGTGGTGTCCTCGACGGTCTCGTCACGGACGAGGCCGGACACGGAACCAGCGTGCCGATGCTCCAGACCGACACCATGATGGGCGACGCCGCCGCACGGCAGCGTCTCGCCCGACAGACCCTCGACTTCACGGAGGGTCTGCGATGAGCACGATCGCCGTCGTCCCCGTCAAGCGCTTCGGCGACGCCAAGCAGCGCCTGGCCGACCACATCGGCGAGCCGACCCGCAAGGCGCTCAGCGAGGCGATGGTCACCGACGTGCTCATCGCGCTGCGTCGCGCGCAGCGCGTCGACCGCGTGATCGTCGTGACGAACGAGCCCGCCGCCGAGGCGCTGGCCAACGGCTACGACGCCGAGCCGGTCCTCGACTCCGACGGGGAGACGTCGCACAGCTCGGCGGCGCTCGTCGGCGTGCGCTCCGCCCGCGAGCGCGGGGCGCGCCGGGTGCTGCTGGTGCCCGGGGACTGCCCGGCGCTCGACCCCAAGGAGGTCGACGCGCTGATCGAGGGAGCCGGCGAGGCGCCCGAGGTCCTCGTCATCCCCGACCGCCACGGGACCGGCACCAACGCCCTGCTGCTGAGCCCGCCGGACGTCATGGAGCCGTCCTTCGGTCCCGGGTCGGCCGCCCGGCACGTCGAGCTCGCCCGCGCCGCCGGTGCCTCCGCCGCGCTGCGCGAGGTCCCGTCCCTGGCGCTGGACGTCGACACCTTCGAGGACCTGCAGGCGTTGCGCGACGCGCTCGCCGGGGTGATCGGCGGCGCCGCGCACACGCGCGGGATGCTGAACCGGCTCGCACGCCGGTGAACGGGCTGCTCGCGACCCCGGTCGCGGGCCTGCCGCCCCGCCTGCGCGCCGGGGACGACCTCGCCGCGCTCGTCGCCGACGCGGTCGCGGACTGGCGCGACGGGGACGTCGTCGTCATCGCGCACAAGGCGGTCTCCAAGTGCGAGGGGCGCATCGTGCGCCTCGCCGACGTGACGCCCTCGGCGCGGGCGCGGCAGCTCGCCGCCGAGCACGACAAGGACCCGCGGCAGGTGCAGGTGGTCCTCGACGAGTCCGCCGAGCTCGTCCGCGCCGACCACGGCGTGCTGATCACCCGCACCCGGCACGGGTTCGTCTGCGCGAACGCGGGCGTGGACGCCTCCAACAGCGGCGAGGACGACACCCTCGTCCTGCTGCCGCTGGACCCGGACGGCTCGGCCCGCGGCCTGCGCGCCGCGCTGCGCGCGCACACCGGGGTCGAGCGGCTGGCCGTCGTGGTGACGGACTCGTTCGGGCGCGCGTGGCGTCACGGGCAGTGCGACGTGGCGATCGGGGTCGCCGGGCTGCAGCCGCTGGACGATCGGCGCGGCGGACGCGACGCGGACGGCCGCGAGCTGCGCGCCACCTGGATCGCGGTGGCCGACCAGGCGGCGGCCGCCGCCGACCTCGTCCGCGACAAGATCTCCGGCACGCCCACGGTCGTCCTGCGCGGGCTCGGGCACCACGTGACCGCCGACGACGGCCCCGGCGCGGCGGCACTGCTGCGGCCGCTCGCGGAGGACCTCTTCCGCTGACGACGGCGCCTCCGCGGAGGCGCGCCGACGCGCCAGACGCCTCCGCGGAGGCATCTCAGCCGATGCGCAGGACCGCCATCGGGCGGCCGCCGCGCGGGGTCTGCACCTCGACGGTGTCCCCCGCCTTCGCGCCCACGAGCGCGATCGCGACCGGCGACTCCGCGGACAGCTTCCCGGCGGACGCGTCCGCCTCGGTCGGGCCGACGATCGTGTAGGTCGCCTCCTTGCCGGAGGTCTCGTCACGCACGGTGACCGTCGAGCCGAAGCCCACGACGTCGGTGCCGGAGGCCTCGACGACGACCGCGTTGCGCAGCCGCTCCTGCAGGCGCAGGATCTTCGTCTCGAGGTGCCCCTGGTCCTCCTTGGCGATGTGGTACTCGGCGTTCTCCTTCAGGTCGCCCATGTCGCGGGCGAAGGAGATCCGCTTGGCGATGTCGGCCCGCGCGGTCGTCTCCAGCTCGTGCAGCTCCGCCTTGAGCGCCTCCAGGCCCTCCGCGGTGATCGCCTCGCCGCCCGGGGTGCTCATGCGGTCACCAGGTCGAAGCCGTCGAGCGTCATGCCGACGGGCGTGCGCCGCCGCACCGCGTAGAGCGTCGTGCGCTCCGCGGCGGGGCGCCCGGCCGCGTGCGCGGCCTCGACGAGGTCCTCCGGGTCCAGACGGACGCCGTGACGGCTCCCCGCCATGCGGCTGATCGACTCCTCCATGAGGGTTCCTCCCAGGTCGTTGACGCCCCAGCGCAGCGATTCGGTCGCCGCGTCCAGGCCCATCTTGACCCACGAGGCCTGCAGGTTGCTGATCGACCGGCCGAGCGCGAGGCGGAAGACCGCGGTGTGCTTGAGGTTCTCCTCGGCGGAGAGCTCCTCGACGCCGTGGGTGCGGCCGAGCATCGTCATGTACGGGATGAAGCTCAGCGGCACGAACTCGGTGATGCCGCCGGTGCGCTCCTGCAGCGCGCGGACGACGCGCAGGTGCTCGGCGAGCTCCCAGGGCTCCTCGACGTGCCCGAACATCACGGTCGAGGTCGAGCGCAGGCCCGCGGCGTGCGAGGCCTCGATCACCTCGACCCAGCGGGCGGCGGGCAGCTTGTTCGGGCTGATCCGCTCGCGCACGCCGTCGTGGAGCACCTCCGCGGCGGTCCCGGGCGTCGAGCCCAGGCCGGCGTCGCGCAGCTGCGCGAAGACCTCGGACAGCGGCAGGCCGCTGACCGTCGCCATGTGGTCGATCTCCATCGGCGAGTACGCGTGCAGGTGCAGCTGCGGCGCGAGCTCCTTCGCGAAGCGCAGCCAGCCGAGGTAGTCCTCGAACTGCCAGTCCGGGTGGATGCCCGACTGGATGCACAGCTCGGTGGCACCGAACGCGACCGCGTCGGCGACGCGCGCCGCGAAGTCCTCCCGCGAGTGCTCGTAGGCGTCCGGGGAGCGGCGGGACTGCCCGAAGCCGCAGAACGCGCAGCCGACCGTGCAGACGTTCGAGACGTTGATGTTGCGGTTCACGACGTAGGTGACGTCGTCCCCCGCGAGCTCGGCGCGCAGCTCGTCGGCGGCCTGGCGCAGGTCCTCGACCGCCTCGGGCCGGTCCTCCGCGAAGAGCGCGGTCAGCTCGTCCTCGCTCAGCCACGCACCGTCGCGGCCGCGGGCGATCGCCCCGGCGACGAGGTCGCGGCGGATCGGGCGCGGCGGGTCGGTCCGCCCGGACCCGCGCCGCGGGATGAACGACCAGTACTTCTGGCGGATCGTGTCCATCACGCCCGGGGCGATCCACCCGGCGTCGATGAACGAGCCGTACACGCACAGCCGCTCGGTGAGCGCGTAGCCGCGCGGGGCGAGCTCCTTGCGGACCTGGTGCGGGGACGGGAAGGGATGCTCGGGGCTGATGTGGTCGCCGTTGGCCGACAGGCCCCCGAGGTCGGTGGCGCCGGCGTCGATCAGCCGTGGCCACCAGTCGGCGAGGTTCGGCGGGATCTGCACGCCGACGTCGGGCATGATCCGCCGCGCGTGGGTGACGAGGTCCTCCATCTCCTCGATCGTCACGCCGGTCGCCCAGGCGGGCAGGTCCTTCGCGGGCCGCTCGCCCTCGCCGTCCCACAGGCCCGTCGCCCAGGCGCGCCGGGCGGCCGCGTCGGCGATCTCCGCGACCTCGCGGCCGTAGTAGGCGTCGTGCGGGACGAAGTTCTGCAGGATGACCTCCTGCAGGTGCCCGTGCTCGGCGTGGACCGCGGCCAGCGCGTCGAGCGCCGCGAACCGGTCCTGCGCGGTCTCGCCGATGCCGACGAGGATGCCGCTGGTGAACGGGATCCGCAGCTCGCCCGCCCAGCGGATCGTCTCGAGGCGGCGGTGCGGGGCCTTCGTCGGCGAGCCCTGGTGGGCGACGAGGTCGTCGCGGATCGACTCGAGCATCAGCCCCTGCGAGGCGGTGACCTCGCGCAGCCGCGCCAGGTCCTCCTTCGTGAGGACGCCGAGGTTCGTGTGCGGGAGCAGGCCGCGCTCGAGCGCGCGCTCGCAGGTCCACACGACGTACCCGGTGAAGTCCTCGTGCCCGTACGCGGCGAGCCGCGCGGCGACCTCGGCGTTGACCTCCGGCCGCTCGCCCGTGAGCACGAGCAGCTCCTTGACGTTGCGGCGCGCGGCGGCGTCGAGCTGCGCGATCACCTCGTCGGGCGAGTAGAGGTGCGCCTTGTGGGTCTTGAAGGCGCAGTACTTGCAGAAGCACTGGCAGGTTCGCGAGAGCGAGAGCGTGACGTTTCGCGAGAAGGTGACGCGACGGCGCATCCGTTGAGTGTATGGCGTCGCCGGACCGGTCCCGTCGAGGGCCGCGGACGCGCCCGGCGGCCGATGCGGCTCCGCGGCGCGGGTCCGGCGACGCCTATCCTGGCGGCGTGCTCCGTCGCCTGCTGCCGCTCCTCGCCCTCCTCGCCGCGCTCGGCCTGGCCGCCTGCAGCGGCGGCGACGGCCGCCCCGAGGAGGACGCGACGCTGCTGCTGGACTTCACGCCCAACGCGGTGCACGCGGGGATCTTCCTGGCCCGGTCGCGGGCGTTCGACGAGGCCGAGGGCGTGCGCCTGGAGATCCAGCCGCCGTCGGACTCGACCGACGCGGTGAAGCTCCTGACCGCCAACCGCACCGACTTCGCGATCCTCGACATCCACGACCTCGCGATCGCCCGCGAGAAGGGCGCCGATCTCGTCGCCGTGATGCCGGTCGTCCAGCAGCCGCTGGCGAGCGTCATCACCGGGCCGGACGTCCGCCGCCCGCGCGACCTGGAGGGCCGGACCGTCGGGGTCACCGGCCTGCCGAGCGACGTGGCCGTGCTGCGGTCGATCGTCCGCGGCGACGGCGGCGACCCCGAGCGGGTGAAGACGACCACGATCGGCTTCACCGCCGTGCAGGCGCTGCTCGGCGGCAAGGTCGACGGCGTGACCGCGTTCTGGAACGCGGAAGGCGTGGCGCTCAAGCGCGAGAAGCCCGACACGCGCGTCTTCAAGCTCGACCGCTACGGCGCCCCCTCCTACCCTGAGCTCGTGCTCGCGGTCAGCCGCTCGACCTACCAGGAGCGCCGGCCGCTCGTGCGCGCGGTGGTCACCGCGCTCAAGCGCGGCTACGACGAGGCGATCGCCGACCCGGAGTCCGGGACGACCGCGCTCGTCGAGGCCCAGGAGGGGCTGCGCCAGGACCTCGTGCTCGAGGAGCTCGAGGCCGTCTCCCCCGCGCTCGTCGGCAGCTCGGTCGGCTTCGGCGTGTTCGGCCGGCGCGACGTCGAGGAGTGGGCCCGCTGGGAGGCCGAGGTCGGCATCACCGAGGAGCCGGTGAACGTGGCGCTGGCGTTCGGCCGGCCCTGACGGCCGGCCCGGGCGCTACTGGGAGCGCAGGCGACGGAACTCGTCGCGCACCGACTGCGGACGGCCCCACATCTGCGTGACCTCCACACGGCCGCTGCGGACCTGGCGGACCGCGAGCTCGCCCGCGATGCCGGCGTCGTCGAGCAGGCCGAGCGCGGTGCTCACCGCGGGCGCCGAGGCGGCGTGCCCGAAGCGGTGGGCGACGAGCAGGCGCCAGTGCCAGTCGTGCTGCGAGTAGGGCTGCGCGTTGCAGGTCACCAGGTACACCGCGGCGTCGATGTACCGCTCCTCGTCGTGGATCCGCAGGTCGATCTCGAGATCGGTCCAGTCGTCGGGGAGCGAGTCGACGATCCGCTGGAAGGTGTCGGCGAGCGGCATGAGCAGGAATCTACCGTCTGCCATCCTCCGACCCCATGACCGTCCTCGTCATCACGGACACCGACCGCGAGGCGCTCACCACCGGCGCCGGGCTCGTGGACCGCTCCGAGCGCGGCAAGCTCGCGCTCACCGGCGCCGACCGTCGCAGCTTCCTCAACGGCCAGGTCACGAACGAGATCGAGGCCCTGGAGCCCGGCGGCGGCACCTACGCGGCGTTCCTCACCCACAAGGGCAAGATGCTCGGCGACGTGCGGGTGCTCGAGACCGGCGAGGAGCTCCTGCTGGACACCGAGCGCGTCGCGCTGCAGGCGCTGTTCGACCTCGTTCGCCGGTTCAGCATCGGCTACGACGTGCAGCTGCACAAGCGGACCCTGCAGACCGGGCTGCTGTCGCTCGTCGGGCCGCGCGCGGCGGCCGTCGCGGACGCCGAGGACCTGCCCGCCGAGGAGCACGCGCACCGGGCCGGGACGCTCGGCGGGCGCCCCGCACGGCTCGTGCGCACCCGCGCGGGCGTCGACGTGCTGACCGCGACCGAGGACGTCGAGGCGGTCCGCGCCGCACTGCTCCAGGCGGGCGCCGTGGCGGTGGCGGAGGCCTCCGCGGAGGTGCTGCGCGTCGAGGCGGGCGTCCCGCGCTACGGCGTCGACCTCGACGACACCGTGATCCCGCAGGAGGCGGCGCTCAACGAGCGGGCCGTGAGCTTCACGAAGGGCTGCTACGTCGGCCAGGAGACCGTCGCGCGGCTCTTCTACAAGGGCAAGCCCAACCGCCACCTGCGCGGGCTGCGGCTGTCCGGTCCCGCCGCGCCCGGCGACCCGCTCGTGCTCACCGGGGAGTCCGGGGAGCGCGAGGTCGGCCGCCTGGGCAGCGTCGCGGACTCCCCGCAGCACGGGCCGATCGCGCTCGCGCTCGTGCGCCGCGAGGCGGCGCCCGGGGACGTCGTGCGCGTCGGCGACGGCGACACGACCGCGGTCGTCACCGAGCTGCCGTTCGCCCCCGCGGACTGAGCGGCGGCGCGGGCGCGCCGCGCCGCGCGTCGGGCGCCCCGACGCCGTCGGCGGGCGGCTCGGGCACGCCGTGGGCGCGCAGGAACGCGGCGATCCGCCGCCGGGCCGGCTCCGGGTCGAGCTCGAGCGTCGGGACCACCCGGCCGCGCAGCCACGTCTCGGCGATCCGCTGGCGGCCGACGTCGGCGGGCGCGAGGTGCGGCACGGTCCCCGGACCGGTGTCGCGCAGCGCCCGGACCGTGCGGGCGACCCCGTCCTGCACGTCGTCGAGCGGCCCGTGGTCGGCGACGCGTCCGCCGACGAGCCAGAACGCGTCCCAGCCCCGCACGCCGCGGTGGGAGGCGAGCACGAGCCGTGGCCGGGCGTGCGCTGCGGCGACGTCCTCCCCCAGGGCGGCGAGCAGCTCCTCCAGGCGGGCGCGGCGACGCCGCAGCCACGCCGCGCGCTCGTAGCGCTCGGCGGCCGCGGCCCGGCGCATCTGCTCGTCGACGTGGCGCAGCAGCGGGTGGGTGGACGCGGGCACGCCGCCGACCGTGTCGCGCCGGGTGAACAGCGCCAGCGCCTCGTCGAGCTTGCGGCGGTAGGCGTTGGGGTCGAGGTCGCCCAGGCACGGGGACGCGCAGCGGCCCATCTGCCCGTACGCGGACGGGTGCGGCCGGCGGGGCAGCGAGCGGCCGCAGTGCCGCAGCCCGAACAGCGAGTTCAGCTGCTCGACGAGCTCGAGCGCTCCTGCGCGCGAGGCGAGCGGCCCGACGTTCACGGCGTGGCCGGGCGCGGGCTCCGGCGCCACCTCGAGCACGGGGAACGCGATGTCGAAGCGGCAGCGCAGGTACACGAAGCGGTCACGGTGCTTGTCGCGGACGTTGCCGGGCGGCAGCAGCTCCCCGATCAGGCGCTGCTCCTCCAGCAGGGCGCCGAGCTCCGAGCGCGTCTCGACGTGGTCGACGGACTCGACCCGCGCCGACCAGTCCCCGTCGGTCGAGGACGGGGCGAAGTGCGCGGCGGCCCGTCGGCGCAACGACACGGACTTGCCGACGTACAGCGGCTGGCCCGCCTCGTTGCGGAACACGTAGACGCCCGGGGCGTCGGGCAGGTGCCCCATCGCGGGGGCGCGCCGGCGCACGCCCTGGAGCGTCGCGCCGCCGTCGGTGCGGCCGGCGCGCGCCCGGCGGGGCCGGGCCGGGCGCAGGAGCGCGACCGCGTCCGCGACGGTGATCGCGTTGGCGCAGAGTTTGGGGAACAGCGCGCAGAACACGCGCGCGCAGGTCTCGGCGTCCGCGAGCGCGCGGTGCGAGACCTCGACGTCGATCCCGAGCGAGCCCGCGAGCAGCGCGAGCTTGCGCTGGCGGGCCAGCGGGTGCAGCCGTCGCGCCATCGCGACGGTGCAGAGCGTCGGCGGGTCGGGCCAGTCCAGTCCCGCGCGGTCGAACGCCTGTCGCAGCACCCGGACGTCGAACGACGCGGAGTGCGCGACGAGGACGCGATCCTCGAGCAGCTCGGCGAGCTCGGGCAGCGTCGTCTCGGCGGCGGGCGCGGCGTCGACCATCGCCTGCGTGATGCCGGTGAGGCGCTGCACGCCGCGGCTCAGCGGCGCGTGGACGGCGCACAACGTCTCCCAGCGGTCGTGCAGCTCACCGCCCCCGACGAGGACGGCGCCGACCTCGGTGAGCTCGCAGGCGTCACCGGCCTTGCCGTTGGTCTCGGTGTCGACGACGAGGAACTCCTGGGTGAGCAGCGACTGGTGCACGATGCGAACACGTGTACGTGTCGGCCCGGACGGCACGCAGGACGACGTGCACCCGTCCGACCGCGCGGAGGGCTACCGTGGAAGACGAGCACCCCGCCCTCCCCAGAGAAAGGCAGCGCGCATGACGACCGTCTCGCAGCAGGACGCCCTCCGCCGGCTCGAGGAGCTCGACGCGCTCGTGCGCGACGCGTGGGAGCAGTACCAGGCCGAGGTCCGGCTGCTCGACGGCGCCGCCTACGCCGTGGCCGAGCCCGCCGCCTGGGACGCCCTGCAGCTCACGCTCGCCGAGGTGCAGGCCGAGCGCGAGGCGCTCGCGGCCCCCGCGACCGGCAGCATCTGAACGTCGCCGTTCATCGCCGTTGACCCGAACGCCGGGTGTTCGGTTAGGGTTGCGCTCCGGGGGCCTGCTGTGGGCCCTCGAGGGCCCTGGGATGGAGAGCGATCGTCACGTGACCAAGAGGATGCGCCGGACGGCGACCGCGCTCGCGGCGACCGTGCTGCTGACCGCGGCCGGCTGCGGCGACGACGAGGACTACGCCAACGAGGAGCGGCCGCCCGCGCCGATCGTCGTGACGGCGGCGATCACGCCGTCGGGCGTCGCCGTGTCGCCCGAGAAGTTCGGGGCCGGGCCGATCAACCTGATCGTCACCAACCAGACCGAGACCTCGCAGCAGGTGACGCTCGAGACCCGCGACACGTCCTCCGGGCCGGGCATCACGCAGCGCACGGGTCCGATCAACCCGCGGGACACCGCGACGCTGAAGGCCGACGTGCCCAGCGGCTCCTACCGGGTGTCCGTGGGCGCCGGGTCGATCGACGCCGCGACGCTCGAGGTCGGCGCCGAGCGGCCGAGCGCGCAGAACGAACTCCTGCAGCCCTGAGCGTCCGCGTCTGGCACGATCGGGGGATGCCACGCCCGCGCCGGACCGCGATCCTGGCCGCCTGCCTCGCCGCGGGGGCCCCGGCCACGTACGCGCTCGCCCAGACCACGGTCACCCCCGAGCAGGAGACCACGGGAAGCAGCAACCCCCAGGCGTTCTTCTCGCAGGAGCTGCAGGCCGACGCGAAGACGAGCTCCGCGATCAAGCGCCTGCTGTCGAGCAAGGCGGGCTTCGTCGACGCGCGCAGCGGCTTCGTCGACGTGACGGGCGACGGCAAGGCCGACGCGATCGTCCTCGTCACGATGCCCGGCCAGGCGGGCACGGTCGCCCTCTACCTCTTCTCGACCGACGGCGGCGCCTCGGGCAAGCCGACGGCCAAGCTGCGCGCGGTGTTCCGCAGCCAGCAGCTCTATCGCGCCACGTTCAAGCTGCGCAACGGCACGCTCGTGGTCCGCACCCCGGTGTACGCCAAGGGCGACGAGCCGCAGGCCCCCTCGAAGTTCGAGGAGCGCGACTACGTGTGGGACAAGGCGTCCACGACGCTGCGTCGCACCGCCCGGCGGGAGTTCGCCGGCCCGGGCGCGACGCCCCCGCGCTGAGGGCCCGCGGCCCGGCCGCGGGACGGCACCGCAAACTCACGCTGCGGCCGGGTAACCTCTCCGGTCCTATGGCAGTCGATATCTCCCAGGTGTCCGTCGTCGACACCGAGCCCGGCGAGCTCCCGGCCACGATGGCGGCTTGGGTCATCCGCGAGGACCGCTTCGGCGAGCCGCGCGATGCCTTCCAGGTCGAAGAGATCGAGGTCCCGGAGCCCGGGGCGTTCGAGGTCGTGGTCCGCGTGATGGCGGCCGGCGTCAACTTCAACAACGTGTGGGCCGCGCTGGCGGAGCCCATCTCGATCTTCCGCTACGGCGACCACCCGCAGTACGGCCACCACATCGGTGGGTCGGACGCGTCGGGCATCGTCTGGAAGGTCGGCGAGGGCGTCACCCGCTGGAAGCCGGGCGACGAGGTCGTGATCCACTGCAACATGGCGTCCTACGAGGATCCCGAGGTCCACGGCCTCGACCCGATGGCCGCCCCGTCGCAGATGATCTGGGGCTACGAGACCACCTGGGGCTCCTTCGCGCAGTTCACGAAGGTCCAGGCCCAGCAGCTCCTCCCCAAGCCCAAGCACCTGAGCTGGGAGGAGGCCGCGTCCTACGGCCTCACGTACTTCACCGCCTACCGGATGCTCTTCAACCGCGGCGGCCTGACCGCCGGCAAGAAGGTCCTGATCTGGGGTGCGGCCGGTGGCCTCGGCGTCTTCGCCGTGCAGCTGTGCAAGGCCGCGGGCGCGGAGTGCGTCGGCGTCGTCTCCTCCGAGGAGAAGGGCGAGCTCGTCAAGGAGCTCGGCGCCGCCGGCTACCTGAACCGCAACGACTTCAAGGGCATGATGCGCAAGGGCGGCGAGACGCCCGAGGAGGAGAAGGCCCGCTTCCTCGAGTCGCGTCGCTTCTCGCAGGCGGTCAACGAGATCCTCGGCGAGGCGCCCGACATCGTCTTCGAGCACGTCGGCACCGCGACGTTCCCGACCTCCGTCTACGCGGTCAAGCCGTTCGGCAAGGTCGTCATCTGCGGCGCCACCTCCGGCTACACGCTCGACTTCGACGTCCGCTACCTGTGGATGCGCCAGAAGGAGATCATCGGCTCGCACTTCGCCAACGCGTGGGAGTGCAACCTCGCGAACAAGCTCATCGAGGAGTCGAAGGTCCGCCCCGTGCTCTGGAAGACCCTCGGGTTCGACGGGGTCGCCGAGGCGCACCAGATGATGCGCGACAACCAGCACCTCGGCAAGATCGCCGTGCTCGTCGGGGCCACCGAGCCCGGGCAGGGCCGCACCGCCGAGGGCGAGGGCGCGATCATCGCGGAGGTGGGTGCCTGATGGCCGCCGGCGCCGTGCAGATCGGCTGGTACGCCACGGGCTTCCGTGGCGACCAGCTCCAGGAGGCGCTCGAGGAGATCTCGGCGATCGCCCCCCGCTACGGGTCGACGCACTACAGCGTCTACCGCTCGATGGACGACCGCTACCGCTTCACCCAGTACTTCCATTTCGAGAAGAAGGCGGACTGGGACGCGTTCTGGAACGGCCCCGAGTTCACGCGCTTCCGCGTCGTGACCTCCGGCTGGTGGCAGGTCCCGGTCCTCTACACCTGGCAGGAGGTCGCGTCCTTCGGGTTCGCCCCCGCCGTGGAGCCCGCCGAGGCGTAGGTGGTCCGCCGGTCCTGCGGGACCGGCCCCCACCGAGGATGTGCCGACGGGGCGCGGGAGACCGCGCCCCGTCGTCGTGCTGCGGGGCCCTAGGCCTTCTCGAGCGGGGCCATCGTCAGGCCCGCGTCCTGCAGCTGGGACCAGTAGTGCTCGGCCAGCTCCTGGTGCCCGGACCAGACGATCGCCTGGCCGGTGTTGTGGATCTGGTCGGCGATCCGGTAGCCGCGGTCCAGCGTGATGCCGGGGATGAACCGAGCGAGGGTGCTCGCGACGCCGTCGAAGGTGTT